>CP154827.1:1525000-1825000 GCA_039613835.1 Acetobacteraceae bacterium | reverse complement strand
GCACGTTGCCCGTTAATGCGTGCCCGAACCACCGCAACACGGGCCTTCATGGAAGCGACCAGAGACTGCGCTGCATCCTGCCTGTCAAAGATGCGGCCCAAGCGCAGCAGGTCGCTGTAAAGCAAAGCGTCTAATGTGACGGGAAGATGCGGATGATGCCATTGGCGCAGACAGCTTTCCGACAGGACGATGGCGGGGATGTGGTGGCGCGCCAATCTCTCCGGCGTCACATCACCGCCTACATTCATGCCGTAATTCCACCCCGCTATGAAGAGATCAGCATGGGATGCAATGATCGTTTCCAGGCTTGGATAACGCGGTGCGCGTTCAGGCACGTTTCCACGGAGTTTGTGGAAAGAAGGTGTCTCTTTATTCCAGCCGGAAATACGGGTCACCCCGCACATCTCATTCTGGAGATGCAGGGCGAAACCCATCTCCGCGATATTCACGTCGTGGAAGATTGCACAATGTGGCTTCCGCGGAATGAGAATATCCTCGCCGCAATTGGAGATGGTGAGGGGATATTGGGACGGCGCCGCGTCCGCCTCCCGCATCGTCAGGAAGAGGAACAGAGTAAGGAAGGCGGCTCGCCAGCCTCTCATGGGTGCGGCGCGAAGACATATCCCCACCTCCCACCATCACATCGATTTCCGTGGCGGACAAGCCTAACGCCGTCCTGAAATCATCAGATTGAAAAACCGCGTCATGACGCGGTTTTTCAATGAGAGCACCTTTGTCAAAAAGCAATAATTGAGACGCGAATTCCGACACGAGAGCGAGATCATGCAGGACGCAGATGACGGTGATGGGCAGGTCCCGGAGCAGATGGAGGATTTTTATCCGAGACGCTACATCCAGATGGTTCGTCGGCTCATCCAGCAAAAGGATGCGGGGTTGTTGCGCGAGGCATCGCGCCAGCATAATTTTCTGATGTTCTCCGCCCGATAAAGCGCCCAGCTGACGATCCAGCAGGTCGGTGATGCCGCACGTAGCGGCGGCTGCCTGCATCAAGCCCTCATGCCAACCCGGCACGGCCAGTCGCGCGAGGGAAATGTAATCCCTGACCCGAAATGTCCCATCGGCCTCATCACTCTGAGGCAGGAAGGCAATCAGCCGTGCGATTTGCTGGCGGGGCATGTCCGATAGATTCTGACCGTCAATCGCGACCGAGATATGCGGGCTGCGATCCAGCCCAGAGAGAGCGCGCAGAAACGTCGTTTTGCCCGCACCATTTGGACCGATCGCCCCGATATGCGCGCCTTCAGCAATTTCCGCCCGGAAAGGCTGAAGAATGGCGCGTGATTGACCATCCCTCGTGACGTCCATTCTGATGAACGGCAATGTCAAAATTGTGCCTGCATATTGAAGGAAAAGGTCCTTGGCGTCCCGATAATGACTTCTGATGGGTAACTTGTATCCGCCCATTGCACGAAACGTTTATCGCCAAGATTATCGATGCGGCCATAGAGGCGGATGTTTTTATACACATCCCACGCCGCATAAATATTGACGAGCGCGTAATCATTGAGGGTCAGCGTATTCGTGTAATTCCCTTTTCGCGCTGAGACATATTGCATGTCGACCCCGAATTCAATCGGCAGATCTCTCGGGTGAGACCATACACCCCAGAGATTTGCCGTCATGCCAGGCACATCAGGCACTTGCTTGAAGGACGCGTCGACGCCCGGCGATGACTGGAAGCCCGCGCCATAATGCGCGTCTGTGTAAGCGAGATTGGCATCGAAGCGCCAATGCCGGTCAAGACGCAAATGCCCGGCCCACTCAATGCCGCGAGAGGTATGCTCACCCGCATTGGCGATAATTCTGCCGGTTCACCGTCAGCCAATCGTAGCGGGCACCGATGACGATGCGGAGTTTGGGGAGAACCGTCCAGACATCCTCCATGAAAATGGCGGCGTCGGTGAGGGTCGCTGGCGACTTCGAATGAGGAAACTGCCCCGGAAACGGGCCGAAAGCGCCCGCATTTGTCTGATCAATGCCGACACTATCCATGTAAGGCGTTGGCGACGCCCCCGCATTGCGGATGAAGCGCAGATAATAAGCGTCACCACCCAACACAAACCGATTAGGGCGGGAGAAAATGCGGTTTTTATAGGTCAGGTTCAGCGTATCGCCGACTTGATACTGACTTTGATAGACATAAAATCGATCCCGCGCGATCCGCTCCGGCGCGATTGGCTGCCCCGCACCGTCGGTTATCCCGTTTGCAGCGACATAATTGTAATTTTCCGCATTTTCCCAGCGCCGTTTTGCGTAATAAAAATAGGTCTTATTATGGAATTCGAGGGCGTGGTTCGGCTGCCATGTCATATGCAGGGTCGGCATGGCGCTTACGAAGTCCGCGACCGGGTTGCGAATATTATAATTCTTCCACAAAATGCCGCGCGTGACGCCCAACCCATTGGCGCTGTGCAGCACCCCCCACGTTGACCGGTGACGGAGAGCGGCACAAGCGGCACGCCATAATAAGTGGAGAGTTTATCCGAGAGGTAATCCACGCCCAGCCGCGCCCGGAATTTTTCCGAGGGTGCCCACAAAACCGAGGCGGTCAGGTCATTACTATGCGGCGTTGCACCTTCCACATATCCATCCGACGATGTTCGGCTGAAATCAATCCGCGCCGCCAGGTTTTTCGCAATGGGCGTTGAGATGCCGGTCCCTGCATGACCTGCATGGAGTCGAGATTGAAGCTGTTGAAAGGACGCGTCACCATCGTCGACGGACCAAGATAAATGCCGTCACGCAGAACGTTGATCTGATTGGACAGAAAACCCCGCACCACAAACTGACTGGGGTTGCCCGGCGCACCGCCCCACGTCACGCCCGGGGCCGCCGCCGCGGCGTCAGTCGATTTCATATATCCGCGTGACGCCATCAAATCATGACTGACGACGTCGATTGTCGCTGGATTATGTTGAAGACTTAGCCCGAGGCGACCCCCGATTTCAGATTGCCGGGCAAGAGCATCCGTGCGTGCTTTAACTTTAATATGCTCATGCCCCCGCAAACCCATCCCGTATCCCCATTTGACGGGGCGGCGGGGCAGGATGTGTTGCCGCATGGTGCGCTGGCGGCCGATTCGACGTTTCCCCTCATGATCTCGGCGCGCGGTGCGGGACATTCTGACGGGGCGGCAGCGCGAGCGACATCCTCGAAACCGCACATGGCCGCAACGCCGAACAGGCTGCGCAACAGAAATTGAGGGAAATCAGGGCCCGGTTTGATCCGGCATATTTTCGTGAACTTCATGTTTCTCGCCAGTGTTTGACGGTCAATATGCGGTCCCGCCCCTCGGACACGCACGTGCAGAAGTGCTAACGTTATACAGTTTCAAAACTTCAGCAAGAGAGGTTAAGGAAAAATTTCCCGGGCCTCTTATTTTTCAGCAGAATTGCCATCCGGATTGTTGCGTTAAAGTCGCAGAAATCAATTCTGCTTCGCCGGATTTAACCGAAACCCGCAGAAAACCGTGCTTCATACGTCACAATGTTAATAGCAAAATGCAACGAGTGACTTTGTCAACTGTTTTCCCTCCGGTAATTCATCACCAGGAGCAATAGTGTGCGCAATGCCATCCCGTTCGATCCCGGGCTTGAACACAAGTCGGATGATGAGGAAAAAACACAGGAAGGCCCGTTATCCACCATCGTCAAGATTGAGAAACTTGTTTTCAAAAAGCGCGCCCGCGCGGGTCGCGGCGTTCATGTCAAAAGCATCGGCTTGCTGCGCGGCATCCTGACCGTCCATGATGATCTCCCGCGTGAGCTGGCGCAAGGCCTCTTCGCCAAACCGGGTTCCTATGAGGCGACGATAAGGCTCTCCACAATTCCCGGTGACCCGTTGCCCGACACAGTATCCGTCCCGCGGGGATTTGCCGTCAAAATTGCGGGTGTGAAGAGTGAGCTTCTGCCTGAGGCGAAAAACCATCAGGTGCAAGATTTCCTCTTTGCGACGGGACGCGCCTTTTCTGCCCCTTCACCCAGAAAATTCCTTCATTCTCTCAGGCTGCTCGCCCTGACGACGGAGCGCATGTTGTGGATGAAGACGACCATGTCGCGCGTCTTCCGGCCGATCCAGAAGGTCGCGACCCGATTTGGCTGCCCTGTCACGCCGCTTGACGTCTTGGGCGGCCACGTGCCGACCCATCCTCTGAGAGAGTGTTTTTTACACAGGCGCCGATAAGGTTCGGCCGTTATGTGGCGAAACTGGGCATTTTTCCGAAGTCTGAAAACTTCCAGGCCCTTTCCAAAAAAAATGCTGAACGTTGATTCCGACCCGGATGCGTTAAGAAACGCCGTCGCGGATGTTATGCGTCAGGAGGGCGGGAGCTGGACGCTGCGCGCGCAACTGCGTCGGGATGAGGAAATGAATCCCATCGAGGATGCGTCGGTCGTCTGGCCGGAAGAGAATAATCCCTATCTGATTGTGGCAACACTCACTGTGCCCCCTCAGGAAGGCTGGTCGGAGGCGTTATCCCGCGCCATTGATGACGCACTCTCTTTCGCCCCCTAGCATGGGCTGATTGAACACTAGCCGCTCGGCGCGGTCATGCGGGCGAGACGGCGCGTCTATACGCGGGCCGCAGCATCCCGCAGCGCGATGAATCAACGGCGTGTCTATATCTTCCCACCCTGGATGACGGAGCCGAAAAAGCCCCGCAAGGCCGCCGCCAAGCCGAAGAAAGCCCCTGAAGCGACGCCGAAAACGGCCGAAAATGCGGCGAAAAAAGAAAACCCGGCCGTGAAAGTCGCGTCGAAGAAAAAAGGGGCTTCTGCAACCAGATCCCCGGCAAAAGCCGCGCCCAAAAAAGCTGTGAAAGCCCCAGCCAAAATAGCAAGTGCCCGAAAGAAGAGCACGGCGAGACCCGCCGCGAAAACACCGGTCAAGGCAACCGCAAAATCGCCATCCAAGGAGACCCGCAAAGCGCCGAAACCCGCGCCACGTCCGCGCAGTCCGGCAAAAGCAGCGCCTGCCAAAGTCGCTAAAGCTCGGGCCAGACATGATTAGCGCAATCGCCCCGCCCCGGCCTCCACCGGCCCGCCTTTTCCTCACCCCTCGACTTTGTCGACGCACGCGCCAGCCATTAATGCGGTGGAGGAGACGAGATGAAAACACGCGACGGCGCGCGCGTTGCGCCGCTCGGTATGAGCACGTGGTCCCTCGGTGACTCCAGAGTGACTTATAAAGAGGAGATCACCTGCCTTCATGAGGGGCTGGATGCAGGTCTGACCATGATCGATACCGCCGAGATCTATGGAAATTGGCGGTCCGAAACGCTGATCGGTGACGTCATGGCGGAGAGGCGGCAGGATGCGTTTCTCGTCAGTAAAATCATGCCGAACCATGCGACGTTCGAAGAGACACAACGCCATTGCCGCGTCTCCCTTGAGCGCCTGAAGACGGATTACCTCGATCTCTATCTGCTTCACTGGCGCGGGCATATTCCGCTACACGAAACGATCGAAGCGATGGAAAAACTGAAGTCGGACGGACTGATCCGCCATTGGGGCGTCTCAAATTTCGATGTCGAGGATATGGAAGAAGTCGTGGCTCTAACGCCGGATTGCGCCTGTAACCAGGTCCTCTATAACGTTCGAAATCGCGGGACGGAATTTGAGCTTCTGTCGAAGCTGGAGGCACATCGCATCAAGGCGGTTGCTTGCCCCCCTTGGGCATGATGGCACGCTCCTGCAACATCCCACATGCCAGTCCATCGCGCAGGATTACCAGACGCCGGCAGGGCCGGCCACGTCAGCTCAGATTGCCCTCGCCTAGGTTTTACGGCAGGAAAATCTGGTCGTGATCCCGCGCACTTCCTCGCCGGAGCACATGCGGGAGAACGTCCTCGCCAGTGACATTCATCTTTCATCGGCATCATTGGCGGCGCTCGACGCGGTATTTGCACCGCCGAAACAGAAACGGTCTCTGGAGATGATCTGAAAGCCCCTCTTGTCATCGGGCCAAGTTGAATCCGGTGTTCATCTCATGCAGTAAGGTGGGACACTCTGGCTGAGCTCGAAAGGTATCAACGACGATCGTGACAAGTATCGCTGATATTTTGCGTGGTGCCCTCCTTCTCGTCACGCTCCTAGGTGTCGTCAGAACAAGTCACATGCCGACCCTCGCGCGGCGTGGGCCGATCATCGTCTCGACATTACAGCTCTTACTCACCCTCATTTACGTGCTGGTTACTGAAGCCGAACCTCAGACCCGAACGACAATCATGCCCGCAAGCTGGGTGCTGCTTTGGATATTGTCGACCCTTGAGGAACGCGCGATCGCCGGGCGGCTCGGTCAGTTCGCCGGACTCGCGATGCTTTTCAGTCGCCACCCGGTGGAGATGGTATTCTTCGCGGGCGGCACTTACCTTCTCACCGCGCCGACAGAAAAGCTGCGGCGCTTCTCTCCGCGCACCTTTTGTGTGATTGGCGCGCTCCTCATCGCCTCTCATCCCCTGACAACGGCCCTGCCGACCGCTTTCTGCGTCAGCGCGGCCCTGGCCGCCCTGGTGGGTTTTGCGACTGCGCCCGTCATCGGCTTTGCCCTGTGCGTCCACCTCCTGCCAGCAGCCCTCTCCGCGCCCTGGGTGTCTCTTCTGTTCATCGCCGCCGCCATTTTTCTGGTAACGGAGCGACAAAGTAACGGCATCCGCACATGGCCCCTTCTCGTGCTGGGATTAACGCTCATGGCCCGACATGATCACCTTGACGGGGTCGCGATCAATGCGACGCGCGCTTTTCTGATGGCGATGATCATCCTGCCCGCCACTTCAACCCGACGCACGCTGTCATCCTCTTTTCTGACTCTGCCCCTTCCCCCTTTGCCGATGTTTATCGCCGCTTCCTACGGTGTTCTGGCTTTCAGCCTTTATGCCATGTCAATGCCGAAGGCCGCTTTATTACTGGTTTTGCCAATATTAATTTTTGGACACACCCTGGCGCACCTCTTTATTTTACCTCTGACTACACCACCAACGCCGACCGGATCCGGGGAAGAAAATTTCTTCCCCCGCGCCATCTCTCTGACTGCCATTCTGATACCGGGCGCCTGTCTGGGACTTGTCGGGAATGCATTATCCGTCCCAGCAAGCCCGTTGGGCGACCACACTTTTGTGGCGCGACTTTTCGGATTTGAATTTAGTGGGACATTCATCTGGTGGACGCCGATAATATTGAGTTTCCTCTTTGTGATCCTGCTGTTGCGTCAGATTGTCCGTCATGTCCAGCTTAGTAGTGAAGATCGAATATTAGTTGAAAATGAGCGTTTTACAGGAGATTTCCGACATCATTTCAGAACGAATAGAAATTTACTCCGGTCTATTTTAGAGTACCGTAAATTTTTTCGTTCGATTGCAATAGATTCAGCTTATTTTATAAATAAAAGGGTAGCACAAGGCGATTATCTGGTTAAAATCATCTTTTTTCTCGTCTTATTGGCGCTCATGGTCGTCGGCTTCCGGGGGGCATTTTCATGGCCGTAGGCGTTTGGATCACGGTCCAGATCGTTGCTTTGATTTGTGTCAGCTGGCTAAGCGCGCCCGTTTTTTACGATATTTTCCGCGTTATGAGCCGGATCCTTGCGGGCCGTCATCCTTTTAGCGATAAATGTCGATGGCATCAGATTACCCGCAATTGGCGCCATCAAGGTCAAATCTCCCTTCCGCCCCTTCTCGCCATCTTCTCAAACAGTCTGGCCATCGCCATCCTGCCTTTTTTCACACTCAAATATGCCTTTTCCGCGATTGGCGTGCCCATGACGGCGGGGCTCCTTTTATGTGCGGCCCTTCTCCCAACCTGGTATGTCGCGACGCAGCGCGGGCCGGGTGCGCCGCCCATCAAGCAGGCGGAAGCGCAATTTCTCTCATCTGTGCGCTTCGTCGTCATGATCCTGCCTCTCCTTGCCATCACGGGATTGATCATCGCCATCGGCTTCCCATACCCGACCGATCTCGGGGACCATCCACTCGCCCAAACTGACGGATTTTACTCCCCCCTTGCCGGAAGCGTTTTCTGCCTCGGCTGGGTGTTGATCATGTCCATGATTGACGGCCCCGTGCCGCCTGACACGCAGGATCTCCTGCTGCATGCACAACCGGGCCGGGACCGCGCCATATTTAAATTCAGCCACGACCTTAATCGCTTCGGCTGGTGCCTCCTGGCGTCGAACCTGATTTACCCGTCAGGCTACTGCATCATGCAGTTCAGATTTATGACAGCTGTGTCCGCGCTCATCCTGCGACCTCTTGCGGGCGTTTGTGCGGTTGTCATGATCATGGCAATCTGGCGGATTCTGAATCACAAGCCCCATCTGTGGCCGCGCATTGCGCTCATTTGTGTCGCGATGCTGACGATTTTATCGGGGAGGATGTTGCGATGATGCCGGTCTTCAGCCTCCCGATTGCCGCTACGCTTCTCGGAATAGGTGGCGGGTATAATGTTCTGATCCTGAACGCCTTTCTCAGTGCCAGCCTTGCTGTCATTTTCAGGACAAGCCAGCTCGGCGTCATGACTGGCCTTCTCATCCTCCTGGTGAATATCGCCACGGCGATTTTCTTGCGCGCTGCCGCGTATCAGGATGTCACGATAGAGAATGGGGGCCAGGATGGGGTCCAACGTTTCTTGGCGCGCGCCGGTGCTTTGGGCCTCGCCTTTCCCCTCGCCATGCAGTGCCCGATTTTCACGCCGTCGGGCGTCGCACTGATGATGATCATCAGCGGCATCGCCAGCATCATTCTAAAGCAAGCAGCGGCCCAGTTTATCGGGCTTTTCTGCGCGATGAACGGCCTGCTTCTTCTCTCTGCGCTGACGGCGCATGCCGCCTTCGTTTACGTGGCTTTCAGTGTCTGGTGCGGCCTTTTCATCATCGCGCGTCTTTCACTGCCGAAAGTCACATGGCCGCCTTTGGAGGGGGATTACCGTGATTGACGCGCCGCTCCTCTTTATCGTGAAAGCCTGGCCCGTCTTTGCGGCGATCACCATGGCGCTCGTCCCGCGTGGCAAACAACGTTCCTTCGGCCTGGCATTTGCCGCGATCGGCTTTGCGCTCGCATTGATGAGCGCGCTCTTTCTTCTCCCGGTTCCACCCGTCCCGCGCATTCTCTTCTGTGCCGCTTCATTCCTCCCGCTTCTGACTTTACTCAATGACGCCGGTATGCGCCGGATGGCCCCGCTTTTTCTCATCAGCAGCGTCGCCAGCCTGACCTGTCTGGCCACGGACAGGCTCTCAAATGTCGTCGGCGTCACGTTTATAACTTTTGCGCTGATCATTGTCGTGCTCCGCAATGCAGCACATGTGCGCCCCGTTTTGGGCTGGAGTCACATCTTTATCAGCGCCTGCATCACGCTGCTGACAGGCGCCGCCCTCACCGGCATGACATGGCCGGAGACGCACCACCCGGCTCATATCGGTGAGGTCCTCATGGCCGCCGGGTTTACGGTGCTGCTTTCGGGATTCAGACGTACGAGCGAGACGTCCGCGGAGTCCGCATTGGTGACAATGCTGCGTTGCGGCATCGTCCTGACCGCCGTGTCAGGGCTGTTGAAAATTCATGAAATTGCCGCGGTGCAGGAAGTCGTGATCGCTGTCAGTCTCATCGCTGCGACGTTGTTATTTCTTCAGGGTTGCGCGACGATCAATCTTTGCGGGTGCTTCGTCGCTTTATCCTCCGTCATGCCCCATTTCGGCGCGCCGATGATTGTGTTCATTCTGGCACTTTGCCTTGCTGAAAACATCAATCCTTCCGCCCATATGGATCGTTGGATGGAATCCTTCCTGCCGCCTTCACCTTTACTTTCGGCGGCCCTTGCCCTCTTCTGGGCGATGAACACCCTTTCAATCGCTTTCGGCGCCGCGCTTTTGATCATTATTCTCGGCCAATTTGCGTTGCGGCGCCCGGTTTGGCCGCCCACCCTTGCATGGCAGACGCGCGTCAATCTCTGGCTGCTGCTTGCACTCGGGCTGACAAGCCCCATTTTTGTCGCGCACGACCTGTTCCTGAACGGGGTCGGGCCATGACCATGCCGGAAAGGGGGAAGCGCGCATCTGAGCGCTCATTTCATCGACATCTGACGGAACAGCAATGGCGCGATCTGGCGGCGGCACCTTCCGGGAATTTTATCGGTCTCTGGTGTGATGATGACAATGCCTATCACCTTTGCTGGGACCGTCAATCACCCGTACTTTACAGCACACCGCTCATTGATCGACGTTATTTCGGCCTGTCCCACGCCACGCGCCCCGCCAGCCTGGCAGAACGTGTGGCGCTGGAACTTTGGGGGGCGCGATGCCGCTCGACGCGCTGAGTGATGAGCCTCTTCTGGACCACGAAAAGTGGCTGAGCGTCTGGCCGCTTTCCCGCCGCGCCTTACCGGCAGCCGCCCCCTCCGCCCAACTTACACGTGATTCCCTTTTTACGCCCACATCCCGGCCCGGTCTTCTCGGGAAATGTCACTCCGGCCTGAGGGTCGGCTGGTCTCATCGGGGCCTGCAAAAGCGCCTTTTGGAAAAACGGATCACGGAAGCGCTTCAGATGGTCGGCAGACTGGCATCAGGTGAGACCGTCAGCGCACCGCTGGTGATGGCGCAGGCTCTGGAAGCCTGTCACGGGATTGAGATTTCACCGCGTGACCGGGATGGGCGCTTGATCCTCGCGGAGGTGGAGCGTCTCCGCGTCCACTTCGAATCGATCATCACCGTGGCGCGCCTCACCGGGCAGGATCTTCTGGAAACACATGCGGCCGCTGATTTTAAGAAAATGCGAACAGGCCTGTGCGGAACATGCGGGTGGGCATCACATGATGGGTTGCATCTTGCTGGGCGGCATGTCACCGGCAATCGACGCGGCAGCATTGGCGAAGGCGATCCTTTCCAACCTTCCGGCGTGCCTTCCTCTGCTCGCCAAACTCATTTCCCACGCGGAGACGGTGCTGACGCGCCGCGCCACTATGCCGCGTCATCGGGCGGAGACTCATCTTCTGCGCGGCGTGAATGGGCGGACCTCCGGTTATAAGGGGGACCTCCGTCTCATGCGAAATGATCCTCGATTTGCGGTCAAGCTGGATGCGTTGAATCTCAAAGGCGATGCTTATGCGCGGCTCTGGAACCGTTATTACGAAATTAAGGAGACTCTGGCCTATCTGACCGCGATCCATAATCACGACGCGCATGAAGCAGTCAGCTTTATAGAAGGCGCGCGCGGCGAGAGCTGGTGCTGGGTAAGGTGCCAGGATGAATGCCTGACCCACTTCCACCTCCGGACGGGCAGTTTCAACACACTTCCCGTGCTTCTGGAGCTTTGCCTTGCCGGAGAGGATGAGCAGTTTCTGGAGGCTTCATTTGCTTATTCACCCGCTGGCGCGGAGCTCTGACATCGATAAAATCGCGCAGTTCTTCCGCTTTTCAGGTGCCGCACCATGTGGTGTGGACTTCTTCCTCCTTCGTCGGAGGCTGCTCAAAAACCGCGTTCCGATGATAGGGACGGGTCACAGCGTCAAGAAGCTGATGAAACGGCTGCGGATCACCGCCATCTGCCGCGACGATCACTTTTTCAACCTGATGATTACGCGGGATCACGGCGGGATTGTGCCGTGACATCATTTCCGTCGCTTTTTGCCCCCACCCGGGTGATGTGCCGCTAGTGCTGCCCATTTTTCAGCCCAACTCTTGAAAGCATGTGGATTGTGAAGGGAAATCTCACCCCCGAAATTCGTGACCCGATCCGGCAGAGTAAGGAAAAACAGCGTATAATCCATTGCTTCTTCTGTCAGTATTTCCAGACAGCCATCAATGAGCACGTTGTCTTCCGCATCACATCCGGGCAATCCCAGTTTTTACGCCATGAGGCCGCGATAGCGACGTTGGAAACGCGACGGAAAATCGTCAATGATATCGCGCAATGGTGCGATGGCGGCATCATCCTCCGAGAAAAGCAGCGATTCAGCGAAACGCGCCAGATTCCAGCGAGCGACATCCGCCTGGCGGTTGAAAAGCATTCGCCCCCTTACATCGATCCCGCTGAACACTTTGTCAGGCACGTAGCTGTCCAGAAAGGCGCAGGGCCCGTAATCGATTGTTTCCCCCGCGATCGACATATTATCGGTGTTCATGACACCATGAATAAAGCCGAGACTCATCCAATGCGCAATGAGATCCGCCTGCGCACCCGCAACGGCGCCGAATAAGGGGACGCGCAACGCGTCAATATCAAGGTTCGCATCACCGGCGCGGCGGCCAACCGGCATAGAGGTTATTTGTGGCAAAAAGCGCCATGGCCCGGAAGGCGGTCACGTCGCCGCTGCACGCCGCAAATTGAAAGGATCCCACCCGTAAATAAGAGCGACTTACCCGCGTCAAAATAGCGCCCGGCAAGGCGCGTTCCCGCAGCACGTCTTCCCCTGTCGCGACCGCGGCTAGGGCGCGCGTCGTCTTAACGCCCATGGCGTGCATGGATTCACTCAGAAGATATTCTCGCAAAACCGGCCCGATCGCGGCGCGCCCATCACCCAGACTGGGCACAAACTGCCCGAATTGATGCCCGGCATAGGCTTGTGCACCGGGTAGGACGCCCGCCGGCATATGGCACCCTGCGAGTATCGCCACACCTTCCGGTGAGGCGAGCCACGTCGCATCGGGCCCCAACCGTGCCGCCAGCGCCTCGTTGAGGGAAAGGAGGGTTGGGCCCGAAACGGGGGACAAAGTCACGTGTGTCCATAGCGATTCAGGCCATTTCCGATAGGATGGCGCCAGCATATTTCCCCCGTTAGATAGGACATCTCAACCCGGCATAGCGCCTCTCCAAAGTGAGATATGATGAGTTTCCTGCAACTTCAATGGTTTACTTCCGCGTTCTGAATTGCGATAAAGACTCATGTAATTCTGCCATATTGTAGGCTCTAGGCCGCCCCGAGAGCAAACTGAACCTTTATTTTTGTGACGTCATTCGGCAAAAGACAATCATGTCAGCGCATTCAATTCTTTATCGGCGCATTTTCAACAATGTCAGTTTTCTGACAATTGGGCGCATGGCTAACGCAATATGCAGTTTCGTCTATATTTCTCTGGCGATCCGTGCATTGGGACTGCGCGATTTCGGCATCCTCATCCTGATTCATTCGCTTGCAACGACGGCTTCAACCATCACGCGATTACAATCGTGGCAGACGATGATCCATTTTGACGATGCGCCTTTCAAGTCGGGTGATAAGGGATTGTTGAAACAGGTCATCGGGTTCTGTATCCGGCTCGATCTCCTCTCCGCCCTGGCGGCCGTTATTTTCGGTCTGGTCAGTATCATTTTCTACAGCTTTACGTCAGGCTGGACGTCGCAGGAACGGTTGCTCGCTTTTGCCTATCTAGATTGTCTGCCCTTTCAAATATACAGGCTGGGCGCAGAGCGTCCTACGCCTGACAGGGCGATTCGCTCTTGTGCCCGCGACCGATTCGGCGACGGCATTGTTCCGCACATTCGGCGCGGCGATCGGTTTCTTTGCGCATATGACGCTGCCTTTTTTTGTCGCCGTCTGGGGCGGGACGGTTCTACTGGATTCGCGCTCTTCATATTTTTCGCGATCCGCACATTGCGCAAGGACGCGCATATCCGCCTCGACTGGCAAAGCACCCCGCTGAATTGGAAGTGGCGGCTTGAAGGAATGTGGGCCTTCACGCGCTCGACCAGCCTCAATCAGACGCTCAGCCTCGTCGCCGGTAATGTCAGCACTTTGATCGTCGGGAACCTCCTCGGCCTGGCGGAAGCCGCGATCTTCCGCATCTGCCGCCAGATCGCCGATGGGATTGTAACCCCGGCCCAACTCCTCTCACCCGTCCTTTATCCGGAACTGACGCGTCTGCGCGCGGAAAGAAACTGGAAGGGCCTGGCCCGCGTCACCTGGAAGATTTTCGCCATCCTCTGCGCTGTCTCTGTCGCGTTGCTGATTGTTTCCGCCCGGCGGGGGGGGATATTCGCCCTGATGCTGCATCTGCACGTTAAGGGAGGCACCCATTATATATCGATCATGCTCGTGGCAGCAGCGTTCAGCCTGTTAATCGTACCGCTTGAGCCGATGCTGATTGTCATGGGACATGTGTCGCGCCTGGTGCGTTCGCGCTCGATCCTGCTTCTTCTCTATTTCCCGATATTAGTGGTGCTGACACGCAGATTTTCGCTCACCGGCGCGTGTTATACGGCAGCCATCTGCAATTTCGCCGTGTTGATCTATTGGATCTGGAGTGCGCGGCGATGTACGCCCTGGGCCATCAAAGGCCGAGCGCGCGCAGCCGACGCCCTCGTAATTCAGACGTCCTGGTGGCGTCGCGCTGCGCGGTTACGGAGGGCACGACGAGCTTCAATAATGAGAAGATTGGGCGAGAGCGTGCATTTCTTAACGTCGAAGAAAGTCAGATCGCCGCAGGCGGAGAGTGTGTGGAGCCCCTCAAGGTAAGGCGCGAAACCGGGGGCCGGATTAAGGCGCGGCCCGCAGGAGAGGTTCACCGAGGCGGGACTCAAACTGTCAAACCATAATAAGGGGCGGACGCCACGCCCGTAACCCCCCACACAACCCTGAACCGGCAGCATCACCTTGCCATCAATTTCAACCGCCATGCCGCCCGGTCGGGCGCTGGCATGATCAACCCGGATCGGATTGCCAGCATGTCGCGTCCAATGCCCTGTCAGGCGATTCGCATAGGCGCAATGCAGCGCATTGACCCCGCTTTGAATCGCGTGGAGCGGCGTGTAAAACAGCCACCACATGCCGTGGAAATTCAACATCGTCGCATCGATGGCAACGTCTTCACCGAGCGCAATATCGCATGTTGCCTCCCATTCATCCGGGAAGATCCTGGCGCGGTAAAGCGTCAGTTTCCCGGATTGGAAGGCCTCCGGCAGCATCCAGATCTCACCCTCTGCCGCAAAGACCTGCGGGTAAGATAAATGCCAGGGCTTTTCGAGGACAATGCGCGACTCGATGACGAGCCCCTTCGCATCAAGTGCTGCCCACTCAATGCGCCCATGTCGGTCCCGATAATCGAATACTTCACTGAAAAGATGCAGACTATCCCCCAGCCTCAAGCCAAACGGATCGGCCCGAAATTGGTAGGAGCGGGGCATATCGGGAAGCCAGGTCACGTCGAACCCTGAGAAACCGCCCATCGTCACGATGTCATCGACCGGCGCGAAGCAAAGTCCAGTGCGCCAAATATCTTTTTTGATCGCCATGTTTTATCCGGTCCCTTCATGACTTGGCGACGGCCTACCCCGAAGCGGTTAGCGGCGCGTCCGGGGTCGGGTCGAGGCAGATAGGCCAACGGGCCGCAACGCCTCATTGTGGATCGATATGATAAACGCAATGGGCGACATTTTGCTGCACGCGCGCCGAAATCAAGATCTGGGAGGCATCCGCCCCCGCTGCGCGCATCACCGTCAATAAGGATCGCAATGTCGTGTCACTGGCTTGACGTAACTGGTCAGTCTGCCCCTTCAGATCTGCCGGTGCCGGACAAGTGGCCTGCACCACGAAGAGGAGCTGAGGTTTACGCGTCAGGGCAAATTTGACGGATTTTGTAACGACCGGCGCCCAATCATCCTCAGGCGTATCATCGGAGAATTTGATGAAGGGTGCTGGCGCGGGCTGGGTGATGACAGGCTTGCGCGGCGGTTCAGGGCGGCGACCCGCATGGGAGTCAAACCATCGTTGCCCGGGAGGCGCGCAACTGCTCAGGAGTAAGAGCAACCCGCAAGTGACCGGCGCGGCGCGCATAATATATGCGACGCAGGATGACGCTTCAATAGGCCAATTCCGCCATGGGGCAAGATTTTTCTCCATCATGAGAAATGTGCGGTGATTTCCGGAGATCGGCAAGCAGAAACCTGCAGACTGAACGGTTTTTTCACAATTTGATGCTTTTCAACAGCCCCGCCTCTTAACACAGCGTGGGAAAATGTTAGGTTAGGGCGGCAAAATAGAGTTTGTGCGGCTGGAGGATGTCATGGCGACAAAGATCGCCATAAATGGTTTTGGACGTATTGGACGGCTTGTTCTTCGTAGTATCATTGAAAGTGGCCGCACCGATGTCGTCCCCATTGCGATCAATGATCTCGGTAGTGTGGCGGAGAATGCCCATCTGCTCGCCTATGACAGCGTCCATGGACAGCTCCCCGCTGATGTAAGGGCGGAGGGCGACAAGCTGATCATCTCCGCAAATGGTCGGCAGTGGGACCCTATCCATGTGTCGGCTGAGCGTGACCCGACAGCCGTGCCTTTTGAAGGCGTGGATGTGGCGATGGAGTGCACCGGGCTTTTCACCTCCAAGGAAAAAGCTTCGGCCCTCTTAAAAGCCGGTGCGCGTAAGGTCATTATCTCTGCCCCCGGGACGGATGTTGACGCGACGATCGTTTACGGCGTCAATAATGCCATGCTCACACCCGATATGACGGTGATTTCCAACGCTTCCTGCACGACAAACTGCCTCGCGCCGGTCGCAAAAATCCTGGATGAGACGGTTGGCATCACGTGTGGTTACATGGTGACCATTCACTCCTTTACGGGTGATCAGCGCACAGTCGATACGCATCATCGCGACCCGCGTCGCGCGCGCGCGGCCTCACTGAACATGATCCCCACTTCGACCGGCGCAGCAAAGGCGATCGGCCTCGTCCTGCCCCATCTGAAAGGACGGCTGGATGGCACATCAATCCGTGTGCCCACGCCGAACGTTTCAGTCCTATCACTGGACATCGTGCCGACACGCACGCCAGCTTCGGTGCAGGAAATCAATGCCGCGATGCGGAAGGCAGCAGAGGGGCCTCTCAAAGGCATTCTGGCTTATAATGAGGCGCCGCTTGTCAGTGGTGACTTTAACCACAGCCCAGCCTCTTCAACCTTCGATGCAACGCAGACATCACTGGTGGATGGCGGCAAGATGGTGCGCGTCTGCGCATGGTATGACAATGAGTGGGGCTTCTCAAACCGCATGTCGGACACAGCTGCACTTTTCGCGAGCCTGTAAGGGAAGGTAGAGCAATGAGCACGTTACGTACGCTGAATCATCTTTCACCGGAGGGCAAGCGCGTGCTTCTGCGCGCTGACCTCAACGTGCCCGTTCGCGACGGACAAGTCACGGACACGACGCGCATTGACCGTCTTTTGCCTACGATTGATGAGTTGGCCCGAAAAGGGGCGCGCGTCATCGTGTTGAGCCATTTTGATCGACCCAAGGGCAAGGTCGTGCCGCATATGTCCCTCGGGCCGATTGCGGAGATCATCTCTGCGCGACTGAAGCGTGACGTGCATTTCGTGCCAAACTGTATCGGCCCGGGCGTGGAGCAGGCTGTCGCCCGGCTGAAGGATACGGAAGTCCTTCTGCTGGAAAATACCCGTTTCCATGAAGGGGAAGAGGCAAACGACGCGGAATTTTCCGCCATGTTGGCCAAGCTGGGCGATGTTTACGTCAATGACGCCTTCTCGGCCGCACATCGCGCCCATGCCTCGACAGAGGGTGTTGCACGCCATCTGCCCTCCTTCGCAGGTCGCCTGATGGAGGCGGAACTCAGCGCACTTTCCACCGCGCTCGAAAATCCGGACCGACCTGTTGGCGCTCTGATCGGCGGCGCGAAAATCTCCACGAAGCTCGATCTGATCGGCAATCTGCTTGAAAAGGTCGATGTGCTGTTTATTGGCGGGGCAATGGCCAATACATTCCTCGCCGCGCAGGGTGTCGCCATCGGGAAATCACTCCAGGAAGCCGACATGCACGAAACGGCGCGCGATATCCTGGCCAAGGCGCGGGAAAATAACTGCGAGGTTGTTCTCCCTGTCGATGTTGTCATTGCAGAGAAATTCGAAAAGAACGCGTCATCGAGCGTTTGTAAAACTGGCGAAATACCGGACGATAAAATGATTCTCGATGCAGGGCCTGAGACCATCTCCCTCATCACGTCCAAATTGAAGGATTTGAAGACGCTTGTCTGGAATGGCCCTCTTGGCGCGTTTGAAATTGCGCCTTTCGATAAGGCAACGGTCGCTGTCGCGCAGGTAGCCGCCGCATTGACAAAATCGGGCAAGCTGAAAACGATCGCCGGGGGCGGTGATACCGTCTCAGCGCTCCGCCATGCCGGGGTCGTGCATGATATGACGTATGTTTCAACGGCAGGCGGCGCTTTTCTGGAGTGGCTTGAAGGCAAACTCCTTCCCGGAATTACGATTTTGACGGACGCCGCGCAGCACGTCATTCCACTTTAAAGCGCAAGATCAGCGAAAATGGGGTCACTATCCCATTTTCGTCGAAGCATTTCGACTTGGATTTACATTGCGCCTCCGACTTTCTGCCGCCGGAACAGCGGCGCCCCAATCAAATATAATGTTCGGAAAGGGGTGCGAAGCCGTTAAAACCCTGAGACGAATACGTCGAAACATAAGCGCCAGCGGCGAGAAGTGCCACACGGTCGCCTTCTTTTAAATCTGACGGCAGAGACACTTTATTTTTTCGATAAAGTATATCCACCTCATCACAAGTTGGCCCTGCAAGGACAAAAGGGTGTTGCGGCGCCTGCTGCCTAAGGGACACGATGTCGTAGCGGATGGCCTCATCCTCCGTTTCTGCCAAGCCACCGAAACGCCCAATATCGAGATAAAGCCAGTCCCCTTCCTGCCCCGGAAGCTCCCGCCGCGCATTCAGCACCACTTCACTGCACACGATCCCGGCTTCAGCGACGAGGTAACGGCCAGGCTCCGACATGATGAAGGGCCGCTCCGCCCCGCATGCCGCTGTCAAAGCCGCATCAATCTCTGAAGCGAAACGCTCGATTTCCGACACCGGGGCGCGATATTGAACGGGGAAGCCGCCGCCGATGTTCAGCATGGTCAGTTTGATGCCGTGCGCCGCAACGTCTTGAAAAATGCGCGCGGCCTGATGGATCGCGTCAATGTAGGCAGCGAGGGAGCCCTGTTGACCTCCAACATGAAATGACACGCCATAGGGAATAAGTCCCAGATCCGGGGCTTTGCATAACAGAGAAGCACAAGTCGGTGCAGACGCCCCGAATTTCTGTGAAAGGGGCCAATCCGCACCCTCATTATCAACCCCGAGGCGCGTATAAATTTTCGCCCCCGGGGCATGTTGCGCGATTTTCTGGAGTTCTTCCTCACTATCGCAAACGAATAGCCTTATATCAAGGGACGCGGCCTCTGCGATGGATGCGGATTTTTTGATCGGATTACCGTAGGAAATATCCGACGGCGCACATCCAGCCGCCAGGCATTGACGGACTTCCTCGATGGAGGCCGCATCGAAACCCGCTTTGGCACGCACCAGCGTTTTTAAAATGGGCGCGGCGGGGTTGGCTTTGACCGCGTAAAAAACTTTCGCCCACGGCATCGCTTTGACCATTCGCCGATATTGCTTGGCGACACGGTCGAGGTCCACAGCGAGATAAGGTGCTGGCAAGGCACCTTCCGAGAAAAACATTTTCAATTTGGGGGTCATGATCGGCCCTCCTCAATTTAAAAAAGCAGTATCGGATCAATGAAGCACCCTCACCGCGCGTGCAGCGTCACGTCGGACGCTCCAGGAATGATCCTTAACGCGGCGATGAGGGTAAATTTTCACCCTTGGGGAAGGCAGCGACCAATATAGGGTGGCAGGGCGAAAGCGGCATTCTGCACGGAGGGTGACCAGTAAAATGAGTCGCCTTTCAACCCAGCAGCCTGCGCGCGCGCGGCGATTTCGGACGTGGCAGGCAAAGTCAGATGGGCGTCCTTGCTGGCAAAGCCCAACGCCATGAAGCCCCCGACATAAGTTGGCATGGAAACAACATAGGCCGAGACATGCGGGAAGAATTGCCGACGGCGGCGGCTCGTCACCTCCAGCTCCTCACTCTGCATGAAGGGTACGCCGCACTGATTGACGATGATGCCGCGGGGCGACAAAATGCGCGCACATTCCTGATAGAACGCGTCCGTGAAAAGCACTTCCCCGACGCCGATCGGATCTGTCGAATCCACAATAATCACGTCGAAAGACGCATCTTCAGCTTTGGCGACATAGGCAATGCCGTCACCGACAATGACTTCCGCGCGCGGATCGTCCCAGGAGGCGCCCCCTACTTGCGGCATAAAGCGTTTGGAGAGGTCGATAACGTCAGAATCGATCTCAACCATCACCGCTTTTTCAACCGTGCGATGCATGAGGACGTGACGCAGCACGCCCCCGTCACCCGCGCCGATAATCAGCACGCGTTTTGCCGCACCATGGGTCAGAAGCGGCACATGGGTGATCATTTCATGATAGGGAAACTCATCTTTTTCCGTGACCTGCACGACACCATCAAGCAGCAGGACGCGCCCATGATAAGCCGTCTTGAACAATTTAATGTCCTGATACAAGCTTTTCTTTTCAATGAGCATCTTCTCGATTTTAAAGCTCTGACACCATGTGGGGTAGAGTGACTCGTGGATCCAGTTTTTAGTCATGACTTACCCTTAACCCTTGCGACACAAGGATATGCGCACCGGCAGTCACACCGGCACTTATTTCAAAATAAAGACGTGGAAAATTCAGGCGGTCAGACGCCTGATTGAATGCGGCCCCGCCTTAAAAACGAGTCATTGATCCGATCCGCCTTAAAGCAGGATTGCATCACGGGAAGCGTCTTAAGCGGGTCACAGGCCCCGCACATAAACACATCCACCGCTGCAAAACTTCGCTCCGGCCATGTATGGATCGAGATGTGACTCTCAGCCAGGACAAGCACGCCCGACACCCCGCCATTCGGCGTGAAATGGTGAAAATGGCCGTGCAGGATGGTGGCGCCTGCGGCTTCAGCCGCATCGCGAAGAGATTTTTCAATGAGTTCCGGATCATCAAGATTTTTGGCACCCCAAAAATCCACGAGAAGATGGTGCCCGGCAAATTGCTCGCCATCTCTTTCAATAAAATAGTCTTTCTGGACGATGCCAGATTCTGTCGATGTCAGCGCTTTTTGGTTATCTCTCGGAAAGTCCGATACCATCCCCATTTGAGCAAGTGCGTTCATCACGTACCCCCAAACCAGTAGACGGCTGCGTTGGGCAAATCGCCCCCCGCTTGTGCCAAGAAGCCGCCCCTTAGCGCCTTCGCTCTTAACAAACAAGTTTTTTATTTAATTGTTGCCGGATTTTCTCAATAAAAACTGATTTTTATCGTCACCCAGGCCCGCTCAGCCCGGTGCCTTAATCGGCGTCATCCTTAATCTGACCCGCGACCAGACCCTCCGCAAATTGCAGCGCTGAGAAGGGTTGGAGGTCATCAGCCTGCTCACCTACACCGACAAAATGCACCGGCAGGCCAAAATTTTCAGCAAGCGCAATCACAACACCCCCGCGGGCGGAGCCATCCAGCTTCGTGACGACAAGACCGGACACATTGACAAGCTCTTTGAAGACCCTCACCTGCTCCAGCGCGTTTTGACCTGTCGTCGCATCCAGCACGAGCAGGACGGAATGCGGTGCTGTTTCGTCGATCTTACGCATGACGCGGATGATTTTCGTCAGTTCATCCATCAGCGCGCCTTTATTATGAAGACGCCCCGCTGTGTCGATAAAAACCAGGTCACACCCATCTTCCCGCGCCTTCTGAATCCCGTCAAAAGCCAGGCCGGCCGCATCCCCGCCCTGTTTCCCGGAAATTACCCGCGCCCCGACACGTTGCCCCCAGATCTCCAATTGCTCCGTCGCCGCGGCGCGGAATGTATCGCCCGCCACAAGCATGGAAGTAAGATTTTTCTGGGCGAACCATTGGGCCATTTTGCCGATTGTGGTCGTTTTGCCCACGCCATTCACCCCAACGACGAGGACGACATGCGGCTTATGCGCCACGTCCGGCGTGAAGGGCTTGGCAACGGGCGCCAGCACGCGCGCGATCTCCTGCGACAGAACACGGTGAATTTCTTCAGTTGAAACGTCTTTACCGAAGCGCGTCCGACGAAAATCCTGTATCACGCGCGCCGCGACGGCGGGGCCGAGATCCGCGCCGATCAGCGCATCTTCAAGCGCGTTTAAAGCAGCATCGTCCAAAGTCCGATGGGTCAGTGCCGCGTTGATTTTCTGGGAGGAGCGGTTAAGGCCCCGTTTGAGGCGGGAGAAGAAACTAGCCATGTGCCTCGATCTCCGCCACGATGGCCTCATTGTCAAGGGCGACAAGCCGGACGGTGATGATCTCCCCGCGCTGCGCCTGTTGAGAGACGATTTTGACGGGCGCGAAATGCGGGGAACGCCCTATTCCGTCTTTCTCCATCAGGATTTCTGTTTCCTGCCCGATCAGACGTGTCCAGTAAGCGCGCCGGTTTGCCTCACCGCGTTCACGCAATCGGGCGGCGCGCGCAGTGCGTTGCGGGTGCGGCACAGGCGGCATACGCGCGGCGGGCGTGCCCGGGCGCTCACTGTAAGGAAAGGCGTGAATATAGGCGATCTCACATTCCGCGACGAAATCGTAAGTTTCCTGCGCCTGCGCCGCCGTTTCCGTCGGGAAACCTGCAATCAGGTCCGCGCCGAACGCCATGTCCGGCCGCAAGTCCCGCGCGCGTTTGACGAGATGAAGGGCGTCTTCCCGGCTGTGACGACGCTTCATACGCTTTAGGACAAGGTTGCTGGCGGCCTCAAGGGAAAGGTGCAGATGCGGCAGCAGGCGCGGCTCTTCAGCTATCAGCGTCCATAGATCATCATCGAAGGCAGCCGGGTCAACAGATGAAAGGCGCAGGCGCCGAAGCTCCGGCACCTCACGCAGGACGGCGCGACACAACGTGCCGAGAGCGGGCCGTCCCAAGAGATCGACGCCCCAGGACGCGATGTCGACACCCGTCACAACGAGTTCCTGATGACCCGCGGCGATGAGAGACCGGGCTTTCACAATCACCTCCTCCACTGGGAAGGAGCGTGACGCCCCACGCCCATGCGGAATGATACAGAAGGTGCATTGATGGTCACAACCTTGCTGAACCTGAAGAAAGGCGCGGATATGCTGGCCAGGCACCTCGGGAAAATCGTTTTTGACAGGAGCCGAAGCCCATTGGGCCGCCTGCAATTTATCGCGGTTCGGGACGATGCGCGTCACACCGGGGAGTGCACGATAAGCGTCCGGCGCGATTTCCGACGCGCATCCGGTGACGATAATATCGGCATCGGGGTGGGCATGGTGTATTTTGCGGATGGCCTGCCGCGCCTGTCTCTCCGCGCTTGTCGTCACCGCACAGCTATTGACGACGATCATTTTGCCTTGGCCGGCACCGAGCCTGGCCATCTCCTCACTCTCATGCAGATTGAGTCGACAGCCAAATGTGATGATCTGTGAAGGATCATTACCGCCTGTCGGCGCCATTGCGTCAGACAAGGGGGAATTCCCCTTCAAAAACATGAGAGGCCGGACCGGTCATCAAAACGCGATCATCATCCCGATACATAATGTCGAGCATGCCGCCATCCAGTATGACGCGGCATGCTCGGTCAATCAGCCCACGCCGGACACCATTTACGACCGCCGCACACGCGCCGGAACCACAAGCCAGGGTCAGCCCCGCGCCCCGCTCCCAGACACGGAGGCGCATTTTGTCGCGGGCCTCGATTTCAGCAAATCCTATATTGGCGCGTTGCGGAAAAATGGGATCACATTCAAAAATGGGGCCAGCTGTCGCGGCCGCCGCCACCCCGTCAAAAAATGTCGCGTGCGGGTTGCCCATGGAACATGCTGCCGGCGCGCCCTTGATCGGCAATGACGTCGTGCCACAGGCGTGCGCCAGCGGGATCTCCGCCCAATCGAGGCGAGGCGGCCCCATATCGACCGTGATCTGTCCGACATCACCTACGTCACAGGAGAGAAGACCGGCCGCCGTCTCCAGCACGGCCTTCCCCCCTAAAAGCGTGGCGACGCACCGTGAAGCATTGCCACAGGCCCCGACCTCCGACCCATCCGGATTGAAAAACCGAACGCGAATCGTGGCATCTTTGCGCGACGCCGCATCCAGCAGAACAAGTTGGTCGCAACCAATTCCGAAGTGACGGTCACATAATTGCGTGACAAGTTTTGTTGAGAGACGCAGAGGCTGGTGACGCGTGTCAATTATGATAAAATCGTTACCGAGTCCGTGCATTTTGTGAAACCGAATGCCCATTTGTGACCTTATACCGGTTTTGTAAAGCGGTTGCATCTGATTTGAGAGCCGCTGAAGTCCCGATAATCTGCTTCGGGATCAATCAGGAACAGGATAATGCCCAAACGTCAACGAGCCGAGACCACGCCGGACAGTGGTGTCCCATTGGTATGGTCGGGACTCGGCTATAAAACGGATGCCCTCATCAAGCCGGTGCGCATTCCGCCGCCGGGCACGCATGTCGTCGTCGATGCCAATCGATTGAACTGGATGCGACGATTCGCCCGGCACCTGACCCTTTACGTCCAGAGCGGTGACGAGATTAAGGAAATCTCACGCCATGACGCGCGCAAGCCCGGCCAAGTTTTGCAGACTCATTGCCTCCGGTCCCAGATCCGTGCGGATGGGATGCCTGTCGCAGTTGCGCTTGACATCATCATGAATCCGGACCCCGGCGCCGCATGGCAGGAAGTCGATTATCTGGTGGCGGAGGGGCTGTCATCCCAGATTGCCGCAACCGCACTTGTCGGCACGCCAATCGATATTGCTGAACGTATTTTTGATTATGTCACAGCAGGCGTGCGCACGGTCATTCTCATGCCGCCGGTGGATCGGGCGCCTTTCTATGCTGTCAGCGCGCATCTTGAGCCTTTACTGAAGGAAGGCCGCCGCCGCGCGGAGCGCAACCCAATGGCCCCTGTGCAGGAAGACACCATTGCCTGGAATGACGCCGCGCTCTAGCGCTTCGAGCCGCCCGCATTGACCCGACCCGTATTCTGAATAAAACGGGCATCGCGTCATAAGGGTGTTAGCGATGTCAGAAGAGTCGAGCGGTTTCCACGAAAAAGCCTTTCAGCGTGTCGATGATCGCGATGATGCGACCTATTTCGAGACATGCGACAAGGATTTTTCGATGGATCAGGGGGGGACGCCTGGCCGTCGCCGCTTTATATCGCGCAACCCTCTCACCTGAGGCGGAAATTCTTGACCTCATGGCCGGGCCGCAGACAGCCCTGCCGGATGATATCGCCTTCCCCTATGTAACGGGACTGGATGTGAGCGAAAATCTCATGCAAGGCAAAGCGCGATTAGCTTCTCGCGTGGTATTTGACTTGAATAATGAGGCTCCGCTTCCCTTCCCGGACGCGCATTTTGACGCCGTCCTTCTCTGCGATGGGCTGCCTTACCTGACGCACCCTCAACATGTCATCTCGCAGGCTGAGCGTGTGCTGCGCCCGGGTGGGGCACTTGTCGTGTCCTTCTCGGATCGGTTTTATTCGCGCAAGGCCTTCGCCTTGTGGCAGGCGCTGGAGGCGGAGGACCGCGTCCGCCTTGTCACCATTTTCATGACGCGCACCGGTCTGACGGACCTGGATACAGGCGACGTGACCCCGCCGGAAGACCTCAATGCGTGGCAGGATACGGTGCACGCCGTCATCGGGCGCAAAACAGCGCGATGGTTGAAAGTCGGTCCAAGCCATTAAAATGACCAGCCGCACGGATGCTGTCTTGGAAACGCGCGCGTTTCTCTCGTTTATTGCTGGCTTTTGACCGACAAACTCTTTATGGACCTGAAAAATATTTCGTCATCCATGCATGACATCAGGCGCTTGGTCGCCACTTCCGTATAAGTGAACCAGATTTAAATGCCATTCCCCGATACTGCTGCCCCCCTTAACCGCGCCCTGTCCGCCCGAGGCTATACGACCCCCACGGCCGTGCAGGAAGCTGTGCTTAAGTCGGAACTCGCCGATCGGGATCTGCTTGTTTCTGCCCAGACAGGTTCCGGTAAGACGGTGGCTTTCGGGCTGGCCATCGCGCCAACATTGTTGCCCGGTGACGCGCAGCGCCTGCCGCCGGCGCAGGCCCCTCTGGCGCTGGTCATCGCACCGACGCGTGAGCTGGCCGTGCAGGTGCAGAATGAGCTGCAATGGCTTTATGCTGAGACAGGTGCACGCATCGCCAGCACAATCGGCGGCACGGATGCGCGGCGTGAAGCCCAGTCACTACGTCAGGGCGCACATATCGTCGTCGGCACGCCCGGGCGCTTATGTGACCATCTGTCACGCGGTAACCTCGACCTCACCCAGCTGCGCGCGGTTGTTCTCGATGAAGCGGATGAAATGCTTGACCTGGGTTTTCGGGAGGAGTTGGAACAGCTTCTGGACGCAACCCCCGACCAGAAGCGCATGCTGCTGTTCTCCGCGACCATCGCGCGGGAAATCGCCTCTCTTGCGCGGCGCTACCAGAATAATGCTGAGCGTATCGACACTGTCTCCGCGCGCAAGCAACATGCGGACATCACTTATCGCTGCATCCTGACCGCGCCAAATGATATTAAGCGCTCCGTCATTAATATCCTCCGCTTTTATGAGAGCCCTTCGGCGCTTCTCTTCTGCCATACACGCGCGATGGTGGCGCAGGTACAGGCCGCATTGACGGAGAAAGGTTTTGCCTCCGTCGCCATTTCCGGCGAGATGGGTCATAATGAGCGCAGCCGCGCGATGGAAGCCCTGCGCTCCGGCGTGGCACGCGTCTGCGTCGCGACCGATGTCGCCGCGCGCGGCATTGACGTCCCCACTTTGAGCCTCGTCATTAATGCGAGCATCCCGTCAGAACCCGCGACCCTCCTGCACCGGTCCGGCCGCACAGGGCGCGCGGGGCGGAAAGGGACAAGCGTCATTCTGGTGCCGCATAATCAGCGCCGCCGGGCCGAGCGTCTTTTGACGATGGCCAAGATCGCCGATGCAAGCTGGGAGGCCGTGCCCACAGCGGATGCCATCAAAGCGGAAGATACGCGTCGCCTGCTGGAGCGTGAGACGCTGTTTGCGCCATCGCGCCCGGACGAGGATGCACTGGCGACCACGCTCGCGAACACCCATGACGCCCACGCCTTGGCCGTTGCGCTCAGCCGCCTCTATCGTGAGCGCCTGCCGAAATCCGAGAACATCCGCCCCGTCAGCGTCCCGCCCCCCGGCAATAGGGAGAGAGCACCGCGAGAGGGGCACCCTCGGGATCGCCATCTTGAGGGTGGCAGCTGGTTCCGCCTCGCTGTCGGACGTGAGGAGTGGGCCGACCCGAAATGGCTGATCCCGCTAATTTGTCGTGTCGGCGGGGTGACAAAGAAAGATATCGGTGCCATTCGCATTAACCCCGACCACACGGTTTTTGAGATCGCTTCAGACGCTGCCGAGCGTTTCAGCGCGTGTATCGAAGATCTCGATTCTGACGAGGTCGCCATCACTCCGGGTGAAGCCCCTTCGCCCTCAGGCGGCAATTTCCGGCGTCATGGCGGTGGCAGAAAGTCGTCAGCCCGACCGGAGGGCAAACGGCGCGATGATTCGGGTGGATTCCGCAAAAAAGGCGACGCCGCTTTTGCGGGGAAAAAACCTTACGAGAAGTCACCTGGCAAGCCGCGTCAGGCAAAAGCCAATCCTGGCGGCAAAACGTCGACGCGCCGGCGTTACTGACGTGTCCTGCGGGGCGCGCCACGCCTTTCATCCATCTTGAATCGGGACGTCTTCAGGAAACTTGTCTACAAGGTGGGGAGGCGCGCCCGTGACATCGTTGCGAGGACAGCACCAGGCGCTTGTTGCCCCAAGAGGATTCAATTAATTATAGTTTAATAAAACGCAGTATTTGAGAACGTCTTGCAATTTCATAATGGCGCAAGATAAGAGAAATACAGATGTAATCACGTCTTTAAAAATAATAACCGTTCTCAATAACGCGTTTATTATCGTCAAACATATTATTTTCTTGCCCGCGACTGGGTTGTGCGTTTAGTTTGCGCGTTAAGATTTTATCGAAGCCTCGCCCCGGGCATCGATTCTGGCTCATTTTAACTTAATTGGACGCAACATGATCAAAGACGATAAAATCATTGAGCATCTCAACACGCAGTTGACGAATGAGCTCACAGCCATCAATCAGTATTTCCTTCATGCCCGCACGCTTAATCACTGGGGTGTGACAAAGCTTGGCAAGAAGGAATATCAGGAATCGATTGAGGAGATGCACCATGCTGATTGGCTTATTGAGCGCATTCTCTATCTCGGTGGTCTACCGAACGTTCAGCGCCTCAACACCATTCTGATTGGTCAAGACGTCAGAGAAATTCTGGAATGCGATCTGAAGTTGGAAAAGAAGGCGCTTGTCGATCTCGCAGAGGGCATCGCTTATTGTGAGAGGGTCCGTGATTTCGTCTCACGTGATCTTCTGCTTAAAATTCTTGAAAATGAAGAAGAGCACGAGGATTATCTGGATCGGCAATTTGACCTGATCAAGCAGATCGGTATTGAGCGCTATATTCAGCTTAATTCCGGCGCTGCGAATGAATCTGATGTCGGCAGCGTCTGACAGGCGCGTTGACATTATTTGCGCGTCACGTAAGCCCGACTCGGCTCAGGTCAGCTGATTTTCCGACAGGGTCAGGCAATGCCCGCAACCCTCGTGTGTCACGCGCGCGGGTTGGCGTGCTCGATAAGGCTGGCCCTCGATTTGACACGCGCCCGCCTCCGCCAATTCACGCAGAACATCCTGCATGACCAGGATACACGCGCCGCATTGCGGCTTGCAGCCGCGCACCGCGTAGACGTCACGCGCACGTGTCGCACCCTCTCGCGCGGCTTCAGCAACGTCATAATCTGTCAGCACGTTACAGGAGCAGATAATCATCCGATTTTTCCTCTTTCATGCGGCAATTATAACGCCAATGAGAATAAATTGCAACTCATGGAAGAAAGTTCGGGATGAAAGTTTCGTAACCTGCCTCCAGTCAAAGCACGCGCACCTGCGCATTAGCCAAGAATGCGGCCGAGAATTTTCGTTGTATAATCGACGACAGGCACCACACGCCCGTAATTAAGCCGGGTCGGCCCGATGACGCCGATCGCCCCGACAATACGGTTATTTTTGCTGCGCGCCGATGCGACGACCATGGACACGCCGGAAAGGTCAAAAAGTTCACTTTCCGCGCCGACATAAATGCGTACCCCGTCAGAATCCTGGGCAGAATGCAGGAGTTTCAACATCATCTCCTGCGTTTCAAGCGTTTCGAACAAACGCCGAATGGATGACAGGTGCGCCATCTCATTAATGTCATCAAGGAGGGTCGCCTGCCCGCAGATGAAGCGTGCCATGCCCCTCATCCCAGTAAGCCAGCCCAGCTTCAATCACTTGAGCGGCAAGCTGGTCAAGCTCCTGCCGGCATTCCTGCATTTCATTTTTGACGCGCTGACGCAAACCACTGATCGTCACATCTCCGAGCCGAGCATTGAGGTATTTACTGGCTTCCGAGAGGGCTGACGCGGGGATGTCCGGCGGGGTTTCAACGATGCGATGCCGACAAGAATGACAAGGACACGCGACGGCCCATAAGCCACGAATTCAATATGTCGTATGGCCAGGTCATTTTTGGGTGCCAGCACCACGGCCGCCGCCTTGGATAATCCCGCGAGAAGGGAAGAAGCATCCGCCATCAGATCATTATAGGACCGCCCTTCGAGGGATAAGCGGGCGGCGATGATACGCTGCTCATTCTCCGTCAGACGCCCGAATTCGAGCAGACCATCAACGAAAAACTTGACGCCTTTTTCGGTCGGGACGCGTCCCGCGGAAATATGGGGGCTGAACAGCAGCTCGGCCCGCGTCAATTCCGCCATAACATTCCGGATCGTCGCCGGTGAAAGGGATGGCGTCAGTTTCTGAGACAGGGTGCGTGATCCGACCGGATCACGATTGCAAATATTGCTCGACAATTTCCTTCAACACCTGCGCTGAACGCCCGTCCATACGCGTCAGATAATCGGTCCGTGCCATCATCGCTTTCTGAATCTCCGTGCACCCATGTTACCGCAGCTTCGCGCCTTCACCTAGATGCGCAAACGCGCAAACATGCGATGAGAAGGTTTTACGGCCTTATTCTCAGAGTTGTGATGAAAGTTTCTCTCGACTTCATCTTCTCAAGCGTACCCATCCTGCCCATTTCATCGCTTCCCCCGTTGATCATAACCCGTTAAAACCCTGGACGTTGATTTCAAGGTTCAGGGATAGATTCATGAGCACCCCTCGCCCCTCCGGTCGCGCTTCAGATGCGTTGCGTCCCGTTTCGATTGCGCTCGGATTTGCGCGTCATGCTGAAGGGTCAGTTCTGATCAGAATGGGTGGGACGGAGGTCCTTTGTGCCGCGAGTGTTGAAAACCGCGTGCCGCCTTTCCTGCGGGGCCAGGGCCAGGGGTGGATCACGGCGGAATATGGCATGTTGCCACGCGCGACCCATAGTCGCAGCAACCGTGAAGCCGCGAAGGGCAAGCAATCCGGCCGCACTCAGGAGATTCAGCGCCTCATCGGGCGGGCCCTGCGCGCGTGCGTCGATCTGAAAGCCTTGGGAGAAATGACCATCACGGTCGATTGTGACGTGCTGAATGCCGATGGCGGCACACGTTGCGCGTCAATCACCGGCGCATGGGTCGCGCTCGCGATCGCCATGGATCAGCAGATCAAACAGGGCGCCCTCCGCAAAAACCCCCTTCGTGCACAGGTCGCCGCCATATCTTGTGGCCTGATCCCGTCCGGCGCGGTGCTTGACCTTGATTACGTCGAGGACAGTTCAGCGCAGACCGATACAAATTTTGTGCTGACGAGTCAGGGCGGTATTGTTGAAATACAGGGGGCGGCAGAGGACTCACCTTTCAGTGAGGAAGCTTTTTTTGAGCTGCTGCGCCTGGCAAAAATCGGCACGAAACAGCTCTTCAGTGCGCAGGACGCGGCCCTTACCGCCTTTCGCGCCAAATGACGAATCCGCAGATCAAACGCGGCGATCAGCTTGTTCTGGCCAGCCATAATCAAGGCAAACTCGCTGAATTCCAGGCGCTTTTTACGGCCTCAGGGGTGGATATCAAGTCGGCTGCCGCGTTTGACCTGCCCGAGCCTAATGAGGATGCAGATAGTTTTGAAGGCAATGCCCGTATCAAGGCCCTTGCCGCCGCGCGGGCGACGGGTTTACCAGCCCTGGCGGATGATTCCGGCTTTTGCGTCGCTTCCCTGAATGGGCAACCCGGCATTTATTCCGCACGCTGGGGTGGGGCGCATCGGGACTTTAATCACGCGATGCAGCGCGTCCATGATGAGATGGGCGCCGCGACAGATAAACGTGCCGTGTTCGTGACGGTTCTGTGCCTTGCATGGCTGGACGGGCGGACATATTTTGTCGAAGGGCGCTGTGACGGTCAGGTTGCCTGGCCACCCAAAGGGGAGAATGGCCATGGTTATGATCCCATTTTTATCCCTGATGGTGAAACGCGGCGCTTCGCTGAAATGACAGATGCTGAGAAAAACGCCATCAGCCATCGCGGGCGGGCGTTACGGCAATTAATGGATATTTATGTTGCGTGTGACGCGTAAATTTCAGGGAAAGGAACGCCCCATGCGCCGACGACTGGCATTATCATCACATATCGGCGCCATCCTGGGTTTAACGGCGATCCTTTGCGCACGTGCCGGGGCGGCCACTCTACCATCGCAGCATGACATGGTGTTGGCCTCGACGGGTGAAGCAACTTACACGCTGACGGATCTACGCCCCTTTCCCCTGGTGATTGATCACGCCTATCGCACCGACATCATCACTGGGGATGCGCTCGCACGCGGCTATCATAGCAATTGGTTTGCACGGACGATGTCCGGGTTTCATCTCGCCAGCATGATGCGTCACCCTGAGCCATGGCGGCGCGTCAAACCCGCAGCAATGTTGCGACTGAATAAGCCCATTCTTCTTTCCGCGCAGTCTTTTCATATGGAGGCGCGGCTCCTGGTCGGGAAGGCGCCTGACCGCGTCAATCTCGATATTGCCCGCTTCCGCGCGGATGCGACACTCACGCCGCTGGCGCTCTTCGTGCAAGGGGATACGATCCGTCTGCGTCATTGCCTGACGCGCAAAAAAAATGCGAAACGATTATCGTGGGGACGTTGGCGCAGGGTCGAGGAGCGCATATCATCATGGATGCCCGCCCGGGAGGCGCGCTGAACGTCCGGGTTAATGGCACGCCAAATGTCATTCCGCTTTCATCATTTAAATCGGGGCAGCAACTCTTTTTTGAGACGGGGATCGAGTCGGATAATGATGTTAACGAAGAGTACGCTCCGGAAAGCGCTGAACTTCTCTCCCTGACGATCCGTAGCTGATTAAAAACGTGTGCCGATCACGGCAACACTGAACGCGATAAAAATCAGGCCTGACGCGATATTAAAGGCGTAACTGACGCGCGGCCGCGCCAGGAGGGCCGAGAGACGTGCGCCGCCAACCGCATAAGCCACCAGCCACATCGCCTCCCCGATCATGAATGTCGTGAACAGAATAACGAATTGCGGCACGGCATCGCGGTGCCAGTCGATAAATTGCGGGAAAAACGCGACGGAGAAGAGAATCAGTTTGGGGTTGCTGATCCCGATCAGGAAGCCCCGCCGCATATTGAGGCGCGTGCCACGCAGGCGCTTTTCCTGCAATGTCGGTTCAGGCGTGAAACTTGTGCGCCGCCAGTGATAGATTGCCGACGCACCGAGGTAAAACAGATAGGCCCCGCCACAATATTTGATAACGTCAAACCATCGCGGCTCCGCATGCATAAAAGCGCCAAGCCCCGCTGCGGATATTGTGTTGACCAGCAGGGAAGCCGCCAGACAGCCGAGCGACGATGCCAGGCTCTGACGAAAACCTTCATGGACGGAGATCGTCAGTGTCTGAAGCATATTCGGCCCGGGGATACCGAAAAGGCCAAAAACCGTCCCGCAGAAAAGCAGCCAGATATGGGCGTCGATCAAATTTTGTCCCTGCCTCTTATTTTAAATCTGATCCGCGTGCCCCTCATGCGCCTGAATGCGGTAGAGGTGATTATAGACACCTTCCGGCAGGTTAAGAAGGGCGTCATGTGACCCGTCCTCAACGATGCGACCCTGCTGAAAAACAATGATGCGGTCAAGGGAGCGCACGGTTGACAGGCGATGGGCGATGACGATCACCGTCCGCCCCAACATGAGGCGATCCATGGCTTCGTTGACAAGAAGTTCGGATTGAGAGTCAAGGCTTGAGGTGGCCTCATCAAAAATCACGATAGGTGCATCTGCGAGAAAGGCCCGGGCAATGGCAACACGCTGACGTTCCCCGCCGGAGAGTTTAACGCCGCGCTCACCGACCAATGTTTTATATCCCTCGGGGAGATGAGCAATAAAATCATGCGCATTGGCCTGCTTCGCCGCGCGTTCAATATCAGCCTGGGAGGCGGTCGGATTCGCGTAAGCGATATTTTCCGCCAAGGAGCGATGAAATAATGCGGGGTCCTGCGGTACGATGGCGATCTGACCGCGTAGGGAGGAAAGGCTGAAATCACGCAGGTCCGTGCCATCAATGGAGATGCTGCCTGCCTGCGGGTCATAAAGCCGTTGCAGCAGTTTGACGAAACTGGACTTGCCGGAGCCACTTCGCCCCACCAGCGCCACGCTTGTCCCCCCTTCGATCGATACGGAAAAATCAGTGAAGAGTGAACGTGTTGTGCCCGGATAAACAAATGTCACCTTGTCAAAACGGATCCCTCCGCGATGGATGGCGATGTCTTTCGCATGCGCTGAGTCCGCGACATCTGTTTCATGGTCAAAAATCGCGACCATCTCTTCCATCTCATTGACGCCACGTTGGAGCTGCGACACCTGGTTACCGAGGTCACGCAAGTAACCTTGGATGAGGAAGACCATCGTCAGCACATAAGCGACCCGCCCGGCATCCGCGCGCCCCTCCCACCACCGCCAGATGACGATGGCAATCAGCGCGAGGCGCATCAAAAGCGAGGCCAGAGCCTGCAGATTACCGCTATCCGTCCCGCGGATCCAGCTCTTGCGTGTACGTTGCTGCCACATCTCCATCACGTGATGCAGGCGTAATTTCTCCCGCATTTCCGCACCGAAAGATTTAACGGTCGCGTTGCAGGTGATGGCATCAGCAATCGCGGCACCCACCCGGGAATCCCATTGGTTGGAAATGCGTGACGTGGGTGACACATAAAAAATTGTCAGCGCGATGGAAAGCGCGACAAATAACAGGATCGATATGATGAGAATGGCACCCATCAGCGGATCACGAAATGTCAGCACCCCCGCTGTACCGCCAAGGACGAGAATTTGCGGCAGCAGCGCCAGAAGCAGAACATCATCAACCGTGTCCAATGCCCACATGCCGCGCGTCAGACGCCGGACGGTTGAACCCGCAAAAGTATTGGCGTGCCAATCGGTTGAGAAATGCTGGACGCGGTCAAACCCTTCAACAAGGACGGACCGCATCACCCGCGTGGATAATTTGGTAATGCCGACATACATGGAGCGGCGCCCGATGACGGAGAGGAGGCCCAATATCGCCATCGCGCTGACCGCCCAGATCGCCGCATGGAGGGATGCGGCACGGTCCGCACTTACGGAATGGCCTATAGGCGCGATGGCGCTGATCAGCCACCCTGCCACGACCGGCATCACGACATCGCAGGCCGTCGCAACAGCTACGCCCATCAGGGTTCGCGACAGGGCACGCGGCTCCCGCAGCCATCTTGTGATGACGAAGTGCAGCGTTCTGCCATATCCGATCCGCTGCGACCGATGAGGTGTTTCAAACTCTGTCATAAAATAATTGCATCCTTTGACGCACCTGCCTAACAGCTGATGAAACCGCCATGTCGGCAGGTTCCATGTGGCATAAGCGTCGTGCCGAGTCCGTCATATCGACATAAACCAGGCCTGATCCATGACCCTATCCGCTGCCCCCGCGTCGCGCGCCATGACAAAAAAACAAGCGTCCAGCTTCATTACGGCGCTTGCTCATGCGCGCCCGGACGCTGAGAGCGAACTTGTTTACGCATCACCTTTTGAGCTGCTCGTCGCCGTCGCACTCTCTGCCCAGGCAACAGACAAGTCCGTTAATAAAGTCACGTCTTCCCTCTTCGCCGCCGCGCCGGACCCGGCTGCGCTGGCGCTTTTGGGGGAAGAAGCCATTGCCGCACACATACGTAGTATCGGACTCTGGCGTTCAAAGGCCCGAAACTTAAATAAACTTTGCCATCAGCTCTGTACCCTTCATAATGGCGCCGTCCCATCCAACCGGAAAGAGCTTGAAGCACTTGCCGGGGTGGGGCGCAAAACCGCGAATGTCGTCCTCAGTGTGATTTTTGGAGAGGATGCCATGGCGGTCGACACCCATATTTTCCGTATCGGCAATCGTACCGGCCTGGCGCCGGGCAAAACACCCCGACAGGTGGAAGACGGCCTGCGGCGCGTCATCCCGCCCGACATGCTGCGCCCGGCCCATCACTGGCTGATTCTGCACGGGCGCTATACGTGCAGGGCGCGCCACCCTCTCTGCAGCACATGCCCGGCCTTTACGCCCTGCCAATTTCCCCTGAAAGGCCGGAATGCCGATCCGCTACCCGATGATAAAAGTGCTGTCGCCGCCAATCCGGATTGATCCGCCCTGACATGGCCTGCGAGACGCGCCCACCCCTTGCGACGCACAACACGCGCCGCCATGATGCGTTGGAAGAGATGCACGGCATCGAGATAAGGGGACAGGAGCTGATTTTCGAATGACATCTCTAGGTCTTTTTGCATCGCTTTTATGCCTTGCGACACTCCTCGGCATCGTCAATGCGCGCACTTTGAAGCTGCCGGACACGATTGGCATTCTGCTTTACGCTTTATGCCTGTCCATTTTCATCCGTGTTCCCGACACGATGATGCCTCAGCTTGACCTGCACAGCCTGCCCAGTCGCATCATCGCCCTCGCCGATCTGCCCGGTAATCTGCTGAATGGCGCATTGTCCTTCCTGCTCTTTGCCGGGGCGCTTCATGTTGATGTTGAGCAGATCGCCCGCAAGAAATGGCAGGTCGAAGCGCTCGCCATCATCGGGACGATTTTATCTGTCGGTTTCCTGTCAGGGGCGATGTGGCTCGGGGGGCAGATCCTGCATGTCAATCTGCCTTTTTTATGGTGCCTCCTGCTTGGTGCCATTATCGCGCTGACGGATCCGTTTTCCGTCATCGGCATGTTGCGGCAGTTTGGCCTGCCAGCCTCCCTCCGCGCCGTCTTCGCGGGGGAAAGCCTGTTGAATGACGGTGTGGCCATTGTGATATTCGGGCTTGCCATGTCTGTGATTTCGGGGCAGGAAAGCCATATCAGCTTCGGTCTCGCAGCAGAGTATTTCGCGCTTGAAGCTGTCGGTGGTGCCTTGCTTGGCGGCCTGGCCGGGGCGGTCGGCGCGTATTGCTGGCGGCTGGCACGACGCCCCCAATTGCAGTTGCTCGTCTCGCTCAGTATCGCAACCGGCGCGTTCAGCCTTGCGCAGGCGCTGGAAATGTCCGGTCCCATCGCTGTTGTGGTGGCCGGGTTCTGCCTTGCAGGGCGTTACGCGCAGAAGCAGCTCGATGCAGAAACGCGCCAGATGCTGCTTGCCTTCTGGGATTTGATTGATGAGATCCTCAACGCCCTGCTCTTTATGCTGATCGGCCTGACGGTCTTCTCGATCCTGCCGCAACGTCATTCTGCGACGCTGCTTCTGCTCGGCATCCCGCTCTCCATTCTCACCCAAGGGTTGACGATGGCACCGGTCGCGCGGCGCCTCTACCCGGAAACGCGACGATAAAGGTGTCACGCGCCTTATTCCTCCGGCGCGAGGGGCAGATTAGGGGCGCCCTGCCCACCATTTAAAGGGACCCACAGAGCCGCGCGCCCCGCCATGAGCGATCCGTGACAAGTCGCGGCGGTGAGGCGCCCATATAAATGGCAACGGCACCCTCCCGCCATGCATGAAAGCGGTCAATCTGCCCCGCTTCACGACAGAGGGGCCGCGCGGACGCAACATTGATTTTGATGACGCTCCTGGCGCAAAAGTCGGCACGCGTCCTCTTCGAAGCGCGACGCGGCCCCGAGAAATGAAACAGGACGTCCCGGCCCGCAACGTTCAGAAGGCAGAGATCACCATCACAATTCATCTCCGGGTCATGCCGCAGATCGTCAAATGCACTCGCTTTGAGGGAGAAATCATCCAGCCATTTCTGTGCCGTTCCTTTCTGCATGAATCCTGGCTTCGTTAGATAAAGGGCCTGACCGCGCCGCACCACAATCAGAGCAGCGTCGGATAATACGAGAATGTCAGGACGCATCACCAGCCAGGGGGACGCCACCACCACCGCGATGCCGATCAGCGCCGCCAAACGCCACGCGCTGCGGACAAGACACAGGAAGTAGAGACTGACGCCATAGACCAGCATCGCCCAATCCGGCGCGTGCGGTATGGAAATTTGCGCAATGGGAAAATGCGTGACCCACTCCGCCAACGCATTGATGCATGAAATGCCATAACGCATCACCTGCAGAAACCCGCCTTCCAGATGAAACGGCATGGCGAGAAGCGCCATCACTCTCATGGGCATGATGAAAATCGCCGCAATCGGCACCGCCACGATATTCGCGAGGATGAACCAGGGCTGCACAACATTGAAATGCGCCGCCACGATGGGCAGCGTCGCTAACCCCGCGAAGAAACTGGTCGCGGTGAGCATGACAAGATGCGTCCGCATCTTCGCCAGAACATCCCGTCGATGGTGCAGCCGCCGCATCAAGGGCCACAATTTTTCATAGCCGGTGATCAAGGGCCAATACGGCTTCGAAAGACATCTGAAACGACACATCCAGCGCGACAGAGGGGCGCGCGATCAGCAAAGTCATAGCCACGAGAGCCCAGGAGCGCAGGGAAAGCGCCTGCCGCCCCGTCATAAGTGCCAGAACGACGAGTGTCGCCATGCCAAAACTGCGCAAAGCGGGAAGATGTGCGCCTGTCAGGGTAACGTAACAAGCACCCATCATCCACGCCGCGCCGAAGGCTATCTCACGGCACGGCCAGTTAAGCGCCGCGCGTGGCCAGAGCACCAATGCATGACGGAGCAGAAACAGCGTGAATCCCATAACAAAGCCCAGACGCAAACCCGCCACCGCCAGCAAATGGGCGAGGCCCGAGGAAGCCGCGTAAATATCGCGTGCGTGTCTGCTGAGCCCGCCCGTCTTACCGCAGAGGATGGTTTGGGCAATCGCCCCCACCTTGCCCCAACAGATGCTGCGCGATGCGGCGCGCGACTTTCTCCCTCAGTGACACCATGCCCTCTCGATTGAGGAACGCGCGCTTTGCCACCATCGGCTGCACGAGTCCGAGCGCGTAGCCACGACCCGCCTCTCCTGAAAACCAGGCCTCACGCTGCATATCGCGTGCACCGGGACAAACAGGCCAGGGCGGCGGGCGGAGCATGGCGCGCACGCGCACCATCTGCCCTGACGAGAGCGGCGTCACGTCCTGAGGCTTGAGGCGAATGAGCAGATCGCGACCATGGGTGCCATGCCCGCATTCAACCAGTCATGCAAAAGAACATGATAGAGGCGGACGCGCCGCGTTGGTTCCTGCCCCTCTTCCCGCGGGGTCATAACGGTTCGCAGATGCGACCCGAGATTTCAACAGCATGGCGCGGAAGATAAGGCATAGCCGGTCGGGAATGCGCGTCCCATCGTGCCGCGAGGAAACCCCGGCAATGAGGATCATGGCAAGGCCCGCACATCGAAAAACACAGGCGTGCCATTTCAGGACGGTGATCAGGAGGCCAGCGGCCAGAAAGGCCATGGAAAAAACGAGACCCGGCTCGTGTCGCGGCAGAAAAATAAATGGCGACGCCGACACACCCTAAAAGCGGCATCCAGGCGAGGAGACGCCGCCAGGATTCGGCCAAAATGCGTTCGACCTTTCCCAGAATATGGGCAGCAAAGCCCTTTAAGATGCGTCGACCGTTGTGATGTGGAATGGGACTCGATGAGATAACGTCGCTCCCCGATTATCTTCCTCATCGCGGGTGGCTTTTGTGAAGGCCTGAACCATCCCCACCGCCAATGCAGAATATGGCACTTGATCCCTTGGGAGGGAAAATGACAGGCGTCATTTATCCGGCCCGTCCAAGCGCTGCCACAGCGCTTTACATCCATTGCCGGGGCACGGATTGCTGAAGCAGCCGCGCCCGCGCCAACATGAATCGCCAGTTCACGCAAACCCGAGGGTTCAGATCCGTCGCCTGCCAACCAAAACACGCGAGCACTCTTTATTAAGTCAATAGTCTCCTTTCCGGAGACATGCTATGAGGCGTGATATGATCGTTCGCACTCGATTTGCCCCTTCTCCGACGGGATTGCTGCATATTGGCAATGCTCGAGCTGCCCTTTTCAATTATCTTTTTGCCCGCCATCACAAAGGTGAATTCCTCCTTCGTATCGAAGATACGGACCGGGAACGTTCGACGCAGAAAGCGGTCGATGTCATTCTGGACGGTTTGGACTGGTTGGGCCTTAAACCGGATGCAGCGCCCGTTTTTCAATCCACGCGCCAGCAGCGTCATACGGAAGTCGCTCAGGAATTTCTGGCGCGCGGCCTCGCCTATAAATGTTTCTGCACACCTAATGAGCTGAAATTAATGCGTGAGCAGGCGGTCGCGCAGGGCCTCCCGCCGCGATATAACGGCTTCTGGCGTGACCGTGACCCCTCTAAAGCCCCGTCGGGCGCGCCTTTTTCCGTGCGGCTCAAAGCGCCGAAAGAGGGTGAAACCGTCATTGAAGATCTCGTTCAGGGTACAGTGCGTGTCGCCAATGCCGAGATGGATGACCTCATCATTCTACGCTCGGACGGCTCACCCACTTATTTGCATGCCGTGGTTTGTGACGATCATGATATGGAAATCACCCATGTCATTCGCGGCGATGACCATCTGACGAACACATTTCGTCAGGCCATGATTTATCGTGCCATGGGTTGGGCGCTCCCGCAATTTGCGCATCTTCCGCTGATCCACGGGCCGGACGGGGCGAAATTATCCAAAAGGCACGGCGCGCAATCCGTTGTTGATTTCCGTGAGGCCGGTTATCTGCCGGAAGCTTTGTGCAATTATCTCCTCCGCCTCGGCTGGGGCCATGACGATGCGGAGATCCTCTCACGGGAGGAGCAGATCGCCCTTTTTGACCTTGATGGCGTCGGGCGCGCGCCTTCTCGGATGGATTACACCAAACTCGCCCATCTCAATGGCGTCTATCTCAGAGAGGCTGACCCCGCGCGTCTGACGGAGGACGTCGCCGCGCGCCTTGCTGACAGGCGCGACGTCATTGTTGATAACCTTTTCCGAGAACGCGTGTTGAAGCTCATGCCCGGTTTGCAAGCACGCGCCAAACTCCTGACGGACCTTGCTGAGAGCGCGGCCTTCCTCGGTAAAAAGCCGCCTTTGACTTTTGATGCCAAGGCGGAAAAACTTCTCGACGCGCCGACGCAGGCCGTTTTGCGCCGTATTGCTGACAAGCTCGCCCCGCTATCCCCCTTTGACGCCTCCTCGATCGATGCGGCCCTCCGCGCCTTTGCAGAGGAGACGGGCCTCAAACTCGGCCAGGTCGCGCAACCTCTGCGCGCAGCGATGACCGGGAGTTTGGTGTCACCCGGCATTGACGCGACATTGGCGGCGCTCGGGCGCGACGATGTGCTGGCACGGATCGGAGCCGCGACGGGCCATGGCTGAGCTTTCCTCACGGCTTCATCTTCTGGGGATTGCAGGCATGTCCAAAAAGGACATCCTTCTCTATCTCGACCTCGCTGAAAATTACGTTCTGCTCAGCCGGTCACGTTCATCCCCGCGTGAAGCTTTGAGGGGGCGCACGGTTGTCAATCTGTTCTTCGAGGACAGCACCCGCACCCGCACCAGTTTTGAGTTGGCAGGCAAGCGGCTGGGGGCCGATGTCATTAATATGACGGTCGCCACATCGTCCGTTAATAAGGGTGAGACGCTTCTCGACACAGCCGCGACGCTGAATGCCATGCGTTGTGATTTGCTGGTGGTGCGTCACGGCCAGTCCGGCGCACCCGCTTTACTGGCCCAGAAAGTCGATGCACACGTCGTCAATGCAGGGGACGGCATGCATGAACACCCGACCCAGGCGCTGCTTGATGCGTTGACGATCAAACGTCACCTCAACAGGCTGGACGGCCTGACTGTCGCGATCTGCGGCGATGTTGGCCACAGCCGTGTGGCGCGCTCCAACATCCATCTTCTGACCACTATGGGCAGCCAGATCCGCCTCGTTGGCCCACCAACCCTCGTCCCCTCGGTTATGGAAGAATTGGGCAATGTCACGGTCGTTCATGACATGGATGAGGGCGTCCGGGGTGCCCACGTCGTCATGATGCTGCGGATGCAGAAAGAGCGCATGGAATCCGGGCTCGTGCCCAGTATGCGTGAATATTTCCGCTTTTATGGGCTGGACCGTCGGCGCCTGCGTCTCGCGAAGGAAAATGCCCTCGTCATGCATCCCGGCCCGATGAATCGTGGTGTTGAAATCGCCTCAGATGTCGCGGACTCCGCGCAAAGCGTCATTCAGGAGCAGGTTGAAATGGGTGTCGCCATTCGTATGGCGGTGCTTGATCACCTCGCACGTTCGGAGCATGCGCCGTGAATACGCTTATCTTCGAGAATGTCGCCATCATTGATCCGGAAGCGAAGAAGTCTGTCCCGGGTCGCCTTGTCGTCAAGGATGGCTTGATCGCCGGGCACCTCCCACCAGGGACAGATGGCGTGCCGGAGGGCGCCGTGCATATTGATGGCGGCGGTGCGGCTTTGTGCCCTGGTCTGATTGACGTGCGCGCCTCAACGGGTGAGCCAGGGGCAGAATATCGTGAGACCTTCACCGCCAGTCTCGATGCGGCGGCGGCGGGCGGTGTCACAACCATGGCGTTGCTGCCCAATACGCGCCCCGCGATTGATGAGCCCGCCCTCGTACGCTTGCTCAAAGCGCGGGGTGATGAGGATGGTCGCGTCACCATTCTGCCTTACGGCGCATTAACGCATGGGTGCCTGGGCCAGGACATGGCGGAACTGGGCCGTCTGTCGGAGGCGGGCGCTATTGCCTTCACGGACGGCCCCCACGCCATTGCCGATACAAAGCGCATGCGCCAGTGCCTCGCTTATGCAAAGGGCATTGACGCGCTGGTGATGCAACATCCTGAGGACCCGTCCCTCGCCCGGGGCGGCTGCGCCACCGCCAGTGAACGCGCCACCCGACTGGGCCTGCCGCAAATCCCGCCCGCAGCGGAGGCGATCCTGATGGCGCGCGATATACGTCTGGCGGAAATGACCGGGGCACGCCTGCATTTCGCGCATGTTTCCACCGCAGAGGGGCTCGAACTGATACGCGGCGCCCGCAAACGCGGCCTCCCGATCACCTGCGATGCGGCGCCGCCTTATTTTTATCTAGATGAACGTGAGATTGAGGGTTTCCGCACTTATGCGAAACTCTCACCCCCTTTGCGAGAGACATCAGACCGGGACGCGGTGCGCGCCGCTCTGGCAGATGGCACGATTGACGCCATTGCCTCCGACCACACGCCCTGTGATGCGGATGATAAACGCCTGCCTTTTGCACAGGCACGCGCGGGCGGCACGGGTCTCGTCACGTTACTGCCGATAACCCTGTCCGAAGTTGCTGCCGGTCGGCTTAATCTGCTCCAGGCCATCCGACTGCTGACATCATCACCGGCCCGCCTTCTGGGCGTGGTGGGCGGCACACTCAGGAAAGGCCGGCCCGCGGATCTCTGCCTGTTTGACCCCAAAGCACGCTGGACGATCACGGCAGGCGCATTGGCTGGCGGCGCGCAGAATACGCCTTTCGATGGCCGAGATGTTACGGGCAAGATCATCGGCACCTGGAAGAATAGTCGCCAAACCTTTGGAGAGGGCCTAAGCCATGACGCTTAACCTTCTCTTTCTTGCCATCATTGTGCTGAGTTATCTCTGCGGCAGCATTCCCTTCGGGTTGATCCTGACACGCATGGGCGGGGAAGGCGATATCAGGCAGATTGGCTCAGGGAATATCGGTGCCACCAATGTCTTGCGCACGGGCCGGAAAGGGCTCGCAGCCCTCACATTGCTGCTCGACGGAATCAAGGGTGCCGTGCCCCTTCTTGCTCTGCGCGGGCTCGATTTTTCTCCGCTTCAACTGGGCCTTGCCTGCGCTTCCGTTGCTGTGATGATGGGTCACTGCTTCCCGGTCTGGCTGAAATTCAGAGGGGGGAAAGGCGTCGCGACCGGTCTGGGCGCGCTGATCGCTTTGTGTTGGCCCGTCGGGAGCGTGTGTTGCCTCATCTGGCTTGCAGTCGCGCGGCTCTCTCACATATCTTCCGCAGGGGCGCTTGCGGCTTCCGCGGCTTCCGTGATCCTTATCGCACCACTCAGTATGCAGCCTCTGCACGCACCTCTGCCCATCGCCACTTTCATCGTCGTGCTGATTGTCGTGATAAGACATGCCGGAAACATTCAACGGCTGGTCGCGGGGACAGAAAAACCAATCGATATTGATGCCCCGCCGCGAGATAAGATAAAGATCTAGACATCTTCTAACAAATATTGCCGACCTTGCGCGTCGGTTGCGTGGGCTTATGTCGAAGACACTCACTCCACGAGAAAAGATTGCACGTCTGCGCCTGATCCGATGTGCCGGGATCGGGCCTGTAACATTTCGCCGCCTGCTTGATGAATATTCAGATGCCTCCACCGCGATTGAAGCCCTGCCTGAGCGTTTGCGCCAGGCCGGGCACCGCGCTCTGGCCATCCCACCGGAGGGCGAGATTGAAGCGGAATGGGTCAGGACGGAGAAATGCGAGGCGCGCATCCTGTTTTTCGATGATCCCCTTTATCCACGATTGATGAAAATTGTGCCGGATGCGCCCGCGGCCGTGACAATATCGGGTGATGTCGCGCGTCTGTCCCAACGATCCGTCGCCATTGTCGGCGCGCGCAATGCCTCGGTAGCCGGGCTTCGCGTGGCGGAAACATTGGCGACAGGGCTTGCGGAGGCCGGTATTGTCGTGGTCTCCGGTCTCGCTTTGGGGATTGATCGCGCCGCCCATATGGCGGCTTTATATCCAGACTGCACGGTGGCCGCACTGGCTGGCGGGATCGACACGATTTACCCGCCTGAAAACAAGGCCCTGCGCGATGACATCGCCGCACGCGGCCGCCTGATAACGGAAGCGCCTATGGGCACTGTGCCACAGGGACGGCACTTTCCACGGCGCAACCGCTTGATTGCCGGCATGTCGCAAGGCGTCGTTATCGTGGAAGGCGGGCTCCGTTCCGGGACATTGATCACGGCGAAAATGACGCTTGGATTATGGCCGCGATATTTTTGGGGTGCCCGGCTCTCCGCTTGATCCGTGCTCCCGCGGGGGTAATGATCTGATCCGTCAGGGTGCCATTCTGACGGAAACCGTTGACGACATCTTAAGAAATCTCGCAGACACGGTTGACATGCGGCGCGCCCCGCCGCAAACAACGCGAAAAGCCTTTGATACTAAGCAGTTATCTCTGCTGGACACCTCACAGCAACCGGATAATGACCCACGACGTCGCATTGCATCTTTACTTTCCAACACACCAATTTCCGTTGACGACCTCGTCGATAAAAGTCAATGCTCCGTTTCGGTCGTGTCATCTGTTCTTTCGGCGCTGGAACTTGATGGCGAAGCGACATTTTTACCGGATGGTCAGATCGTGATGCTGCAGCCGGAAGTTTAAAGCAAGCGCCGTTCGAAACGGGAGACAAGATGACGGACGTAGTCGTGGTAGAGAGCCCGGCCAAGGCGAAAACGATCAATAAATATCTCGGCGGTGGCTACACGGTGCTGGCGTCGTTCGGGCATGTGCGGGACCTGCCGCCAAAAGATGGAAGCGTCCGGCCGGATGAAAATTTCGCGATGGACTGGGCGACGGATGACCGCGGCGCCAAGCATATGGGCGATATTGCGCGCGCCCTGAAATCCGCCAAGTCGCTCTATCTCGCCACTGACCCGGATCGTGAGGGTGAAGCGATTTCCTGGCACGTTCAGTCTGTGCTCACGGAGCGCAACCTGCTTAAAAATATCAGTGTGCAACGCGTCACCTTCAATGAAATCACCAAATCGGCGGTGCAGCGGGCCATGGCTACTCCCCGCACCCTGGATCAGCCGCTGATTGATGCTTATCTCGCACGTCGCGCGCTAGATTACCTCGTCGGATTTACGCTGTCCCCGGTATTATGGCGCAAACTCCCTGGAAGCCGCAGCGCCGGGCGCGTCCAATCTGTCGCCCTGCGGCTGATCTGTGAGCGGGAAGCGGAAATTGAGGTCTTTAAAAAGCGGGAATATTGGAGTGTCAAAGGGCTTTTTGAAGAGAAATCGGGGCAGGAATTTCTTGCGCGTCTGACCCATCTTCATGGCAAAAAGCTCGAACAATTTGACCTTGAAAATGCGGAAGCCGCTGAGGCGGCACGCGCCCTTATCGCGGCAGGTCGGTTTTCCGTTTCGGATGTTGAACATAAAAAGCTCCGTCGTAACCCGTCACCACCCTTCACTACCTCAACATTACAGCAGGAAGCCTCACGCAAACTGGGGATGAGTGCGCAGATCACCATGCGCACCGCCCAGCAGCTTTATGAAGGTGTGGATATTGGTGGTGAGCATGTCGGGCTCATTACCTACATGAGGACGGATGGTGTCCAGATGGCGGCTGAAGCCATCAGCGCCATACGGGGCCATATCCTCGACAGTTTCGGGAAGCAATATCAGTCTGAAAAGCCGCGCGTTTATTCAAGCAAGGCGAAAAATGCGCAGGAGGCGCATGAAGCGATCCGCCCGACCGATGTTCGGCGTCGCCCGGAAGATGTGGCGCGCCACCTGAATCATGATCAATCCCGCCTCTACGAGCTCATTTATAAACGCGCTGTCGCGGCCCAGATGTCCTCTGCCGAGTTGGATCAGGTTTCCGTCACCTTGACCGACGGGCAGAATAACGTGACGATGCGGGCAACGGGGACGACCATCGCTTTCGACGGCTTTCTGCGACTTTATCGCGAGGGTCGAGACGATATCGCGTCAGAGGATGATGAGAACCGGCCTTTCCCCCCCATGACGAAGGGCGACCCGATCCAGACGAAGGACGCCCAGACGGAGCAGCATTTCACGCAACCGCCCCCCCGTTATTCCGAAGCCAGTCTCGTCAAGAAAATGGAGGAAATTGGGATTGGGCGTCCTTCAACCTACGCCTCCATCCTCTCCGTTTTGCGGGATCGCAGCTATGTGCGGCTTGATAGCCGGCGATTTGTCCCTGAAGATCGCGGAAGGCTGGTGACGGCTTTCCTGACATCGTTTTTCGAGACCTATGTCGATACGGATTTCACCGCCAAGCTGGAGGAGCAGCTTGACGATATTTCGGATGGCCGGGCGGACTGGCATGATGTCATGCGCGCTTTCTGGAAAAATTTTTCCCACGCCGTGGATCAGACGAAAGATCTGAAAATCGCCGACGTGATTAATGCGCTGGATGAAGATCTCGGCGCTTACTTCTTCCCACTTCGGGAGGATGGGGAGGATCCGCGGCAATGCACGGCTTGCGGGTCAGGGCGTCTTGGGCTGCGGCTCGGAAAGTTCGGGGCTTTTATCGGTTGCTCCAATTACCCGACCTGTCAGTTCACGCGTCGCCTCATTGCTGAGGATGGCGCTGAGGCACCGAGCCTGAAGGAAGGCATCCGCCATCTGGGCATGGATGCCGAGACGGGAGAAGAACTGACAATCAGGCGCGGCCCTTACGGGCTTTACGTCCAGAGGGGAGAAGCGGACCCTGCGGATAAGAAGAAAAAGCCCAAACGCGTCGCCCTGCCAAAGAATGTCGATGCCGAGACGCTGAGCCTTGAACAGGCCCATGGCTACATCTCCCTGCCCCGCAAAATTGGCCCCCACCCGGAATCCGGCGAGATGATGGAGGCGGGTCTCGGACGTTTCGGCCCTTTCATAAAAATGGGCGGCATTTATGCCACGCTTGGCAAGGATGATGATGTTCTGACGGTTGGCGCCAATCGTGCCGTGGATTGCCTGGCCCAGAAACTGGCCAGCATCCGCAACCTTGGCAAACACCCCAAAGATGATGAAAGCGTAATGGTCCGCAAGGGTCGGTTCGGGCCGTATGTGCAGCATGGGCAGATCATCGCCACCCTGCCGCGCGGCAGTAACATGGATGATGTCACGCTTGATGAGGCTGTGACCCTCCTGGCTGAAAAGGGGAAACCTTTAAAGGCCCCTGCGAAGAAAGGCGTCAAAAAAGCGGCGCCCAGCGCCAAAAAGCCAGGTGCAGACAAAAAAGCGACGGCCAAAACCAGGAAAAAGGCGGCAACCAGCGCGGCGCCACGGAAGCGCAAGGCGACCAAAGCCAACCCGGAGGGGGGGGGGCGGACGCATCGTGATGGGCCGCCACGGCCTGTGCGCTTCTGAAGGGCCCGCGGCAAGCCGCATTTGCATTGCACGAAAAATTTTTTACACTGTATAGTGTTTGGCTGTATTTCGGTCTGCAAGGTCCTTTGCCCTGAAACCCTTCAAAGCATCCTTTGCACAAAATGCACGGCCTTTATGCAGTGCTCTTTTCTGTGCATGGCTTGTCTTGACGCCGATCCAGGTCAGGGCGGATGAGGTTGTGACCCTCAATCAAAGCCTCGTTGCCAGTGTCATTGAATCCGCCCTCCGCTTCATCTATCCGCGTACCCTTGAACCACAGGATTTCAAGACTTTCTGTTTTTGGGGACTGGATGGCCTGATAGCCATCGACCCTTCCATTTCCCTCACCATTCTGCCCGGTGATGGCAAGACATCGCAATCTGTCAGAATGGATATGGGTCAGAAGAAAATCGCCAGCTTTACCCCGCCCAATGGCGCGGATTTATCGAGCTGCGTTCAGTTTACCATCAAGGCGTTCAATACGGCCTGGGCGCACTCAAAAACTTTGCGCGCCGCCGGTCAGGAAGCGCTTATGCAGAGTTTCTTTGATGAGCTCTTCAACCATCTTGACCCGTACTCCCGCTATGTCGGGCCTGACCCCGCCGCCGATGATCGGCGGGAGAGATTAGGGGATGAGGGCAATATTGGTGTGACATTGGGCCTGTCACATGATGCGGTCATTATTTCATCCATCAACGCCAATGGTCCGGCCTGGTCCGCCGGGCTTGATGCGGGGACGTATCTTCTGGCCGTCAACGGGCAGCGTGCGAAGGGCGAGAATCTGGACGAGATTGCGTCAATGCTGCAAGGCCCCGCCGGGCGTGCCATCAGGCTCACCCTGCGTAAACCTGGTGAGGCCGCATTTGAGCAGGAAATCCGCCTTCAACAGGTCCCCCCGCAAACCGTCTATGTCGAGGTCCGAAACCGGGTAGCGATTTTCCGGATTACGGCATTCTCTTCCGATACAGCGGAGGAGCTCAGCCAATATCTTGATCAGGCCCTGATGGAAGATAAAATCAGAGCCCTCATTCTGGACTTGCGGGGAGATCGCGGCGGCGTCCTTCAACAGGCCGTGACAGCGGTTGCGCTGGTCCTGAATCATGGCATTGCCGTGGTCACAAAAGGCCGGGACCCGCAGGCCAATCACATCTGGACCGTGCAGGGCGGCGATATGACGCAAAATCTGCCGATCGCCATCCTCGTCGATGGACGCACGGCCAGCGCGGCGGAAATCCTTGCCGCTGCGCTGGCTGACCATCGGCGCGCCGTGGTGGTTGGCAGCGCCACTTTGGGTAAAGGGCTGGTGCAGGCCGTTGGGCAGATGCCAAATAAGGGTGAAATCTTCGTGACGTGGAGCCGCGTGCTCACCCCTTTAGGTTGGCCCCTTCAGGGCGTAGGCATCATCCCCCAAATCTGCACCTCGCGTGGCAGCGCCTATTTGCAGGAGCAATTATCGGCTCTTCAAACCGGCCACTTGCTGAATGAAAGTCTCATCCGCGTTTCACGGGATTTACGCTACCCTGTCCCTGTGCCACGTATCCTTGAAATCCGGCGTCAATGCCCCGCGGCCTTAGGGACGGATGCCGATCTGGATATTGCCAGATCCATTGTCACGCATCCCCTCCTTTATAAAGCAGCGTTGCGGGCGATACCCGATATTGACGCGCCGAATACTCAGCTTCCCTGATCGATCACATGAGATTAAAAACAGAATTCTGGATTCGCACCCTGATACGACAGCAGACGCAGTGCGGCAATATCGCAACAATTGTCAAAAAAGGTGATATTGATGCCGGCACGCCGTACACCATATTGATCGACAGAAACCGAAACATTGCGGTATTGAGGTAACTCGCACTCTCAGATGGTTGGGAGCGACTGCCCATGGCGAGTCAGGGTGATCTTGACTCGTTCTTCATCCGTCAGGAGAAATATGATCCGGGTCTCTGGATATTGGAGCTTGAAACCTCTGTTGTTTCTGACCCGATTGAAAAAGAGCTGACAACCCGGCATGGATCATCCGACTGACATATGGCGGAGGACAAGGCTGATTCCCGCTGCATGGCGGGAAAAGTTTCCTTTAATCCGGATCATGATACAGGGTTCGTGGCCCTTCACCATGATGCGAACTCTTGGGCGCGCTGCGTCTTTTAACACAACAATGATCCCCCACAGGCCGAGGTGATCACCGAGCACGGAGAACATGCGATGGCAACCTGGACCCGACACGATAAGCTAAACGGGTCATGCGCCGTTAAATTTCTGTCGCGCACCTACGGGAAACGCGCTTACATGCCCCGTCGCCATCGCCTGGCAGGTTTCGCGCTCGGCCTGATTTTTTCCATCGGAACCATCTGCGTTGCGAAAGCCCAACCTGTGACCGGACTTTATATAAACGGTGAGGGCGGGGCGACTTTCAATCAGGATCAGGTCAATCGCAGTTCTCCCAGTTTTCCGGTCGGACGCGATAAATATGATGTCGGCGCGGCAGAGCTGGGCTCGGTCGGTTGGGGCTTCGGCAATGGGTTCCGCGTTGAAGTTGAAGGCAATTACCGGGACAGCAATCTCGGCTATTATCGCAGCAACCATGGTTCCCCGGTCACAAATGGCGGTCAGAAAGTTTATGGCGCCATGGCCAATGCATTATTTGACATGGATCTGGGGAAAAATTGGATCTTCCCTTATTTCGGCGCGGGTATTGGTTATGCGTGGCAGAGAAGCGACTTCAATATCGCCATCCCGTCACTGGGTTATAACCAGCATGTTGGCGGCACATTCGGCAATTTTGCCTATCAGGCTATTTTTGGCCTCGCCTTCTCGGTCCCGCACGCGCCGGGCCTGTCTCTCACAACTGAATATCGTTTCATGACGATGCTGGGGCCGCAAAGCCACCATGGCCGCGCAAATGGCGTGCTGACAGATGCTGGCTACATGCCGGGCGCCGTAGCGGAGGGAAATCGCTCAACCACGACTTATTTCAATCATTCCGCCATGCTGGGGTTGCGTTATGAGTTCAACCCGCCGCCACCGCCCGCGCCGCACGTGGATACGCCAATTCAGGCACCCGGCCCTGCCCCGGCACGCACCTATCTTGTCTTTTTCGATTGGGACAAAGCCGATCTCTCAAACCGGGCGCGCGCGGTTATCGAAGCTGCCGCCCAGAATGCCTCAAATGTTGGAGAGACGCGTATCAAGGTCAATGGCTATACGGATAATAGTGCAGGCCACCCGGGCGCGCGGGGCAAGGCCTATAATATGCAGCTCCCCCTCCGCCGGGCGCGTGCGGTCAAATCTGAGTTGATCCGCGATGGTGTGGCTGAGCGCACGATCGAAACCCCCGGTTTCGGGGACGCGGACCCTCTCGTGCGCACGAAGCTGAACACGCGTGAACCGCAAAATCGTCGCGTCGTCATCATCCTTGACTGAACATAAGGCGTAAGGATTGGCAGGCGCGCCCGCTCCATCGCGGGCGGGTCAATTAAACGAGGTCGGTGAAGAGCGACGTCGAGAGATATCGCTCTGCAAATGAGGGGATCATCGTGACGATGACCTTCCCTTTATTTTCCGGCGCCCGTGCGAGCTCCAACGCGGCGGAGAGGACTGCACCGGATGAAATCCCGATCGGAATGCCTTCCACCCGCGCGCATAGACGCGCCGCCGCAATGGCCTCCCGCTCCGAAACGGTTTTAACCCTGGTCAGGAGGCACGTGTCGAGTATATGCGGGCAAAAACCAGGCCCAATCCCCTGAATATCGTGCGGACCGGGCCGATCACCATGGAGAACGGCGCTTTCGGAGGGTTCGGCGCCCCAAAACGTCATCCCGGGTTTTCGCGCGCTTAGAGTGCGTGCGATACCGGTCAAGGCGCCACCCGTTCCGAGACCTGCGACAACCATATCCACCTGGCCCTGCGTGTCGGCCCAAATTTCTTCTGCCGTGCCACGGGCGTGGATATCGGGGCTGGACGGGTTGTCAAACTGCCTGGGCATTCAGGCATCTGGCAGTGAAGCCACAAGCTCACGTGCACGGTCTATCGCGCCGGCCATGCCGCGGGATGAGGGCGTTAATTCCAGATGCGCGTTCAGGAGACGCATCATCTTCCGACGTTCCGTGGAAGCGCTTTCCGGCATGGTGACAATCAACCGGTAACCCCGCGCCGCCGTCACAAGGGCAAGCGATATACCCGTATTGCCGGAGGTCGGCTCAATCAGCACCGTGCGCCCGGGCGTGATCAGACCCTGCGCCTCAGCGTCCTCAATCATTGCCAGGCCAATCCGATCCTTGACCGATCCGAGCGGATTGAAAAACTCGAGTTTGAGAAGGATCTGCGCGTGGAGCCCTTCCTTCTGTTGCAGACGCGGCGCCGCGACGAGAGGCGTTGCCCCCACTGTCTCAAGGATTGACCCGTAAACCTGCCCATGCATGCGAGGCCCCTGCCTGCGCCCCGAGGCGGACTCAGCCGCATTTTTAATCGCGATCCGAGATGCCGGTCCTTGACCCGATGACATAATAACCTCCCGCGTATGACTCGATAACGCTATTTTAAAATACGATGTAAAACTGTTATATATAATCCAGCCATTCGGAGGAAATTTAAAATGTATCTGCGATGTGACAGAGCGATGACGGCAGTCACCGTCATGCTGGACATCGCTTTTCACACGGGGCGCACGGACCTCGTCAGCGGCGTCGAGCTTGCGGAGCGCACGGGCCTGGCACGTCGCGGGATTGAACCCGTTTTGCAGACATTATCCCGCAGCGGCCTGCTGGAGAGCGTGCGCGGCCCTAAGGGCGGCTACCGCCCGGGACGGGCGCAGCGCGATATCTCACTTGATGATATCGCGCAGGCCGTCCTGCTTGATGAGCCTGCACCGATGGATGAAGCATCCAACCCTCTTTTCCGGGAAGTTATTGCCCCATGCTGGCAGACACTTGACCTCCGGATGAAAAAAGAAATGGCGGAGATCTCATTGGAGGAGCTGATCCGTCGCGCGGAGAAACGCGGCCTGCGTCGACCGGTTGAGGAACCGATTACCTTTTCAATTTAAGACCGTAGCCCCGCCTGACCTCCGGTGTTGCAGCCGCGCCTGGCGTCACAGGGACGATGGGTGTGGCCTGGACGTTCACCTTGACGTCAAGGGCGACACGCGGCGCATCAATTGACGGAATCAAAATGACGGTAAAAGCATCATCGCCTGCATAAGCGGTGTCGGCGCGATAATTCAGGTAGGTCTGGCCCTCATAATTATAAATCAGCACCTTGCCCTGCTGCGGATGGGGCACGACGCCGAAAGACGCGTAACTGCCGCCCTCCGGCTTTTTAAGGGTGAGGGTGCAGAAGCCGTCATCGCTTCTTACCGTCATCTCAGTTGACAGTTTACGACCGCCTTCCTCAGCCTTGACCGGGGTAAGCTGACATAAAGCCGATTTTTTGAGATTGCCATACGGGTCAGGTGCGATAAGACGTGCCGGCAGAAGCGGCCGATGACAGGCCGCGAGCACGGCAGACATCACGACGAAGCCTAAAACCTTTTTAACACGCAGCAAATTTTTAACTCCCTTCTTGGACGACCGACTATGGTGGGGTCGGCCATGCGTTCATATGACGGATCGTTTGCACAGGAATAATCGGAAAAACGAAAGCTCGCCGCCAGCGTTTCTCCTCCAATAATCCCAGGAAGTGACGATGTGCCCACCTATCCATTTCAATGCAAGCGCTCAAATGCAAAAATGGGTTTATTTTGCGCCTTGTCCGTCGTAATTCTTTCCGCATTCGTCCCGGTCCCTCGCGCCTGAACGCGCCCTTACAATTCCATCTGGAGAAGTTGTCATGAAGCCACGTCACGTTGTCAAAATCTTCAGACAAGCGTGCGGCTTAGCCGGGCTTTTTCCCGCCGCCCTTCTCTTTATTTCTCCGGTCGCGCAGGCCGCCGCCACTTGTGGTGAGTCGCCCACGCATGAGGCTTTCAATGTGCAGGGTCTTAAAAGTGAACTGATGGTGACGGCGCTCTCATGCAGCGCGCAGGATCGCTATAATGCGTTCGTGACGAAATTCAGGCCGAAACTGACGGAGGAGGAAGGACGTCTCGATCGCTATTTCCGGAGCAATTACGGGCGGGCCGCCAGTTGCCAGCGTGATGATTACGTGACCCAGCTCGCGAATGTTCAGTCCAAAGGTGGCGTGCACGCTGGCACTGTTTTCTGTGCACAGCGTATGCAGATGTTTGATGAGATCGACGCCCTCAAGGATGGAGAGGATCTCTCGCACTATGCGGAAGGTAAAGACATCGCCCAGCCGGAATCTTTTGAGTCATGCAGCGGCCCGCGTAACACGACAACCCGCGCGCAGCAGCATCGTCGCAGACGCAGCGCGAAACATTGACATGATGGTGACGAGACCGGCCGCGCGCCCTGACATGCAACGCCCCAACGCCGAAGCACGATGATGAGCGACGATCTCTTCCCTGGTCAAAGCCCTGAGCGCCCGAAACGTGATCGCGCCAATAAGGCGGCGAGCGCCTATAACGCCGCACAGATTGAAGTGCTGGAGGGGCTGGAGCCTGTGCGCCGGCGCCCCGGCATGTATATTGGCGGCACGGATGACACGGCCTATCACCATCTGGCCTCCGAGATCATCGATAATGCGATGGATGAAGCTGTCGCCGGTTTTGCCGACGTGATTGAGGTCAGTCTCGAAAGCGCCGATACGCTTTACGTGCGCGATAATGGGCGCGGCATCCCCGTCGATGCCCATCCGAAATTCAAGGATCGCTCCGCTTTGGAGGTGATTTTCACAACCCTCCATGCCGGGGGTAAATTTTCGGGCAAAGCCTATCAGACATCGGGAGGTTTACACGGTGTCGGCTCATCCGTCGTCAATGCGCTTTCCTCCTTTCTGCAAGTGGACGTCACGCGGGACCGTGCTCTCTGGCGGCAGGTCTATGCGCGGGGCGTCCCCCAGTCAGCGCTTGAGAAAATCGGCAAGGCGTCGGGGCGCAGCGGCACCGCGGTGCGTTTCACGCCGGATCCTCAGATTTTCGGCAATCTTGGTTTCTCAGCCGATCGGCTTTATCGCCTCTGCCGGTCAAAAGCGTCGCTTTTCCGCAATGTCACGATCCATTGGAAGGTAGCTGCGGAAACCATCAGAAAAGGGGACGACACGCCGGAGACGGACATCATCCATTTCCCGAATGGTCTGGCGGACAGTCTCGTTACGGAGCTTGAAGCGCCGGAAACGCTGCTGGCCCCGTTATGGGCGGGCGAGGCGCAACTCCCGAAATCCGCCAATGGGGAGGAAAGTGGCCGGGTTGAGTGGGCGATCGCTTTTATCTCTCGCGGTTCGGCCGCCATCGCGTCCTTCTGTAACACCATCCCGACCCCTCAGGGCGGCACGCATGAGATCGGCCTCCGCGCCGCGCTCCTGAAGGGCTTCCGCCATTGGGGTGAGCAGCGCGCGATGAAACGCGCTGGCGTGATCACAGCCGATGACATTATGGGCATGGTCGCCAGCAAGCTCTCCGCCTTCATCCGTAACCCGCATTTTCAGGGTCAGACGAAAGAGAAATTGACAACGCAGGAGGCCGCGCGCCTCGTTGAGGGGGCGTTACGCGACCGGATTGACTATTGGCTGGGCGGTAACCCGGCACAGGCAGATCAACTCCTCACCGCGATTGTTGAGCGGGCTGAAGACCGGCTTCGACGGAAAGAAAACCGGGACACGCTGCGCAAAAGCGCGACGCGTCGCCTGCGTCTTCCCGGCAAATTGACGGATTGCACGCGGGAGAACGCAGCGGAGACCGAGATCTTCCTCGTCGAAGGAGATTCCGCCGGTGGGTCCGCCCGTCAGGCGCGGGACCGTGAAACCCAGGCCGTATTGCCATTGCGCGGCAAAATTCTGAATGTCGCCTCCGCCACGGCCGAAAAACTGCGCGCCAATCAGGAATTGAAAGACCTCGTTGAAGCCCTCGGCGCCGGGATCGGCGGACAGTTTGATTCGGGAAAGCTGCGTTATGGCCGTGTCATCATCATGACGGATGCCGACGTCGATGGCGCGCATATCGCCTCCCTCCTGATGACTTTCTTCTACCGCGAAATGCCCCGCCTGATCGAAGGCGGCCATCTTTACCTTGCGCAACCGCCGCTTTACCGCCTGACACATGGCCCCAAGACCGTTTATGCGATGAATGATGATGATCGAGATCGATGCATCAAGCGGGATTTTAAACCAAATGCGCGCGTTGAAATTTCCCGCTTTAAAGGTCTCGGTGAAATGCCGGTGAACGATCTTAAAAAAACAACAATGGACCCTCGCCACCGCACAATGCTTCGTGTCATTGTCCCACGGGAAGACGAGTCTCTGACTCGCAATCAGGTGGAGAGCCTTATGGGACGGAAGCCGGAGCTGCGCTTTCAATTTATTCAGGAGCGTGCGCGTTCCGTTGAGATGCTTGATATCTGATGCGCCTCCTGCGTTTCGGTCAGAAGTCACGGGGATGGTCACGTGTACAGGCTGTACTCGCCCTTGTTACCGGAATGTCATCTTTCGAGATCGGCGCGGCGATGGCCAAAAATCTTTTTGGCACATTTTCCGCCGAGCAAATGGTGGGGCTTCGCGTCTGCCTGGCGTCTGTCATGCTTCTCATCCTGGTGCGGCCGCGCGTTGAATATCTGACCCGCGCCAATATCAGGCTCTTCATTCCTTATGGCGCGGCCATGGCGATGATGAACCTCTTTTTCTACATCGCGCTTAGCCGGATGGCTTTGGGCCTCGCCGTCACAATCGAATTTATCGGTCCGCTTTCACTGGCTCTGTTTGGCTCACGGCGTTGGATGGATATATTCTGGGCGTTGATCGTCATGATCGGCCTCTTCCTGATCCTCCGGCCTGATAGGTCCTTCCATAATGTCGACCCGATCGGTGTCGCCGCCGCCTTATGCAGCGCTGTCGGTTGGATTATTTACCTTCTCGCCGGGACGCGCGTCAGTAAAGCCGTGCCCGGCGCGCAGGCCGCGGCGATTGGCATGAGCTTCGCCGGTATCCTCCTCCTGCCCTGCTTCGTGATCGCCCTCCCTACGGCTTACGCCAACCCTTCAGCAAGCCTGACCGCGATATGGATCGCCGTGCTTTCCTCCGCGATCCCTTATTTGCTGGAAATCATCACGATGCGTCGCCTCAACCCGCGTGAACTGGGCATTCTTTTGAGCCTGGAACCAGCGTTCGGCAGTTTTTCCGGGATTATATTCCTCGGGGAGGCTCTTTACCTCTCCCAATGGATGGGCATTATCTGCGTGATGGGCGCTTCAGCGGGTAATGTCCTGTTCCGGAAGGGCAAATCACCGTCCGGCGCGAAAAAATAGGACGAAAGTTCAGCTGCGCCTTACCGCCGACCGAAGAGGCGTTCAATTTCATTCTTACTGAGCTTCAGCCAGGTTGGACGCCCGTGGGAGCAGGTATTAGCGCGGGGTGCGGCCTCCATCTGCCGTAGAAGCGCGGACATTTCTTCAGCATGAAGACGACGGCCTGACCGAACACTCCCGTGACACGCCATTCTTGCGATCACCGCATCGATCCTGCGTTCAATCGCGACGGCCTCTCCCGGCGTCGCCAGCGCGTCATCCGTCAACTCCTCGGACAGATCGCGGATCAGCCCCGCAGCGTCCGAACCTTGCAGCAGCACCGGAATGGTTCTCAGGACAAGGCCGTCCACCCCGAAACGATCAATTTCTAGCCCGAGACGCGCCAGAGATTCCGTGTAAGACATCATGGCATCGAGTTGAGGCGTGGAAAGGGAGATGATTTTCGGCAGGGGGAGGCGCTGCGTCCTGATCTGCTCCTCCGACCATTGGCGGAGGAGGTGCTCATGCGTCAGGCGTTCATGCGCAGCATGTTGATCCACGAGGACGAGATCCCCATCATCCGCCACGGCGATGATATATGTGTCGAGAACCTGCGCCACCGGCGCACCGAGCGGGTGCGGTGCGACATTATCCTCGGGCGTGGCATCCTTCGGGTGGGGAAGCACCCGCGCTGACGGGCGGAAACCCTCATTGCCATCCGACATACCGCCCGACCGGATGCTGCCGCTCGCGAGTTGCGCTTCAATATCCGCAACGGTTAAGGGCGTCATCACTGTCCCGACATCGCCCGGCGGCGTGGGGTAACGGAGGGCGCGCGCGGGGCTTTCATGGTGCGCCATGCCGAGTCGACCCTGATAGGGCATCGGGTCAAGGCGGTGCGATGCGGCGCCCTCTCCAAGTGGGCCATCCGGGCGCGGCATCTTATCCTGCGGGTAGCGTACGTCGGACGCCCCCCGCAACTGGGCATGATGGCCGGATTGCCCGGCCCCCAAACCCACAGCGCGTTGGAGAGCACCAATAACAAAAGACCGCACCTCCTCCTCCCGCGCAAATCTCTATTCCGTTTTCGCGGGATGGACATTGACGTCCACTTCCTCAGACGGAAGGTCCAGAGATAATGCGAGGATGGGAAAGCGCCCGGCCTCAATCAGCGGCCGATAAGCGACGCGGATCGCCGTTTTAAGAAGCGGGTCATTCACGGCACGGCCATTGACGGACATGAACTGCCCGGAAGCCGTCGCTCGCGTGGCGGCGGGACCGCAGATGAAGCCGCTGAGATGCATCGCATCACGCTGCTCATACAGGACGCAAAGCCCCTCACTTTCGCCCAGAATGGCTTTCGCGCGCGCTTCAGCCGATTGCGTGGGCAGGTCGATAATGACACGGTTATCGAGACTGAATTTGATGGCGCAATGCGGCGTTGACAGCGCGATGCGGCGCATCACCGCCTCAGCATGGCCGCTTTCCACTCTTGCAGATTTGAGGAATTTCCGCCGGGCGGGGGTCGCGAAAAACAAATCCTCTACCACGGCACGCGTGCCGAAAGTCCCGGCTGCGGGGGCGGGCGGGGTGATCTGGCCGCCTTCAACCCAGATGGCCCAGGCCGTATCCGCATCCGGGACACACGACACAATCAAAAACCGTGCACTCGCACCGATGGACGGCAGGGCCTCCCCGCGGAAACCAAGCGTGCGGATATGTGAGAGATTGCCGTCCGATAATTTGGAAGTGCAATGACGTTCAAGGGCCAGAGTCATGTCATCTGCCGTCATACCACAGCCATTATCCTGCACTTCAATGCGGTCCGCCCCGCCACCATTGAGAGCGACCTGGACTTCCGTCGCGCCGGAATCAACCGCGTTTTCAACGAGCTCTTTAAGCGCCGCGGCGGGTCGTTCAATCACCTCACCTGCGGCGATCAGGTCCATCACATGATTGGAGAGGCGGCAGATCTGAGGGCGGTTCGGCGCGGATGGGGCGTCATACCGTTGCGACCTCAGAAGACGCCAAGAAATCCCTTGGAGGACGGTTTGACGCGGGTCACCCCCTTTGCCGGATTGCGCCCCATAGCTGACGCGTCCCGAATACGGCGGTTTTCAGCCTCTCCATCAACAACGGCGTCCTGTGGCCGACCCTTCCAGAAGAGGATCTGATCCGCAAGGTCACCATTATAGCCCTGCAATTCCTGCCCCGCCTGCGGGTTGGACGCCGCCTCATCCAGATTTTTGACGAGATCACGCTGCCCGGCACTACCCTGACTGACGCCACGGCGTAACGCCATTTCAGGCGCCAGCATCTCAAGCGCCTGCATACTGGCCGAGTCATTGAGCTTGCGCCCGCCCTCTCCAGGTAGGTTGAGATCACTCCCTGGCGGCATGGAAAGGGGCGGCTGCGTCGTGACGGTATATTCATCCGGCATTGAGCGCTCCAGCCCGAAGGCACGTGACAGCTCAGAGCCGGAACAGCCCGGTAACGCCACCAGCACACCAGAAACAGCAACGAAGCGTTGCACGCGGAGGATCATTTGCTTTGCCATCGTGTCAAACCTTACGCGTTAGCCTGTGACTCGACAAGGGATTCAAGCATCGCATCGTGCCTGTCGATCTAAAATTAAGCGGTCCAGAATCCATAACGCAACACCGACATCAATGGCCATATCTGCAATGTTGAAAACAAACCAATTCCATCCCCCAGCATGCAAATGGATGAAGTCCACAACCGCGCCCAGGCGCAATCGGTCCATCACGTTGCCAATGGCGCCGCCCGCGATCATCCCTGCGGCGATCGCGACAAGGCGGCGTGGTATCGTCATCATCACGTAAATAAGGACGGCCGCAGTCAGAAGCGCAAGGGAACTGAAAATCCACGGCGCCCACTTCCCCAACCCGCCAAACATGCCGAACGTCACGGCCCTGTTCCACACCATCGTCAGGTTGAACCATGACAGGATGGGCACGGAGATCTTCTCAGGCAGGTGGTAAATATAGAGAATCCAGTATTTACTGGCCTGATCAGCGAGGAGGATGATCAACCCCGCCACGGCACCGCCCAGGACATGACGCTCCGTCGTCGCATTTTGCTGTATCGGCAACAATCCGGACATCAGGCGGCCCCAGTCACTACGTCGGTACATCGCAGGCACAAATGCGGGTGATGCGTGTCCGTGCCGACTTCAGGCAGCACGCGCCAGCATCGCGCACATTTTTCGCCGCGCGCCACGCTGATTGTGGGGATGCCATGTTGCTCCGTCACGCCATCCAAGGCAGGCGCCTCGTCCGTTGCATCCAGATAAATCGGTGCGGCATTCATCTGGATCATGATTTCCACTTCAGAGACGATGGCCAGCTCGCTCCAGTCGACTTCACCGAAAACCGCGTCCTCCTGCGGCGTCAGGGGCAGGTTGATGCGCGCTTCCAGGGAGGAAAGGATCAACCCGTCACGCCGCGCCACTTCAAGCTCCGACGTGATGACGCGCCGTAGACCGCGTAATTTGCTCCAGCACGCGCCCAATTTTTCATCGTACCATGACGCATCCGGCTTAAAGAAATTCTGGAGATGCACGGACTCTTTGCTGCCGAAACGGGCCGTCCATGCCTCTTCGGCCGTAAAGACAAGGACCGGCGCGAGCCACGTTGAGAGGGCGCGGTGCAGGATGTCGAGCACTGTCCGCGCCGCGCGACGGCGGGGGGAGGCGGCGGCATCGCAATAAATGACATCTTTGCGGATATCGAAATAAAATGCCGACAGGTCATTGGCGCAGAATTGATGGAGGAAAGGGTAGACACCCACCCAATGATGGGTGCGCACGGCATTGGCCAGCACATCATGCACTTCACTCAGACGGTGGAGGATATAGCGCTCCAGATCAGGCAGGTCCGCGTAATCCTGCTTCTCTTTTTCTGTAAATCCATCGAACGCGCCAAGCACCCATCGCAACGTATTGCGCAGACGTCGGTAAAGTTCGCCCTGCTGCTTCAGGATCTCCTTACCAATCCGAAGGTCCTCATGACTGTCGGAATTCGCGACCCATAACCGCAGAATATCCGCCCCGAGGGATTGCGTCACTTCATCCGGCGCGACGACATTGCCCAGAGATTTGGACATTTTACGTCCCTGCTCATCCAGAACAAAGCCATTCGTCACCAAAGTTTTGAAAGGCGCATGTCCCGTCGTGCCGACACTTTCCAGCAGGGAAGACTGAAACCAGCCACGATGCTGATCCGAGCCTTCAAGGTAGAGATCTGCCGGGGCGTTCAGGCGCTGGCCTTTCAGCACGAAACTATGGGTGGACCCGCTTTCAAACCATACATCGACAATATCAAAAACCTGCTCGTAGAGAGCCGGATCCCGCTCCGGCCCGAGGAAGGTCGAAGCCGGTTCCGTGTACCAGATATCCGCGCCATATTGCTCGAACGCCGCGACGATGCGCGCCATCACCGCCGCGTCCCGCAGCACCTCGCCCGTTTTCTTTTCAACAAAGACAGCAATGGGCACGCCCCAGGCGCGCTGACGGCTGATGCACCAATCCGGGCGCTGCGCCACCATGGAGGTGAGGCGGTTGCGCGCGGCGGCGGGGACAAAGGTCACATCCTGCAACGCCTGAAGCGCGCGCTCACGGAGCTTCGTGTCGCCATCCATCTGGATAAACCATTGCGGCGTCGCCCGGAAGATGATCGGCTTGCGGGAGCGCCAGGAATGGGGGTAACTATGCTCAATCGAGTGCTGCGCCACCAGACCGGCCGGCACAGCATGGGCGGTGATGGATTTTCGCATGACGCGAGATAGGGCCGTGCAAACGGGGCCTGCGGCCTTAAAGACGTGTTGCCCAGCAAAAAGCGGCACATTCGGGGCGTAAGTGCCGTCATCCTGGACGTATTCCGTCACTTCCAGCCCGAAGCGACGGCCGAGCTGATAATCATCCACGCCATGGGCCGGTGCTGTATGGACGAGCCCCGTCCCCGCATCTGTCGTGACGTAATCAGCGGATAGCAGAGGCACGTCAAAATCATAACCTTGCCCATGCAGGGGATGCGCGCAAATGACGCCCTCCAGCAATTCCCCAGCTACATACCGATCAATTTTATATTCGATGATGCCGGCCTGACGGCTGAAATCCTCGAGACGTGCTTCCGCGATGAGGAGTTTCTGCCCGGGCACGACCAGACTATCCTCAGCGCGCGCAACGACTGAGATGACGACATAATCAATGTCACGTCCAAAGGCGATCGCGCGGTTGGCGGGGATTGTCCAGGGTGTGGTCGTCCAGATGACACATGCTGTCTCCAGCAATTCCCGGTGGGGGGTGGGGTCGTGGATGACCGGGAAAGCGACGTAAACTGCGGCGGAGGTGATGTCGTGATATTCGATCTCGGCCTCGGCGAGCGCGGTTTTCTCAACAGGGCTCCACATGACAGGCCTTAGCGCCCGGTAAAGCGCGCCATTCAGCAGGAATTTACCGATTTCTCCCACGATGGCCGCTTCAGAGGCGAAATCCATGGTGGCGTAGCGGTTTGCCCACTCCCCCTGCACGCCCAGCCTCTGAAATTCCTTTGACTGTACCTCAAGCCAGTGCCGTGCATATTCGCGACATTCCGCCCGGAACTGGATGATCGGCACATCCTCCTTATGGCGGCCCGATTTACGATATTCTTCCTCAACCCGCCATTCAATCGGCAGACCATGGCAGTCCCAGCCGGGAATATAACGGACATCCCTGCCGGACATTCGTTGCGCGCGATTGATGATATCCTTGTTGATCTTGTTCAGCGCATGGCCGATATGGAGATGCCCGTTCGCGTAAGGCGGGCCGTCATGGAGTGTGAAGACGTCTTTCCCCGCATGTCCGGCGGCAATACGGGCATCAAGCCTGGATTTCTCCCATTGGGCCAGCAATTCCGGCTCACGCGTCGGGAGGTTACCGCGCATGGCGAAGCTGGTCCGCGGCAAAAAGACAGTGTCGCGATACTGGTCTTTCAGGTCGTGCCCAGATGATGAGCTGTTCTGATTTTCGCGCATGATGATCGTCATTCGGGCAGGGAAAAGAGCGCTCATCTATGCGCAATCGGGACGGTTGCGGTCAAGCCCGTTCTTGTAACGGGGCGCGTCCTGCGGGTCTCGTCAACGCATCCGGATCGCCATCATTGTAAAACCTTTCGTGCGCCGGTTAAGATCGCGGGTGAATGTCGGGCTGTATTTCTGGAGATATCATGTCGAATCGCATCATTGTCACCGGCGCGGCGGGCTTTATTGGCAGCAACCTTGTCAGGGCGCTCAATGCACGCGGCTATAAGGATGTGATCGCCGTTGATCATCTGAAGCGCGGTGAGAAGTTCCAAAACCTCCTTTCGCTCGATCTCTCCGATTTCATCGACAAAAAGGGTTTCTACACCCGTTTTCGGACGGGAGAGTTTGATGATGCGAAAGCCATTTTCCATCAAGGCGCGTGCTCGGACACGATGGAGCATGATGGAAGCTACATGGTGGCCAATAATTATGAGACAAGCCGCCTGCTTCTTGAAAGATGCGGCATGACGGAGACACGCCTCATTTATGCCTCCAGCGCCGCGACCTATGGCGTGTCAACAGAGTTTTCTGAAGACCCGGTTTTTGAGAAGCCTCTGAATGTCTATGGCTATTCCAAGCTGCTTTTTGACCGCATCGTGCGCAAATCACTCCCAGGGAGACGGGCGCAGCTTGTCGGTTTAAGGTATTTCAATGTTTATGGCCCGCATGAACAGCATAAAGGCCGGATGGCCTCGGTTGCCTATCACAATTATCAACAATTCATCTCGGATGAGCGCGTCAGACTCTTCGGCGCCTATGGGGATTGCGCGGCGGGTGAGCAGAAGCGGGATTTCCTGTTTGTGGAAGACGCTGTCGCCGTCAATCTGTGGTTTTTTGACCATCCGGAAAAAAGCGGCGTGTTCAATCTCGGCTCAGGCGAGGCGCGCCCTTTCAATGATGTCGCGGCCTCCGTCGTCAACACAATGTTGCAGATCAGCGGCAAAGAACCGATGAGCCTCGACGCGCTGGTCCGGTCTGGCCTCATTGAGTACATTTCTTTTCCGGAAAGCCTGAAGGGGAAATATCAGTGCTTCACCCGCGCTGACTTAACCGCTCTGCGCCGCATCGGGTGCGACCACGTCTTCACGTCCGTCACGGAAGGTGTGCAACGTTATGTGCGACACCTCCATGACGCACATAACGCACTTTAACGCGATACCGCCTGACGGATCAGATCAGCGACATCATCGCCAGCGCCCGGGGGGCTTTTCTGGATCGGGACGGAGTTATTAATCGGGACACGGGTTACACTCATCGCATTGAGGATCTCGTCTTCATCCCCGGCGCTATCCGCGCCATTGGGCGCCTCAATCAGGCTGGCTATGCCGTCATCGTCGTGACCAATCAGTCGGGCGTGGCGCGCGGCTATTTTACGCCGGGCGCGGTTGAGGATTTCCACGCCGCCATACAGGCACGGCTTAACGAAGATGGCGCGCATATTGATGGGTTCTTCTATTGCCTCTACCACCCTGACGCCAGCCTGCCGCAATATCGCCGTCACCACCCTGATCGTAAGCCCGCCCCGGGGATGCTCAACAAAGCCATCGCGCAATTTGATCTGGATCGCGCGCGCAGCTTTCTTATCGGTGACCGTCAGACGGATATTGAGGCCGCCCGACGTGCGGGGATCGCCGGTTACCTTTTTGATGGTGCGGACCTTGACGCGTTTTTACGCGCTCTGGACGTGGTTCGGCAACAAGGTTAGAAGAGGCAGCGATGATTGATAATTATCATTTCGGGCGTCTGGTTGTTGTCGGCGACGTCATGGTCGACCGCTATATTTCAGGCGCCGTTAAACGCCTTTCACCTGAAGCACCGGTCCCTGTGCTTCTGCGTTCCGGTTGCGCATCCATTGCGGGGGGCACCGCCAATGTCGCGGCCAATGCCGCCGCCCTGGGATGTCAAATCACCCTCATCGGCGTTGTAGGGGATGATGAGAATGCCGAAAATCTGCGGGACGTGCTGCGTGTCAATAGTGATATCGACACAACGCAACTCGTGACGGAAGCAGGCTGGTCCACCATCAGTAAAACAAGGGTGCTAAGCGGACAGCATCAGCTCGTGCGCATTGATGATGAGCGCGTCGTCACTTTCTCCGACGGGACGCAGGATGATTTGATCAAACGGACAAGCGCGGCGCTGAACAATGCGGATATCCTCGTCTGCTCTGATTACGCCAAAGGTGTGCTGACGGATCGCGTCCTGCGCGCCATTATTGCGGCGGCGCAGGCGCGCGGCATCCCGGTGATTATTGACCCGAAACGCGTCGATTTCTCAGCCTATCGCGGCGCAACACTTGTCACGCCCAACAGCCATGAAGCCGCGGCGGCGGCGGGACTGACCGAGTTGCAAAGCGATGCGGATGTTGAGTGCGCGGCGGCGGTGATTTCGGCGCAATTCGGGGGTGATGTCCTTCTTACCCGTTCTGAGAAGGGCATGACACTCTGGCAGCGTAATGGCGTCATCCGGCATGAAGCCGCCTATAAGTCGGAGGTATTCGACGTATCCGGCGCGGGCGATACGGTGCTGGCGGCTGTAGCGGCGGTGCTTTCCGCCGGGCATGATCTCGAAACAGCTACTGTCATCGCAACGGCGGCCGCCTCCATCGCCGTGAGCAAACTCGGCACCTCCGTGGTGTCACGGCGGGAGCTTAATCAGAAACTCATCGCGGACACGCTTGGCTTTGACGGCGTGGCCGATTTCGTGACCGCGCGCGGCGTGGTGGAGGACTGGCGTTTACATGGGGCACGTATCGCCTTCACAAATGGATGTTTCGACCTGCTGCACCCCGGCCACATCGCGTTGATCCGCGCGGCTTCCATGGAGGGAGATAAGCTGGTCGTCGGGCTCAACAGTGATGACTCGATCAAAAGGTTGAAAGGCGCGACGCGGCCTGTCCAGTCGCAGGAGGCGCGCGCCGCGGTCATGAGCGCTTTGCGCGATGTGGATCTCGTCGTCATTTTCGATGAAGATACGCCCCGGAGACTGATTGAGACGCTAAGGCCGGATACGATCATCAAAGGGGCGGATTACCGGGAGGACGAGGTCGTGGGCGGCGATTTTGTGAAGTCCTATGGTGGCCATGTCGTTCTGGCCAAAATCATCGAAGGGTGCTCCACCACCGATCTCATCGCGCGCTCGGGTCAATCCGTCCAGAAAAGCCGCCATTCTGATGACTGAAACGTCCTGCGGCGCGGCGCCTGCGCGGCATCGTTCCGGCCTGAAGTGGCAGGAATGGCTCGTCGGGCAGGCATTGCCGCTTTGGGCGCAGGACGGATTTAACCGGACAACCTCCCTTTTTCATGAGCGCCTGACATTTTCAGCCGCGCCGCAAGCCGTACCGGCGCTGCGACTTATGGTGCAGGCACGCCAGATCGCCACTTACTGCCGTGCCGCTGTCGAGGGTCTTTACGGCGGCGGGGAAGACGCTTTGGATGGCCTTGCAACGATTGAGCGCCTTTATCATCGCCGGGATGGCGAAGCGGGCTGGATCTTCTCCATCTCTCCAACGCTTGAAGCGCTTGACACGAAGCGGGACCTTTATGCCCACGCCTTCATCATTTACGCCTATCACTGGGCCTTTCGATTAAGCGACGTCGCCGCTTATTACCGGAAAGCACGGGAAACCCTCCGTGACGTCCGCCTTATTTTCGCGGATGCAGGTGACGGTCTGCGGGGTATTTCCCCCGGGAAAGATGATGTGCGCGGTCAGGACCCGATCATGCATCTTTTTGAAGCCTGCCTGGTGTGGATGCCTTACGCTGAACATCCGGATTTTCAAAATCAGGCGGAAAAACTGGCGCGACTGGCTCTGACACGTTTGATTGACCCCTCAACCGGCATGATCCGGGAATATTTTGACGCTTCCTGGCAGCCTCTCCAAGCAGAGGGTAAAAATCGCATTGAGCCGGGACATGTTTTTGAGTGGTCCTGGCTTTTACGCAATTATGCGCGCCTGACGCGCGATGCTGCCTTACGTCGCCCGATTGAGGACGCCGCCGCACGGCTTTTCGAGGCGGGGCAACGTTTCGGACTTCAGGATGGCGGCGTTGTTGACGCCATCAGTGAAACAGGCGTCCCTCTGATGCGAACTATGCGCATCTGGCCGCAAACAGAATATTACCGCCTGCTGGCGGATCTACGACATGACGCCGCGCAGGACGCCAGTGAACGCGCAAAAATTGAGTCGTCGATGCAAAATGTGACGGATCTTTTCTTTTCGCGCTTCACAATCGGCACAGCTGGAGGCGGCTGGATCGACCGTGTTCGGGAAGACGGGTCAGGCTGTGTTGATCACATGCCCGCGAGCTCACTTTACCATATTTATGGCGCCGCGACGGCTTGTTGAACCGATAAATCACGTCATTTGATGGCGCGTCAGGTTTATCTGTCCGGGATGCAGGTGATTACATAACTGATGACGGCGGAACAGCGCCTTGAGGGCATATTCTTGACGTACGGGCGCGCTCCCGAAGTGCCAGATTGTCTCACCCTTCAACGCGGCAATTATCCGCCCGCGCCTGGATTATCATGCAAAGCCCCGTGCGGTGAGAAAGGCCCGCGCCGTCTCGGCATCGCGCCCAATCTGCGCGGCGAGGGCCGCGAAATTTTCGAATTTGCGTTCCTCCCGCAAAAGTGTGTGAAAGCTCACCTCAAGCGTTTGCCCGTAGAGATCACCATCAAAGTCGAAAACATGCACTTCCAGCTGAGAAACGCGCCCATCATTGATCGTCGGGCGGCGGCCGAGATTGGCGACGCCGGCCCAGATTGGCGCATCCGCCACGTCCGGGCGCGCGATGGTCACGGCGTAAACGCCCCGGGCCGGCTCCAAATGCTGACCAAGGGCGATATTGGCTGTGGGGAAACCAATCTGCCGCCCGCGTTTATCGCCTTCTATGACGGTTCCTGAGATGAACCACGGTCGGCCCAATTCCTCCTCCGCTTTTTCGGGGGAGCCTTCCCGCAGCAGGCGGCGGATGCGGGAGGATGAGAGGGGGCCACCACGATCCGCCAGCGGGTTAACAATCGTCAGGCCGACACCTCGCGCCTCCAGCCACTGCCCCAACATCGGCACGTCACCCGTTCGACGATGACCGAAGGCGAAATCCGGCCCGCAGGCGACATGCTGCACGCCCAGCCCGTCGCACAAAATATCATCAACGAAGGCGTGCGGATGAATATGGGAAAATGCCTCATTAAACGACATCTGGAAAATATGGGTGACGTGATGCTGCCGCAGGAAGCGCGCGCGAACATCGGGGACCATGAGACGCATCGGCGGATCTTGCGGGCGGAAAAACTCCCGGGGATGGGGTTCAAAAGTGACGGCACTCAAAGGTAGGTCCGGCCGGGCACCATGAAGTGTTTCAAGCAAATGGACATGCCCGCGATGAACACCGTCAAAATTGCCTAGTGCGACCGCCGCCCCGCGTGAATGAGGGAGCACGTTACACCATTCTGTTATCGACACCCTACCAACCTCCAGAGATTTACGCCGCGCATGCTGACCGTCATGAGCCCACCGCAAAACCGTGTGCCGTTGGCGCACACACCACCCCATACATGATGTCTCCCGTCGTCAAACGCGACGCCCCGCATTTGTCGCGCGGCACCTGTACGCACCCCCTCTGTGCTGAAAGGATTTTCCAGATGATGAGATATGGCGTCGGGCCTTGAAGGCTCCAGAGCGCCGCGCGTAAAAATTTATTGCTGAAAAAATGAGCCATATTTATCAGGTCGTCAGATCACGAGGGCGAGGTGCCGACATCCGCCTTTAAAAGCGCCCGGCCCCGGTCATAAGATAGCGGGGTCAGCCGGGCTTTCTATCCACGGGCGCTTCATCCGCGCGCTGCGCGTCTTTAAGGAAAGCTGCATCCGAGGGGGCAGGAGGCGTGATCTGCCCAGCGGGCAGTGCGGCTTCCGACATGGATTCGTCATCGGCCATGTTCTTCTTGAAAGATTTAATCCCGCGCGCGAAATCACCCATGATGGAGCTGATTTTGCCGCCGCCGCCAAATAAAATCAGCACAACGGCAACGACAACCACCCAATGAATAAGACTCATGCTTCCCATAACTTACTCCCGATCCGCGTTCGGAAGATCTCGCGAACGCAATGTCCCTAAATGAGCGTTTCAATCTGATGGTGCAAGAACTGCCGACTTCAATTTGGCAGGATGAAGCCGTACGTCGCGTATCTCCCCGTGCCCATGCGATGGATCGGCTTCCAATATACACGCACCAAATTCCAGTTATTACGCTTTGAAATGTCGATTACGGGTACGTTTTTATCGATCGCCCCCGGCTCCCAATTCGCATGTTCGACCAGAATTTTGCGTGAGGAAACGATTTTACGCACGATGGAAATATGTCCGCTCGGGATACGAGAGGTTGATCGGAAAACCAGCAGCGCATTTTTGGACGGTCGCTGTGTCCTTGCATAGCGTCCGCGCGCCTGTGTCCACCAGGATGATGCCCGTCCGCGCAGTGCCACGCCGGTTTTCTCACGCGCATAAGGCGCACATTGGAGCTTTCCGTCAAAATCTGACCGACTGAAATGGGTGGGATGTCCGCAGGATGTTAAAGCCAGCAACCCCATCAGCAGCGTGCAAACCGGGATAAGGCGCAGGCGCCTTGAGGAGGCATTGACCCGTTCAGATATTGCGGAATTTGAGAATAGCATCTATCGCCTCCTCATAAGAAAATGCCAAAGCCTCGCAGGCGGTGCCATGAGAGAACCCGGCCCGCGCAAACGCGGCCAGTGCGCGGCGCGGGTCACCGCTCTCCATCCCGTCTGCCGCAATTTTACGTGAGGTAAAAGGCCCGAGACGCTTTTTCCGGGCGAAGATGAGGGCAGCGGCGAGCTCATTTACCCCGCCATCTTCCGCACCACCCATGGCATCTTCAATTCCAGAGGCAACATCCTGCGGCATCACCCCGTGACTCTGTAGCCACGCCGTGGCGTGTCGGCGGCTATGGCCGGAGCGCAAAAGGGCGCGGGCACGGCTGGCGCTGAAATTTTGATCATTGACAGCGCCGGTGCGCACCATCTCGGAAATAATCCCTGGCACGGATTTGTGAAGCCGCGCGCTTTCCGCCGCGACCGCCTCATCCTCCACCCCGGAGGACTGAGCGCGCGCAGCCCACCTCTTGATGCGCCGCTCCAATACCTCACCGAGGCGTTTCTCCGTCGTTGCAAAACGCGCGAGGTGTCGCAGCGCCACACCGCGCAGATCTGGCGCATCTTTCATGCCAACAGCGCGGACATGCCGCATCAGAAGCCTCCCATCGGCGCATCTCTCCTCTCCATAACGCCCTCCAGCGCTGAATTGCGCATGGGGCTGCGAAAATCCCTGCAATACGCGTCCTGCCCGACGTGACAGGCTTGACACTTAAGCGGACGGCTTGAAAAGCTAAGTTGAGGATAACCCGCATGTCGCAGAGTCGAAAGGGCAGTCAGTTATGGCCCAACATCGCAAGGAAGAACGCCTGATCCGGCAATTGCCAGAACTTTATCCCGGCTCCGGTGGTGCCATCGCCATCGTCAAAGATGGTCAGGTCCGCGCGCGGGAGAGTTGGGGTTATATTAATCTTGAGCGTCATATCTCGTTTACGCCGCGCACGACTTTCCGCATCTCCTCAATCACCAAGCAATTCACCTGCGCGCTTCTGGTTGACGCGTTTCCGGAATTCAGCCGCCTTGATGAAGATGTGCGGCATTTTTTACCACAACTTGAGGACCCTATGCCTCAAATTGCGCATCTCGCGCACAACCAATCCGGGTTCCGCGATTACTGGGCCATGGGCATGGTCATGGGTGCCCTGCCCGACACATTATTCTCCGAGGATGATGCGCGTCACATCATGATGACGAAGACGCTGCAATTCGCACCCGACACGTCATATTCCTATTGTAACCAGAATTTTCGCCTCATTGGCGACATCGTGGCACGACGTCTTGACCGCGATTACGCGTCTTTGATGCACCATCATGTTTTTTCCCGTTATGGCATGGAGCATGCGTTTATCGCGGCTGATACAACGAGCCTTCCGGACGGCGGAACGGGTTACGAAGGCAGCGTGGTGACCGGCTTTATCCCGGCGACAAACCGCATTCTATGGACGGGCGATGCGGGGATCGGGGCGAGTCTCGACGATATGATCGCGTGGGAGCTGCATATTGATCGTGAACGAGATCACCCGCGCGGCATTTATCAGCAATTATCTCAACCGCAGCATTTCACTGACGGGACGCCCGCACCTTATGGTTTCGGATTGCGGCATTTTACGTTCGAAGGCCGCAAGGCAACCGGCCATGGCGGTGGGCTGCGGGGGGTGGCACAGCTTCCGCATGCATGTGCCTGAGGATCGACTTTCTGTTGTCGTTCTCTTCAACCATATGTCAGACGCCTCCGGGGCGGCCCACAGGCTTGCGCGCGCCGCACTCGGGATTGACGAGGCGCCGCCCCGACGGGTCGCGTCCGCATCACCGGTCGACACGCCCCCATCCGGAGTTTTCCTCGATGATGCGGCAGGGCTCGCCGCACAGATCTTCCACGGCCCTTCCGGCAGGATGCTCCATTACCTTCATCCGCCGGAAACCTGCCCTGAGCCGGATGAGATGCCGGAGGATCGTTTTCGCACCCGTATTCCGTCCGAGGGTGAGGCGACCATCATGCACCGCCCCACTGAAGGCCGGTCCGTCACCCTGCGCCGTTTGAAGCCTTACGATTACGATGGGCCGGATGATCGGGACATCATACGCGGCGCCTAATTATTGTGCCGAGAACGACTCCTGGCTTGACATCACGGCAGACGGGCGGGGCCTTTACGGTGCTTTCTTCGGCTTCCTCGGGAAGGGATCTGTGTCTCCGATCCGGCGACTGAGTGACGATGTCTTCTGGATGCCGTGCCGCCGCGCCCTTGACCATGCGCCGCCAGGTGACTGGACAATCGAAATCCTCGATGCGCGAAAAAAGAAGGTGCGTCACCCGGCTTCTGAAATCCGCGTCGGGTGCTGGCTGGCGCGTAATCTTCGTTATCGACGCGTTAACGCAGTATTTGACCGCGGCATGTGAAATCCGTCATGATGTGCCCCTTCGTTTTTCCCTGCCTGCGAGGGCGGGGATTTTATTTTTAATTGTGGGTAAGGAATGATGATCCATGTCGTCTGCTCTCCTGCCAGTCTTCAATCGTATTGATCTTTCTTTCGAGAGGGGTGAGGGCTGCTGGCTTTTTGCCAGTGATGGACGACGATATCTTGATTTCGGGTCAGGTATTGCCGTGTCTTCTCTTGGGCACGGACATGATGCGCTTGTCGCGACCATAACCGAGCAGGTCCGGCGCATCATCCATGTCTCCAACCTTTACCGCATCCCGCAGGCCGAAATTCTGGCCGAAAAGCTTGTTGCAAATTCCTTCGCGGATCAGGTGTTTTTCTGCAACTCCGGTGCCGAGGCCAATGAGGGGTTGATCAAAATGGTGCGCCGTTTTCATGCGGAAAACGGCCATCCGGAGCGCCAGCGTCTGATCTGCTTCCACGGCGCTTTCCATGGCCGCACGCTGGCGACCCTCTCCGCAACGGGTAACGAGACGTATCTCAAAGGTTTCGGGCTGCCCGTTGACGGATTTGATCACGTGGCTTTCGATAATATGAATGAGGTCCGCGCGGCCATCACGTCCCAGACTGCCGGTATCCTCGTGGAGCCCATCCAGGGTGAGAGCGGTGTTAAGCCGCTTTCAGACGGCTTCCTGAAAGCTTTACGCCAAACCTGTGACGAATATGGCCTGCTCCTCGCCTTGGATGAGGTCCAGACTGGTATTGGCCGAACGGGCAAACTTTTCGCTTATGAGTGGGAAGGGATCTCGCCCGATATTATCTCCCTGGCGAAGGGCCTCGGCGGCGGCGTGCCGATCGGGGCAATCCTCGTGAAGTCCCACGTGGGGCAGGCCATGACGCCAGGCACCCATGGTTCCACCTTTGGTGGCAATCCGCTTGCCTGCGCGGCGGGGAATGTGGTGCTCGATATCGTCACCCACCCAGGTTTTCTGGAGCGCGTTGAACGCACGGGCCGCATTCTGGGCGAGAAGCTGGACGCTTTATGCCGGAATTATGGCGCTGTCTTCACCCTTGCGCGCGGACGCGGGCTGATATGGGGCCTCAAATGCGCCCCCCCCGTCGCGGAGGTCATGAAAGTCGCGCGTGGTTATGGATTGCTGTGTACCTCCGCGGGAGACAACACCCTGCGTCTGATCCCTCCCCTCATCGTCTCGGAGGCGGAGTGCGTCATCGCCCTCGACGCGCTTGAGAAAACGGTACAGCATTTTACCCTTTCGTCAACGGAGTCCTAACGATGAACAATTTAGCGCCCGTCCGCGAACAAACCGGAATACGGCATTTTATCGATCTCCGTGATCTCGACGCCTCAACGTTGCGTGCCATCATTGATGTCGGCGCGTCGGTTAAACGCATGCAGTCGGGGCGGAAATTCCTCCTCCATCCGAAGCAACCCCTCGCCGGGCGCAGTCTCGGCCTGATGCTGGAAAAACCCTCCACCCGCACGCGCATTTCCTTTGAAGTCGGTACGGGTCAACTGGGCGGCCGGACGCTCATTCTTTCACCCGCAGATATGCAGGTGGGGCGGGGTGAGTCGCTGGCGGACACGGCGCGGGTTCTGTCGCGCTTTCTCGACGCGCTGGTGGTTCGGACCGGTGATGTCGAGACGTTGAGGGAGCTCACGCGATGGAGCTCTATCCCCGTGATAAATGGCCTGACGCCTGACTCGCATCCGGTGCAGATTCTCGCTGATATCATGACGTTTGAAGAACATCGCGGCCCGGTGGCCGGCACAAAATGGGCGTGGGTGGGGGATGGCAATAATGTTGCGACCTCCCTCATTGAAGGCGCTGTGAGATTCGATTTCTCGCTTGATCTCGCCACGCCGCCATCCCTTTCGCCACGGCCGGAAGTGCTGGATTGGGCCCGCCGCGAAGGGGGGCGCATCCGGCTTTTCCACGATCCTGAAGATGCCGTGAAAAACGCGGATTGCGTCGTTACGGATACGTGGACGAGCATGTCCGACATAGATTCAGAAGAGCGTCTGGAGGCTTTACGCCCATTTCAGATTTCAAAACACCTGATGTCGCAAGCGGCATCGGGTGCGCTCTTTATGCATTGCCTGCCCGCCCATGTCGGTGAGGAAGTCTCGTCGGAAGTCTTCGAAAGCGCGGCTTCCGTCGTCTTTGATGAGGCTGAAAACCGTCTTCATGCCCAGAAGAGCCTTTTACTCTGGTGTCTGGGGGGTGAAGATTGGGCCAGCGCCGGTCTTGCATCCTGAGGCCGGACTGACGAAATTCCTATCATGAAAATGTCGGACATGCCCGCCTCTCACCCTAATGCCGCCGCTATCCCGGACATCGAGATCAACGATGTGTCATTCAACCTTTCCGGCAGCCCGGTGCGCGGGCGCCTCGTGCGTCTGGGCGGGCTGGCGGATGCGATCCTCTCCCGCGCAGCAAGGCCTTAGGTGCCGCCGCGCACCTTGGTGGGCAGGCGCTGAGCCTGGCGGCGGGTATGAAGCGCCGGACTTAAATTTGAGGGGGCCTCTCCCTTCAGGTCAAGGGTGACGGGCCCGTGTCGCTGCTGGTTGCGGACAGCACACATGATGGGGTCGTGCGCCTCTATATGCGTCTGGCGGAAGACGACCGCCTTCACGACCTGCCGGAGATAGAGCCGCGCGCTGATATCATGTTCGGGAAGGGATATTTTGCCTTCACGATTGATCAGGGCCCGGAGATAGATCGTCAATAGGGCATCGTCACTTTGGAAGGTGAGTCTCTGTCGGAAATGGCGGCGCATTACTTCGCCACCAGTGAGCAACTCCCGACATTGATCCGGCTTTTCTCACGCTTTCAGGACGGAAAATGGGATGCTGGCGCGCTGGTCGTGGAGCGCATCGCCGATGAGGGCGGGCGTGAAAGTCATCACGCGGCGGAAGATCATTGGGAGACGGCGAAAACCTTCGCCGCGACGCTGACGGCGGAAGAGGTTTTTAACCCGCATTTGACGCATAGCGCCTTATTATGCCGTGTTTTTGGCACGCTTGGCGTTGCCGTCGCCCCGCCCCGTCCGGCGCGTTTCGGCTGCAGATGCTCGCATGAAAAACTTTTATCTGTTTTGAGAAATTTCGGTGATGACGACCTTGATGAAATGGCTGAAAATCGCGTGATCACAATGTCATGTGAATTTTGCGGAGTAGATTATCGATTTGATCGCAACAATATCGCGCCTGACCCCGTTTAGGGGCTTGGATAAGTGACCGCCATGAGCAACGACATCGCAAATTTCTATCGCCGCGTCCGCGTCGATGGACATCGGCTGGAGCGTCTCTACCCGGGATGGCGGGTGGAGGCGCATGTCAGCCTTTCCGACAATATCAGCGCGGTCGTTTTCATAGAGGAAAAGAGCGCGAGGCGGGCTGCCTGGTTTCTGAATAGTCGCTTTGATTATTGCGGTTCACATATCGAGTTTCTCTCCAAACTCGATACAGATGATGTCCTCGGCACGGTTGCGCACGCTTATAAGGCGCTTTACTGCACATCTCTCTCCAAGAAACCGTCACGCGTGACGTCCGGGGAAGATATTTCCGCCATGCCGGAATTTCTCTCCCTCCATCTCAGCCTCGCCTGGTCAGCGCGGAATATCAGAAATATCTCGGTCTCAACCAAAGCCGAGATCGTGCAAAAAGCCGCAGCACAACCTGAGTTGGTCGGCCAATGGCGTATCTCCGCGATCACGCGGTTGCTGGGCACGCGCATCACGGCGGAAACGCCGATTATCCTGTCGCCATTCGACGACAAGCCGCTTCGATCCCAGCTTTCTTTCATGATCGAGGATCTGCTCGTCCATCGCTTTTATGATGATGATGCAGATGCGGCATTTTACCTGATCTGGAGACGGTCCGGCTTAAAAGACCCTCCCAGCCTTTATCTTCCTGATACCGGGCTTGTAATCTCCGACCTTGAGTTTCCGGCGCTTATCCCGGCGAAAATTCTTGCCTGGATGTTGATCAACCCCTCCCATGTCCAGGTGATTGAACATGCGCAGCATTTCGATCCTGAGAGTTTCGGCCTTGGCCGCACATCCGACATGACAAATCTGTCCCCAACGCCGGAAGTGCTCCCCGAGCATAAACCGACTTACCAACGTGCCGATCTCATTTCCCCCGCCTGGGCTTTTCTCAGCCAGACGGGCGCATCCAAATCGAAAGATCAGGATGCCACGCCTGAGCCCGATATGGCCGCCATCAAGCCGACACGAGATGCACCCTCACCATCCGGTTTTTATCGCGGATACGACGCAAGGTCTAAAACCATCCTCAGTGACACTCAGTAAAGGTAAGGGAGCGGAAGCAGCGATGAGAAGAGTCGGAATCGGTGTGACATTCATAACGTCGATCGTGGTTTTTTCACCATCACAGGGTGTGGTCCGCGACGCCCGGACCCTTCTCCGCCCATCGACTATGCGGACTTCAAGACGCTGAACCTCAATGTCGCTTCCATCACCGTCATTGATGACTCCGCGCGCCAGCATGTGCCTGGCGACATTTCCTACCGCGCATCTGTCCCTCTCATGATGCGGATACGTGAAATGGTCGCGCACCGCCTCAATGCCGCGGGCAGTCACGGCACCGCTAAAATCACGGTGGTGAGGGATTCCATCCAGCACGCACCCGTCTCGACCCTGATCGGCCAATTATCCCTTCGGATTGATGTCGCCTCTCCGATGAGCGACACGGCGGGTTACGCTGTCATCCGCACCGACAGCACCGCCTATATGGGTGATATTGACGCTGACTCGCCCGAAGCGCTGGATAATATGGGAATTTCCATGATGCGCAGCATGAACAGCGCACTGGAATATCAGATCCGACACGTTCTGGGGGATTGGCTAGTGGATGCAGGCGGGACGCCGCTGCGTCGCGACGTCAAACAGATTTCCTTGAACCCCGGTACTGGCGATGATGGCGCATCGGCGGCAGGTGATGCGGCAGCCAACGCGCCCTCCGGCGTCACTATTGTCAAAGCGCCAGAAAAATCTGCGGCACCCCAAACGCCAACGGCACCGAAATCCGTCGAGATGCCGGATGCCGTATTCCCGCTGGGCGATGACTCATCGTCACCCGCCTCGGCCGGGACGCAGCTTTCACCCCAGCCGGGCACGCTGCACCTTCCCAATCATCGTGGCATATGAGTTCAGCCAAAGCGGCCCGGTAAAGCGTCTGCCCCCTCAATTCGGCTGACGCTTTATTCCGTCCATTTTTTTTGCTGACGTCAGCTCTCTGCCTCGGAGCATGTTTCTACCGGGGCGCCATCCGAATGATCGAGCATTTTCTCCCATTTTTCATTGAAATCCGGGTCAGCCTGCCGCCAATTATAAGCGGTGCCCCGATCAATCCCGGCGACGCGCGCAGCTTCAGAGATATTGGCGGATTTCGCGATCTGCTCCAGAAATTTCTTTTTCATGAATTGTATGCGCACCTGGCGCGGCGTAAATTTGACACCTTTCATGACCAATTTTAAATTCTCCTCAAATAAAATTGTCCGTGAGAACAAGAAGTCATGCGACGTGTCACCACGGCCTAATGTAATGATGCCTCTTTTGCGGATAAATGCGCAGAAGAGGCGGCTCAAATACTCGCTAAGGATAATAACAATTTTTCATCAACATTAAGCCGTTTCGAACGCGACACTTGAAGCCGTTCACCCTGGAAAACCGCCAGCGACTTGATGATGGATTTGGGGGCAAAACTCCTCTTCCTAGGGGGAAATCAACACGTAAAGCGCGGCTTCATAAATTGCGTGCACTGAATGACCGGACGCCCATCGACAATACATCTTTTCGGGAGCCGCTCTCCCCAATAAGTCGCCACAACCAAGGACTTGCACTAAAAAATAATTTATTGAATGAATGAATCCTTATGACTCCATTTTATATTTATTTTATCCTAAAGTATGAAGCAAATATACTTATTTGAAGAATAATATATATTTTACATCATAAAATACTACTTTATGACATTGGTATAATTTGAAGAATCTTCTCAATAAATTATACCACTTTAGATTGTAGATGACTCACATTGTTTTTGAAAATCCCGTTTTTTGACCGGATATCTTTTAAAATGCACGTATCAAAATTTGCAACATTTTGTCATCATATTGCTCAGTGCCGTGGAGGGTCGCCTCTTACGCTGTAATTTCAACATGTTATAAACAATAGTTAATAGAAAATTGACTTTTGTTTGTCAGAGCGATTTGTAGCGTGCGATCAGCAGGATGCACGCTGCGAGACAGGAGCGAGGAGTCGTGCCTGTCGAAATTCAACTTTAAAAAAAAGTAATTGGACATTTTGCGCGTAGTTTTGTCATCTCGTCGCTACTCTTCGTAAACGTTGGTCCGCCCGTTACCGAGGGTCGCCCATCGGTCGCGACCTCCCCTGCGACAAAATCGATTGGAAGCGCCTCACTAAATGAACGCTATTGTCGTCACCGCCCTCAGACACCCTCTGACTTTTGTTGTCTTCTCAATCCTGATTTTGATGTTCGGTATTCTGGCGATTTTCAAGACGCCGACGGATGTCTTCCCGAATATCAAAATACCCGTTGTTTCCGTCGTCTGGGCCTATAATGGCATGCTGCCGGAGCAATTTGCAGGGCGCATCATCTATAATTTTGAGCTCAACGTCACTTCAACCGTCAACAATATAGAGCGGATGGAGTCGAACTCTTATTACGGGCGTGGCATCGTTAATATTTTTTTCCAACCGGGGACAGATCTCGGTTCGGTCCTGTCGGGCGTCCAGCATGTTCTGTCCAAAACCGCCGGGCGCGTGCCGCGCAGTGCGGCGATTGATGTACGCGGGCAGGCCACGACGATGCACAGGCCTACAGCCAGCTGATTTTTGGCCTGGTCGTATCCGTCCTGCTGATCTATCTGCTGATCGTCGTCAATTTCCATACCTGGCTTGATCCCTTCATCATCATTACCGCCTTGCCGGGGCGCTGGCCGGGATTGCCTGGGCGCTCTTCCTGACGGGGACGCGTCTTTCCGTCCCCGCTCTGACAAGACGCCATTATGTGTATGGGCACAGCAACGGCCAATTCCATCCTCGTCGTCTCCTATGCGCGTGAGCGGATTGAAATTCATGGCAACGCCCTGAAAGCGGCGTTGGAAGCCGGGATCGGTCGTATCCGCCCCGTCTTGATGACCGCACTTGCCATGATTGTCGGGTCTCTCCTCATCGGTCGCATCGTCTATGCGTGGGAGCTTCGCCGCGTCACGCAATCCGGAGCCATTGAAGATGTCGCTGTGTTGACACCGAAACCGGCAGATCCCATGGTGTCCATCACCCTTCCCGGCACGATCGATGCCTGGTACTCCGCGCGGATTTATCCGCAGGTCTCCGGCTATGTGAAAATGTGGTTCAAGGATTTCGGTGCGGATGTTCAGGCCGGTGATCTCATGGCAGAGATCAATGCGCCCGGTCTTGACGCGCAATATGCGCAGGCCAAGGCGGATCTCTCTGCGGCGGAAGCGAAATATAATCTTTCCGTCGTCACGGCCAAACGTTGGCAGGCCATGGGAAAATCCCAGTCCGTTTCTGGACAGACTGTCTCCATCTCCGTCGCGAACATGAAATCGCAGCAGGCAAGTTTGGAAGCCGCGCAGCATAATGTTGACCGGTTTGCCGCGCTTGAGAAATTCAAATCCATTGTCGCGCCTTTTTCAGGCGTCGTCACCGCACGTAACATCAGTGTCGGGGAATTATGTGCGGGATGGGTCCGGCGATATGGATGCAAAGGGCGACGCCAAGGAGATGTTCACGGTCGGGCAAGTCGATAAATTGCGTCTTTTCGTCTCTGTGCCGGAAGTTTTTGCCTATATTCTTCAGCCGGGCCTTGAGGCGGATGTCACGGTGCCGCAATTTCCCAACCGCACCTTTAAAGCGCGTTTCCTGACGATGGCCCGCGGTTTTGATTCGAACACGCGCACGGCGGTGACGGAATTCGTCATGGAGAATGCTGACCATGAATTATGGCCAGGTACCTTCGCCTCCATCAAACTGACCGCGAAAAACAGTCACAGCACGGTGCGGCAGATCCCGAGTGGCGCCCCGGTGTTTCAGGAGAAGGGCATGCAGGTCGCGACGGTGGACAAGGATAACCGGGTCCATTTCAAGGAGATCAAGGTGGGCCGCATGGCGGATACATCCACCGAAGTGCTTTCCGGCCTTGCAGCGGATGATCGCGTCATCAACAACCCGCCAGCCGACCTCCTTGAGAGGGATAAGGTCAATGTCGTCATCCCTGCAAAAGGTTACGATCACGCTGCCGATGCCGATGGGGCCGAAGCGAAATGATGGCGCGACTCTTCCCCTTCCGCCGCGCGCTTACGAAGTATGGCGCGGTGACGGCCATGCTCGCCCTTTCAGCCTATGATCTTGCACCCACTTATCACACGCCCAAATTTATCGTGCCCGCGAGCTGGCAGGGCCGTGCCCCTTTCAGCATCGCGACGCCAGCGGACGCGACCCTGTCGACTCAGTGGTGGACGATGTTCGGCGACCCCCTCCTCAATCATCTTGAGGATGATCTGACGCGCAGCAATCCGGACCTTCAGGCCGCCGCGGAACGCTTTATTCAGGCCCGCGCCATGGTGGGGCCTCCGCACGTTCGGACCTTTTGCCCCATTTATCGCTGAATGCCGGCGTGACGGATAATAAGCAGTCGGCAGACCGCCTTTTCCGCTATAAGGGCGCGACGACGGAGACGGATGAGGAATATCACGGCCTTGTCTCCTGGGAGCCGGATTTTTGGGTCAAATTGCGCAACCGCATGTGGATGGGGCAAAATCAGGCGCAGGAGAAGGCGGCGGATTACGCCGTGTCGCGCCTGAGCCTTCAAGCGGAGTTGGCGTCCGACTTTATCCAGCTGCGCGGTTATGACGCACAACTTGCGATTTATGATCAGTCCATCGCCTATTACCGCAAAGCGCTGAAAATCACGCAGAACCAGCTTCAAAACCAGGCAGCTCCCGCCTTGGATGTCACGCGCGCCAAAACCCAGCTTTACAACACAATCGCCGCCAGATTGGACATTGAGGCTGCCCGCGCCGTGGTTGAACATACCATCGCCATCCTGACCAACTGCTCACCCTCATCCTTCCACATCCCCGCAAAGTCGGTCCTGCGCTTTGCCCAGCCCGCTATCCCGACCGACGTCCCCTCGGCGCTTTTGCAGCGACGCCCGGATGTCGCAAGTGCGGAGCGCCGCATGGCGGAGGCCAATCGGGAAATCGGTATTACACGTGCCGCTTTCTATCCCAATGTGACTCTCAGCGCCGGGGGCGGTTTCGCGCAGAATGGGTTTGACCTCGCCAATCTTGCCAATTCCCTCTGGACTTACGGCGCAACCTTCAAATTACCGATTTTTGAGGGGGGACCTTCGCCGCGCGCGTTTACAACAGGCCTGGTCCGATTATCGCGAAACACGGGATCGTTATCGCAGCAAGGTTCTGGACAGTTTCAGGGAAGTCGAGGATGGGCTGTCCCGTACGGATCGGCTGAATGCTGAAAATCAGGCACTGAGCATATCGGTTGATGCTTCTCTCTCCACCCAGCGTATGACCATGACGCTTTATCAAGGTGGCGTCGGCACCTATCTCGAAGCGATTTTCGCGCAGGTGCAGACGCTGCAGGCCCGCATTGAGCAGGTGACGGTGGCCACAAGATTATATCAGGCAGATGTCGGGCTGATCCGTGCATTAGGCGGCGGCTGGGATCGGTCAGCATTGCCGGATATGAAATCGACCCTCTCCCTCTCGCCCCTGCAATACGGAAATATCCACCATCCGGACCCAATTGGCGATGTGGAGAGCGCGCCCCACCCGAAGGCGTTTGAGGATCTGAGTCAGCCCTTGCCGGAATCGACGCACGCGACACCGCGTGAGAGCCTACCACCCTTGCGCCTTCGTTTAGCAGAGTGAGGGGTCGGGGCGTCGCCTTCCTCAGGCACGTCATGCCGTCGAACCCCGAGCATGACCGACAAGCTGCGCCGACTCATCGCCATGTCTAAGCTCTTGGCTGCATTTTGACCTGTGGCACCCCAGAAATGGGGTTCAGCCCGAAGGGTCGAGATTTGAAATAAGCGCTGGAGTAAATATATTTTACTTACTTTTGGAAAATGATATACAAGAGAGTAAAATATATTTTCATCTCACTGCGATTCATGATGGTAAATGTCGAATTTCGAAGGGTTTAATCAACGTCATTAGAGCAGGTTTGCAGATCTGCTCTTCCACTTTATTAGGCGGCAATGCGAGGGGGCGGGAGGTTTCAGGTCGATTCGAAGTAACTCTTTGTTCACAAACGCGATTTATCAGAGGGGCGCGACGTTATCTTGTTACCGCAGCTGAGAGCAGGATCTCTCAATTGCGGAAGGGGAACGTCTCAAGATGTCAGAAAGGTCAAGATGAATGACAAGCTCAAAGCGCTCCTTTCAGACGGCCAGATCACCGTTGAAACAGGATCCTTCCGGTGCTGTGCACGCGCGCCATGTAAAAACCCGCGCAGTGAGTCCTGCGCATTACAAGCGTTTTTATCACCGTTTTGGCCTGACGTGCCACGCCATAATGCCCGCCTCGTCTGTGACAGATCACAAAAATCTGACTCCGGAAAATAAATACGAAACGCTTTCAAGGCCTTAGCGATTCGGTTCGGGAGATATCAACAGTTCATATAAATACGGCTTTAAAAATTTAATGGCCTACTAAAATTTTTGGTCAATCCAGATAAATAAAATCAAATATAAACAATAAATTTAGTTTTTTTCTGCGTTTTTACTTTAATAGCGTCAATAATTTTCTCATAAATTATTTAAAATAATTCTTTACTAAACATGAAATTCATATATATATCGCTTCGAAGACGCCGATTTATCCACCGAATGGCGTGGTCTTATTTCAAATTCGGAGCATATAGATGTTCATGACTTTCTCAAGCGCTCGAATTGCGCACATCAACCCTGAAGAACTGCCAAAAGTCAGCAATTTTATTCCGGCCGATGTTTATCTGGCCAAAATGGCATTTGATGAAGATACGAGAGAGGACGCATACCGTTTAAGATATCAATGTTACCTGGCGTCCGGTCATATTGAGCCCAATAATTCCGGCCTTTTCTCCGATGATTATGATCTCCTCTCCAATAGTCGCACCATCGTTCTTTATCGCGATGGCGACCCTGTCGCGTCCGTGCGCGTCTGCCTGCTTCTCCAGGGTGCGGACCAGCGCTCACCCTGTTACGATACACTTTCCCTGAAACGCTTGATCGCATCATGCGGGATGCAGCCCACGCGGTGAGTGGTCCTGTCCGGGTTGCTGAATATACGCGTCTGGTGCGTGACCCGTCTCTTGATCACGGGGGCGCCATTGTCTATCTGCTCTATCGCATCGCAAGTTATGTTTCGATGATGTCACATGCTCAGATCACCATTGCCTGCGTGCGGAAATCGCACGCCTCATTCTACCGGCGTCTTGGCTACCAGGCTGAGACAGCGCCGCAGCCTTATCCAGGCCTGAAATGCCGGATGCAGCTTATGTCTTCAGACAGAAAACGCTTTGATGAGCTTCGGGCGGCTTTCCCGATCATGGACCCTTTCACAACGGCGACCGGCTCGTTAGATGATTTCATGAGCGGCGGTGCCGTCTATTTACGCGCGGGAGACCTCCGATGATTTACACGACGCCGTGCGCCTTCGCATTCTCACTCTTCTGCTTTTTATCCTTCACGTGGGCTTTATACCGACATTTTGAATCCCCGGGGCAAATACCGCACAATATGCGGGCCTTGTCGATTTTCAGCCTTGTCGCCTACGTGACATTCCTTGCGATCGGCCTTTTGTTAGAACCGGGTCCATGGCAGGTCGGTGGCGCGATTGCGCTCTTCATCGCCTCCGCGCTTATTTTCTGGAGTGCTGTCAGCGCGACACGCAAAGGCGGCCTCCATGTTGCGCATGAGGACGCCGTTTCACGAGAAATTGTCACGCGGGGACCTTATCGCTATCTGCGTCACCCGTTCTATGTTGCTTACCGGCTTTTCTGGTTGGCGACCGCCCTCATTGGCGGGCCCGTTCTATGGATGTTCACCCTCGCCTTCTTCATATGGTATGCCATACTTGCCCGAGAAGAGGAGAGGAGACTTCTCCAATCGGAACTGGGCTCTTTCTACAAGGCTTATCTTTCCAAGCGAGGCCTTTTTAAATCAGGCGGTTTCAGACATGCAGAAACGGGGACCCATAAGACTGTTCACGCCTCGATATTGGCGCGAGCTGTGGCGACTTTTCGCTTTAGATGACATTCCTGAGCACGCTGGAGAAATCCGGCGTGAGCAATCCGGTATCCTTTCCAACACTGTCTTTCTTTACACGCTTCTCGGTGTTTCCTCATCGACATTGTTCATCTTCGGGCTGGATAACCGCCCCTCTACCCTCCTCGTCATCCAATGGGTCTTCCTCATCTTTCTCTATGTGTGCCTCAACATCAACAAGCACACCTGGCAGAAGGACCAGAATGATGCGCGGTTTATCTCGCGCTCACTCTTTCTCTTCGTGGCCCTGGGTTGCGCCTGGGGCACGATCATTTCGCGCTTTGCGCTTGAAGATGAATTCATCACAGATGGCGTGTTGCTGGAAATCTCGATGGGATTGGTGTCAACACCTATCATCGGTGTGCCCCTCAGCTCCGCCTTTGCCTTTTTCCTTCCCGTCAGTTCCTTCTGCATCCTCGCCATCTTCACCTGCCTACATACGGTGGAAGCCGTTGCAAAATTCTCATTCGTCGGGTTTATCGGTTTTGCCGCCAGTGGCATCATCTACATCAACAAGATCCTGATCGAACGCGCCATCAGCCGCCTCAATCTGGAACGGCAGAATGAAACGATCAGCGTGTTTCTGCGAGAATATGAAACGAATTCACCGAACTGGTTGTGGGAGACGGATCGTAACGGCAGACTGCGCAATGTCGATGTGAAAATGAAAAGATTTTTCCAGCCCCGCAGTGCCACGATTGAGGGCTGCTGTTTCGCAGATCTCGGCTTTGAAAATGACGACACGACCCGCCCGACAATCGACGCGTTTATCCGCAACAACCGGCCTTTTCGCGACCATGTCGTCCTGACCCGGCAGAATGGCCAAAAATATTATTTCAACATCACGGGTCATCCTACCCATGACCGCAATGGACATTTCCTCGGGTTCCGGGGCGTTAGCTCAAACATCACGGAAAAGAAGAGGGCTGAATCCCGGGTCCATTTCATGGCAAATTATGACGATCTTACAAAGGTGATGAATCGGCAGGCATTCCTCAAAACACTTCATCAATATTGCGAGAATAAGACGCCTTTCACCTTTCTCCTGATTGATGTTGATCGGTTTAAGCTTGTCAATGACCAATATGGCCATGAGGTGGGCAATGTCATGTTGCGCATGATCGTCAAGCGGATTAAACGCGCCTGCCATCCGACCGATCTCATCGGGCGGTTGGGCGGGGATGAGTTTACTCTGATCCTCCCTTCTGCCGATCAGGATGACGCGGTCGCTTTCAGCCGCTCATTGGTTGAAAGCTTCAATCAGGAATTTTTCATTGATTACATTGCCATCAGGCCAAGTGTCAGTGTGGGTGTCGCATTTTTCCCGCGGGATGGTGAGACGACGGAGCACCTTTTCCATCATGCTGACCTCGCGCTTTACCACGCCAAGAAACACCGTAACAGTTTCTCACTTTTCAAACCGGCGATGGAGGAAGAGTATTTCAAGAAGGTCAAGCTGAAGGCTGACCTCGTCACCGCCATTGATAATAAAGAGTTCTTCCTGGAATATCAGCCCATCTTCGACACGACGACGGCCCATATTGTCTCTGCCGAAGCGCTGATAAGATGGCGGCATCCTGAACATGGCGTCCTGTCAGCCGAAAAATTCATCAAGACGATTGAAGATAATAGCCAGGCTGATGAGATCGGCGCTTTCACCCTGAATCACGCCTGTCGGGAGGCCGTCAAATGGCCCAGTCATCTTCCGATTGCGGTCAATGTCTCTCCCAGTCAGTTGCGCTCCGGTAATTTCGTATCTGTGGTGGCGACGTGCCTCAATGATACGGGCCTCTCCCCCTCTCGGCTGGGACTTGAAGTGACGGAGACAACATTTCTGGCCGCTGAAGCCCATACGCTTGACCAGCTTCGTGACCTCCGAAAATTGGGGGTGCGCCTGATATTGGATGATTTCGGCACAGGATATTCATCACTGACCTATCTCTGCGATTTTAACGTGGATGGCATCAAGATCGACGCATCATTCATGGAGAATGTCACCACCAATCAGAAGGTGACGGCCATCGTCAGGACGATTGCGCGCCTCGCGGCGGATATGAATGTCTATGTTGTGGCAGAAGGTATCGAGCACGAAAATCAGCTCATCTGGCTGCAATTGAACGGCATTCCGTTTGCGCAGGGCTTTTACCTCAGCCGCCCCCGTCCGTCAGAGGATATCAGGAAGATCCTGACATCCGGTACGTCCTTCCAGAAAATGCGTGCCGGCCATCTCCAGAAAACCGCCGCCGGGCACGACACGCCATTGAGCCATGTCCCCGGGCCCCTTCACATCTGACGCGGGCGGTCATTGACACGTCCCGCATTACGGGATCTCAGGATCTCATCGATGGTGGAGAAACGTCCCGTCTGAAAGACTTTCCTCGATCGCTTCGAGGGAGCGGCTTTTTATCTCCGGTATGCGGGCATAAATAAACAGCCACGCTGAGACAGTGATCAGCGCGAATAACAGGAAAGTGCCCGAAACGCCGAGTATCGCGATAACCGACAACGTGACCATCGACACAAGAAAATCGAAGGACCAGTGCGAGATGGTGTCGAGACTTATGCCCTTACCCCGGCACGGAGAGAGGGAAGATTTCCGCGCCCACCAGCCAGAGAGCGGCATTGATACTGCCCAACGTGCAAAGGACATAAAGCAGGAGGCCGATAATGGCGAGCCATCTCCCCGCATCTTCCGGGTCACCATGCAGAAACACGGCTGCCAGAAGAAACAAAGCAAAGATAGAGCCCGGCAGGACGCACAGCATCAAACGTCGCCGGCCCAGACGCCCAGGACTGTCGCCAGAGTGATGGCGATGCCCATCCCGAGCGATATCAGCAAAGCAACATTATGGTCGAAACCGGCACCGGACAAAATGGTGGGTGCGTAAGTCAGCACGGCATTCGTGCCCGTCATCTGACTGAACATGGCCAGCCCCGCACCCGCAATGAGAGCGGGGGGGGCGCGGCGTGTACAGAGGGTGCACCAGTTTCGAGTTTCAGGCGCGGCGCTGAGGATTTCACGCATTTCATCCTCCGGTGCCGCCTGCGGATCGCGCAAGCGATGTAACACGCGCATCGCCGCCGCCTGCCCGCGCATTGCGAGGTAACGGGAACTTTCCGGGAGGATCGATACCCCTATGAGAAGCATGAGTGCCGGCACAGCACCCAGGAAAAACATCAGTCGCCAATCACCCCCGCGCCCTAAAAGATGGAGGGCCCATGCGTGACCGCTCAGCAACCACCCGATCAGCGAGGATATGAGGATGCCACTGACAATTGCGAGTTGGAACATCAGAACGAGACGACCGCGGCGCGAAGCCGGGGCGAGTTCGGCGATATAGACAGGGACGATCTGACTGGCCCCGCCGACAGCAATGCCGAGGATAAATCGCGCCCCGGTCAGGTGCCAGGCGGAGGCGGCCAGACCCGACCCGATCGAGCCGAGCAGAAAAATCAGCCCGGCTAAAGCGACAACAGGACGTCGCCCCCCAGCGATCCGAAACGGGGCCCGCGATCAGACAGCCCAGAAGAGCACCCGCCACCATGCTTGCCGCGACGGCCTTTTGCCAAATAAGCTGAGCGGAAAGCCATGTTCAATCGTGAGAAGCGCGGCCGAGATGATGCCCTGATCATACCCGAAGAGAAGTCCGGCCAGGCCCGCCACGCAGGATGCGATAAAAACCCGGAGATCAGCAGGCGTCACGCGTCGCTGAGGCGCCTCCGTTCGAATAGACTCAGGGGTCGGCGCATAAAGGTAAGCCATCGGGACGCATGAAACCTCCGCAAGCCAGGTGTGAAAACCGGAGATCCAGCTAGGCCCGAAGATCCCGCCTTGGAAAGACACAGCTTCGTGAAGATGAGGCTTACCGCTTCTCACATCCAAGCCGACCCTTTTCTGCAAGGCGCGCCTACTCGCGGCTCTTTGATGAGAGAGCCGCCCTGAGAGTGGCTCCCCCGACGCCGCAACCTTTTTCAGAAATCGCTGAGTGCGACGCGACGCCAGTGATTTTTACCGACGCAGACATAATGGTAATTCGCGTCATCCGTGAATTGCTCCTCCGTGCACGTGGCCGACCCTGATTCAGGCGTCTGAAACTGCTCCACATATTGTTTTGCGTAAACACCATTGACGCCGCGGATACTCGCGCCGCCCGATATTTGCGTGCCGACAACCCAGTCGCCCTGATTATTGCCGGAAAGCGTAGCCCCAATATTGATCGCGCCATTGACGGTCGCCCGCGCCTCGATATTGACGCCCGACGGTAATTCCAGCGAATTGCCGAACCACGTCGTCCCGTCTGCCCGCACGCAGAAACCCGAAAAATCCTTATTGAGACTGGCGCTGTTACTGCCGATGAGGCAGACGCCACCCAAATTGGCGACCTTATAATTGAAGGAGATGAAACCCATATCCGAGCCGGAATCAGGGATGGCGTTCCATTGGTCTCCATCAATATTGAGGCCGAAATTCACCCGGTAATCCGTCCAGCTGGGCGTGTCAGCGTCCGTGACCTGTTCCGTCCAGGCGCGCGTGACAAGGTTATGCCCGTCGATGCTTGGCGTTCTGCTCTCAAAGGAAGTATGACGATTGCCCTTCCCCTGATCAGGCGCCTTCGAACCGGGAATGTAGAAATTATAACCCTTATACTCATTCGCCCAACCCGAAACATTATTCTGAATGCCATTGGGAAGATTTTGCCCGTTGATCAGGATGGCTGACGAGTCATAGGTAGGATGATAACAACCACCGGAAGATGGCGCAGCGGCGCCACGACAATCATAAGAGATCAATAAACCGGTCATCGACGCCTGATTTGAAGCCGTGCCCATATAATGCATGTCAAATTCCGTGCCACCGACATGATCAATCATGGAATGCGAATTGTCGGTCGGGTTGAACGCCGCATAAACATTGATGGCCCCTGCCTGGGTCGGCGCACCAATCATCGCGACGACCTTCCCGAAATTATTGCGCACCGTGTCATAAGTCGTGGTCGGCACGTCATCGGCTTTCCAGGGATGGCCGGATGAATTGCCGCCCAAGAACGCCCCAGCCCTGAACAGAAATGGACGACCCATCCTCCGCCACATCATTGACGAGGGAGACATAGTAATTACCCGGGGCGAGGGTTTTCCCCGATGTCGGATTGACGAGACCGTCATCCGTCGGAAATTTCGGCGCTGCGACATCCAACGTGATTGAATTGGTGACGATATACTGATTTTGATGGATGCGCGCGATTTGCTGCGGCGTCAGATAATGGTCTTTCGGCAAATAGATATGCGTCGCATCATAAGTGACATCTTCCAGAACGAGCACAGGTTCGGCACTGCCGGGTTGTAGATATTCCGCCACTGTATCGTAGGAGGGATCCGCGCCGATATTGGACACGTCTGTAAGATTGCTGCTGAGACCGGCCCTCGATTGAAATACCGGATAAGTCGTCATAACAGTGCAGATCAGGCACCTCATATCCATGAAGCCATCGGGCGTTCCACGAATAACAATCGACGCGCCGGAGCCGAGCCGGTCCGTTTCCGTCGATGCATTGAGGCTGCCGACACGTTGCCCCCCGAGCATAAGCGCGTGAGGGGGTGTGTAGGAGTCCGTATTCTGCCCGGGGCACTATTGCTCGATTGCGTTCCCCCGATCGACAGAACGGGCGCATCGCCTTGCGTGGAAAGATTTGGAAATGTGACCTCGAGGTCGGAGGTTTGTGTGACGGTGCTTTGCGTATAAGCATTCGACGCCCAGAGCGCCGCCAGAAAATGTAAGATTTTATTCATTATTATTGTCCTTACACTCGAAATGCGGAAATTATACCTCTTAAAATTTAATTTTTGATTTTGCACGCAGTCGAGAACAGGTTCCGCCCGGAGCGCGTGGTCGTTTCAGACGCGAAAAATCCGCCTCATGTTGCTGTTATTGAAATATCCGCGACTTGATGGCGATCGATATTGTATCGATTTTATCCAGAAACTTGAGCCTTACCCGAAATCATTCGGAGGTAAACGGGACTTAAAAGGCCGCTTAGGATTTCCCCGCGAAACGAGCGAAACCGTGAAATGCCACGTTGTTGGGCGTCGCCGGTTCAGTGTGGAAAGTTTGGCACTCACAAGCATCACGCAACCGCGCGTCCCAACATTTACATGGGTTTCGAAGGTAGCGGCCAGACGTTTGAAAAGGCGGGTTGTGCCAACTCAGATCACCTTCTGTATCCCACGGGAAGGCGTCGTGATTTGCGGGATGGCTCCGCGTTACGTCCTTTAGACGACGCTTCATCACGTTAAGAGCCTGGCCACATTTAAAGAAATGGACGAAGCGCTGAAGATTTGTGGGAAAATTGGTGAACCGGGTGGGATTCGAACCCACGACCATTCGATTAAAAGTCGAATGCTCTACCGACTGAGCTACCGGTTCACTTTGGTGGTGCCTCGCTACAGCACTCGGGCCCTCGCGTCAAGCTGCTGTAGCGGGCTCGAGCATCATTTAAGTGCTTGAGGATACAGGTCGCATTGAGACGATGATGTCGGGATCGGTCACCATGCCGGACGTGACTTCACCCACAATTGTATATTGCCCGTCAAGCGGGGGTGAAGGCTCGAATATAATAAAGAACTGACTATTGGCAGAATCCGGGTTCATGGTGCGCGCCATGCCGATCGTGCCGCGTTTAAACTTCGCCTCCTGCGTGAATTCCGCCTTTAAGTCTGGCAGATCGCTCCCGCCCGAGCCGGTGCCTGTCGGGTCGCCCCCCCTGCGCCATGAAACCCTCAATGACGCGGTGAAATTTGACGCCGTCATAAAATCCCTGGCTGGACAGCTCCTTCAGTCGCGCAACTGCGAGCGGTGCCAGATCGGGCCGCAGCCGGATCGTCACCTTTCCGGATTTCAGCGACATTTCAAGCATATTGTCGTGATCAGACATAATTCTTCCTTTTAATGGGTGTTTCAGATCGGCGTGACCGCTATGGCGGCATTACGCCTTCAGAAATTGCTTTACCGCGTCCGCCACAATTTCAGGGACGAAGGAGTGGATATCCCCTTTAAGCCGCGCAATCTCCCGCACGATGCGCGACGCGGTCAGGCGTGTTTCCGGAGCGGACAAGATGAAAACTGTCTCCACCGTCGGCAGAAGTTTCCGATTTGCCTCAGCCAGCTGCGCTTCATAATCGAAATCCGCGTTGGATCGCAATCCCCGCAGGATAACGCCCGCCCCATGTCGCGCAACGGTATCGACCAGCAGCCCGTCAAATGTGACGATCTCCACACGCCCCACATCAATTTTTGCGGCCGCGATGGCCTGAGATGCGAGATTCAGGCGCATCTCAAGTGGCAAAAGCGGGCTTTTCCCCGAATTCGGCGCGACACCGATAATAACCTTATCCATAAAGGTCAAGGCGCGACGGATAATATCGAGATGCCCGAGCGTGATCGGGTCAAATGTGCCGGGGTAAAACCCGATGCGATTACCCATCGACATGATCATCCGTACCCGAATTTTCTTCGCCGGATGCGCCATTCTCACTTGGCTTTGCTGACGTTGCGGCCTCGACAGGGTGCAACGCTTCCCCGTCCGCATCTTCATCAGGGTCGTGACCGTCATCACCGTCATCTATGACAGGGAAGACGCTCATCACCTGCTCATCCTTTCCGATGCGGAAGAGCGTCACGCCGCCTGCCTGGCGCGCCATAATGCGCACCTGTTTGACAGGCAGGCGAATGAGGCGACCGAGATCCGTCACAAGCATGACATCCATGCCGGGCAATATAGGGAGGGTCGCAACCACCTCCCGCCCGCGCCGGCTGCTGTTGAATGTCATATTCGCGATGCCCTGCCCGCCGCGTCCGGACACACGATAATCATAGGCGGAGGAGCGCCGCCCGAAACCGGCATCACTGACGGTCAACAGGATCTGCTCCTGCGCTTCGAGTTCATTAAAACGTTCTGCGGAAAGATCATGGGTCGGGCTGACATTGATATCATCATCTTCTTCAACGCCAATTTCGGTTTCCGGCGCGCCATCCTCCTCACCCGACCCCTCCGCCATCTGCGCTTCCAGACGACGTTTCGCATTCGCCATACGCAGATAAATGGCGCGCTCCTCCACGGACGCATCCACATGGTCGAGGATACAAAGTGAATTCACCTCATCCCCGGGAGCCAGGCGAATGCCCCGCACGCCGGAACTGCCGCGCCCGGCAAAGACGCGCAAAATCTCGTCAGTGATCTGGAAGCGGATGCAACGCGCCTTCTTCGTGGCGAGGAAGACATCCTGACCTTCATAACAGGTCGCCACCCCGATCAACGAGTCACCTTGATCCAGCTTCATGGCGATCAGGCCCGATGCACGGATGTTTTTGAAATCACTGAGGCGATTACGCCGCACACCGCCACTGGCGGTCGCGAAAACGAGGTGCAGGTCCGTCCAGAGTTCCTCCTCCTGGGGGAGAGGGAGGACCGCCGTGATGCTGTCACTGCCCAGATCGGGCAGAAGATTGACGAGCGCGCGCCCTTTCGCCGTCGGGCTCGCCTCCGGCAAGCGCCAGACTTTCTCCCGATAGGCCTTTCCGCCGGAGGAGAAGAACATGACCCACTGATGCGTATGCGCATTGAAGCTGCGGATAATGACATCATCTCCACGACGGCCCGCCGCCGTGCGCCCACGCCCACCACGATTCTGCGCACGGAAGATCTCCAGCGGCGTGCGCTTGATGAAGCCATCCCGTGTGATGGTCACCACCATCTGGCCAGGCTCGACCAGACTTTCATCAGACTGGTCGCCCAACGCGTCGGAGATCTCCGTCATACGGGGCGAGACGATCGCGGCGCGCGCCGCGTGGAGCTCCTCCCGCATGACTTCCATGCGCCGGATGTGACTGCCGATGATTTCGAGCAACTCACCGATTTTTTCCGCGACATCGGCGAGCTCGGCGTGGATCTTTTCACTTTCCAGACCGGTGAGGCGCTGAAGTCGCAGATCAAGAATGCCGCGCGCTTGCGCCTCGGTCAGGTTGACTTTACCGTCGCGAACGACATTGCCCTCATCATGGATCAGCGCGATCAGCTCGGCGACATCGGCGGCATCCCATGATTGCGACATGAGGCGTTCCCGCGCCGTCGCCGCATCCGGCGCTGCGCGGATAAGGGCGATGACAGCATCAATATTGGCCACGGCAATGACAAGCCCGACCAGTAAATGTCCGCGATCACGCGTTTTATTCAGATCAAACCGCGCCCGGCGAAGGATGACATCTTCCCGGAAGGAGATGAAAGCTTTCAGGACGTCAATCAAACCCATCGTGCGCGGCTTACCGCCATCGAGCGCGAGGCAATTGACGCTAAAAGACGTTTGTAATTGCGTGAAGCGATAAAGCTGGTTCAGGACGACTTCGGGTGTTGCATCGCGCTTGAGCTCAATGACGATGCGCATTCCGGAACGATCACTCTCGTCCCTTATGTCCGCAATGCCCTCAATTTCCTTTGCCCGGGTCAGATCAGCGATTTTTTCCTGCAAGCTGGCTTTATTGACCTGATAGGGGATTTCCGTCACCACGATGGCTTTACGGTCCTTGCGGATTTCCTCAATTTCCGCGCGGGCGCGGACGGGGATGGAGCCGCGGCCCGTCTCAAAAGCCAAACGAATGCCGCGCCGCCCCATAATGATCCCTCCGGTGGGGAAATCCGGTCCCGGGATCAGCTCCATCAACGTGTCCAGCGTGACTTCCGGATCTTCAACCATGGCCAGCGTGGCATCGATCACCTCGCCGGGATTATGGGTCGGGATATTCGTCGCCATACCCACAGCGATACCGGATGCGCCATTGACCAGCAGATTGGGGAAGGTTGCCGGGAGGACCTTGGGCTCCACCTCACTCTCATCGTAATTCGGCTGGAAATCCACCGTGTCACGATCAATATCATCGAGGAAATACGAGGCGGAACGCGCCAATCGCGCCTCGGTGTAACGCATGGCTGCGGGGCTGTCGCCATCGATCGAGCCGAAATTGCCCTGTCCGTCAATAAGGGGCACACGCATGGACCAGGGCTGCGCCATGCGCACCATCGCATCGTAAATCGAACTGTCACCATGCGGGTGATATTTACCCATGACGTCGCCGACCGGGCGCGCCGATTTGCGATAGGGTTTGTCTGCGGTAAAACCGCTCTCACGCATACCGTAAAGGATACGGCGGTGCACAGGTTTCAGGCCGTCACGCACATCCGGCAAGGCGCGCGCAACAATGACCGACATTGCATAAGCGAGGTAGGAGGTGCGCATCTCCTCCTCAATCGTCACCGGCATCTGATTGAATGGGGTGGGGGGCGTCAACGTGTCAGTCAAGTGAGATCCATTTAATTAGCGGCCAAGGCGCGAAGTGTCTGTAAAGTCTGTCCATGCGGCCCGCGAGAGAAGGCCAGCATGGTGATTGACGCATTAGAACGGGATTTCGTCATCCAGATTGCCGGACTGGCTGTCCCACCCGCCCTGACTCTCCTGGGGGCGCGCGGTGGGCGCAGGTGACGAGCGCGGCGGGGCACCGCCAATTTCGTTATCATCATAGGAAGGCGCGGCACCGCCCCCGTCATTTCGGCCATCGAGCAAAACAAGCTCCCCCCGGAAGCGATCAAGCACGACTTCCGTCGTGAAGCGCTCCATGCCGGATTGGTCCGTCCATTTACGCGTCTGTAACTGGCCTTCCATATAGACCTTACGCCCCTTGCGGAGAAACCTCTCCGCAAGGGGCGTAAGCCGCTCATTGAAGATCACGACACGATGCCACTCCGTACGCTCACGCCGCTCACCCGATGCGCGGTCATTCCAGCTTTCGGAAGTGGCGACAGTCAGATTGACGATTTTCGTGCCGGATTGAGAGTTGCGTATTTCCGGATCACGCCCCAAATTGCCGATGAGAATAACCTTATTGACGCTTCCTGCCATGAGCCGTGATCCTTGTCTGAAAAATTCTGGCGCAGCTTACCGCACATCGCCGTTACAGTCACGCGTCTCCGCCGCGCCATTGCGGGCATAAGAGATTTATTGATCCTCCTGAGGAAATGGGCGTTTTTAATGTTTCATACAGAGCTTCTCCGGGTGGAATACCGCATTTGATGACTGACATTAAACCGCTTCAGGCCATTCGCGTTCGTGGGGCCCGTGTACATAATTTGCGTGCGGTCAATATTGACATCCCGCGCGACCGTCTGACAGTCATTACCGGCCTGTCGGGCTCGGGCAAATCTTCACTGGCTTTTGATACAATCTATGCGGAGGGGCAGCGCCGCTATGTTGAGAGCCTCTCAGCCTATGCGCGGCAATTCCTTGAACTCGTGGGCAAACCGGATGTCGACTCAATCGAGGGCCTATCCCCCGCCATCTCGATTGAGCAGAAAACCACATCCAAAAATCCGCGCTCAACCGTCGGCACCATCACCGAAATCTACGATTACATGCGCCTTTTATGGGCGCGTGTCGGCGTGCCCTATTCCCCCGCCACCGGTCTGCCGATTGAAGCGCAGACAGTCAGCCAGATGGTCGACCGGATTATGGAGCTGCCGGAGGGCACGCGCTTCATGTTGCTGGCACCCGTCATCCGGGAGCGTAAAGGGGAATATCGAAACGAGCTGGCTGAACTTCAGCGCAAGGGCTTCACCCGTGTCATGGTCAATGGTGGCCTCCACGAGATTGCCGAGGCGCCGCAGCTTAATCGCAAATTGCGTCACACGATTGAAGTGGTTGTCGACCGCATTATCGTCAAACCCGGCATTGAAACCCGCCTCGCTGACAGTCTGGAAACAGCTCTGTCCCTCGCGGACGGGATTGCCTACGCCCTGCCCGCGCCGCGTGATGGTGAAACGGGAAAGCCTGAGCGCATCACATTTTCCGCGCGCTTCGCCTGCCCGGTCAGCGGCTTTACGATTGAGGAGATTGAGCCACGGCTCTTTTCCTTCAACGCCCCCACAGGCGCATGTCCCGTCTGCGCAGGGATCGGGATTGAACGCCATTTTGACCCGCGTCTGATCGTGCCGGATGAGTTGCGCTCCCTCTCGAAAGGGGCGATTGCGCCTTGGCGCGACGCGAAAGCCCCCTGGTATCAGCAGACGCTGGAGGCCGTCGCCGCACACTTCCGTGAGAAGATGACAACGCCATGGTCCCGGTTAAAAGAAGAGACCCGTCATGCGCTGCTTTTCGGCACGGATGACAACGTCACCTTCACCTACAAAGATGATCGACGCGACTATAATTTGGTCAAACCCTTTGATGGCGTGATCAAAAACCTCACGCGTCGCCTCAATGAGTCGGAGAGCATCTGGGTGCGGGAGGAAATCGCCCGCTATCAGTCAGATGCGCCGTGCCATGCCTGCCATGGCGCCCGGCTACGTCCGGAAGCATTGAGCGTCAAGATCAACAAGGCCACCATCGCAGATGCGGCGGAGATGACGATCCATCGCGCGCTCGACTGGTTCTCATCCATTGAACCCACATTAACGCCGCAAAAAGCGGAGATCGCGCGCCGTATCTTGCGGGAAATCACGAGCCGCCTTCACTTCCTGATGGATGTCGGGCTCGACTACCTCACTTTGTCGCGTATGTCGGGCACGCTCTCAGGGGGGGAAAGTCAACGCATCCGCCTGGCCAGCCAGATCGGCTCCGGGCTGAGCGGGGTGCTTTACGTGCTGGATGAACCCTCTATCGGCCTGCATCAGCGTGATAATGAGCGCCTGCTGAAAACGCTGACCCGCCTCAAATCCCTCGGCAATACCGTCATCGTCGTGGAACATGATGAGGATGCGATCCGTGCGGCGGACTGGCTTGTCGATATGGGCCCCGGCGCGGGCCGCCTCGGCGGCAGTGTTGTGGCGGAGGGCACGCCGGCAGAGGTCGAGGCAAACCCGCATTCGATCACGGGGGACTATCTCTCCGGTCGGCGCACCATTCCCATTCCGGCGCGACGCGCCATCGATAAAAAACGCATGCTCACTCTTGAGGGCGCGACAGGCAATAATCTCAAAGACGTCTCAGCGCATTTTCCGCTGGGATGTTTCATTGCTGTAACGGGTGTGTCGGGGGGTGGCAAATCATCCCTCATTATCGAAACACTCTATAAAGCTCTGGCGCGAGACCTCTCCGGCGCGCATGAAATGCCGCTCCCCTATCGCGACATTAAAGGGTTGGATCAGCTCGATAAAATCATCGAAATCGACCAGTCCCCAATCGGGCGCACACCGCGCTCAAACCCGGCTACTTATACGGATCTGTTCGCGCCGATCCGCGACTGGTTCACGGAATTACCGGAGTCGAAGGCGCGAGGATATAAACCGGGGCGCTTTTCCTTCAACGTCAAAGGCGGACGCTGCGAAGCATGTCAGGGGGATGGCGTCCTCAAAATCGAAATGCACTTCCTCTCCGATATGTTTGTCACCTGTGACGTTTGTAAAGGCAAACGCTATAATCGCGAGACGCTGGAAGTAAAATTTCGCGGGAAATCCATCGCGGATGTGCTGGATATGACGGTCGATGAGGCCTTGCCCTTTTTTAGCGCCGTGCCACGTATCCGGGACCGCCTCGCCATCCTGCAGGAAGTCGGGCTTGGTTATGTCGCCCTTGGCCAGCAGGCCACCACCCTCTCAGGCGGTGAGGCACAGCGCGTCAAATTATCGAAAGAGTTGGCCAGGCGCGCCACGGGCAAAACCATCTATATCCTCGATGAGCCCACAACGGGTCTGCACACGGAGGATGTGCGGAAGCTGCTCGAAGTCCTGCACCGGCTTGTCGCGCAGGGTAATACGGTCATTGTGATTGAGCATAATCTCGACCTCATTAAAACCGCGGATTGGGTCATTGATATCGGCCCGAAAGGCGGAGAGGGTGGCGGTGAAATCGTCGCGGAAGGTACGCCGGAAGACATCGCCAAAGCACCCGCGAGTTACACAGGGCAATTCCTGAAGCCGCTTCTCAAGCTGCAGTCGGGGAAGGCGTCAGCGGGCAAAGGTACCCTATCGGTCAAGCCAAAGCGGGCCAGACTCGCCAAGGGAAAAGAAAAATAATCGGACAGGATGGGTCGAGGGTCAATGAAGACATATCACAATGCCCGACCCGCCCGCCACAAAAGAGGATCCCATGAGTTTTACAATCTATTGCGTCGGGCGGAATTATGCGGATCACATTAGAGAACTTGGCAACACGCCTTTCGACCAACCCGCCATCTTCATGAAGCCTTGCTCATCCCTTGTGACCAATGGCCGGATTGTCATCCCGCCTTTTACCAATTCACTTCATCATGAGACGGAGCTGATTATCCGACTCAAAAAAAGACGCTTACGAAGTCAATGAGATAGAAGCCCTCTCTTGCTTCGACGAGATCGCCATCGGGCTGGATTTAACGGCGCGTGACCTACAGGCGGAACTTAAGGAGAGGAAGTTCCCCTGGCTGTTATCGAAAGGCTTCAAAGGCGCGGCCACCTGCTCAGACTTCATCAAACGCGCAAACTTATCGGAGGATATTTCCTTCTCCATGACGGTGAATGGCAAGGTCCGTCAAAGCGGCCATCTGCACGACATGATTTACCCGATCCCGCACCTGATCTCTCTCATCAGCCAATATTGCACCCTGCGTGCGGGCGACCTGATTTACACGGGGACGCCGTCTGGCGTCGGCCCCTCGCGAAGGGCGATGATATCTCCCTCTTTATTGAGGGGCGGGAGATGGACCATTACAAAGTTGCCGCTTAAACCCGCCAATTTTCAGGGCTACTACGCATCCGAGATGGCTTTGATGACGATACCCGGCGTCAGCATTTGCGGCAGCACAACCCCCACTCCGCCCGGCTTGTAATAAACATAGAGTGGCACCCCATCGCGCCCGAATTGACGCAGATAGGCTGTGATGCGGTCATCCTTATTTGTCCAATCCCCGATCAGCATCGTGACACCGCGTGCCGCGAAGGCCTTCCGCACGGAAGAAGTGGACAGCGCCACACGATCATTCACAAGGCAGATGATGCACCAGGAAGCTGTCATATCGACAAAGACTGGCTTTTGCGCCGCGTGTTTTTCGGCCAGCACTTCCGGCGACCATTTTTGACGGTCGAAACCAGCATCGCCCGACTGTTGGCGCGCTGCAACGCCTTGAGCATCTGAAGTCTGATCTGATGACGGGATGATCCAGACAACGCCCATGATAGAGGCGAGCACAAGTATGAGCGCGATCATCAGATTGACGCGTCGGAGGCCCCGCGCGCCCCGGATTTTCTGACGCTGGGAAATCCCGTAAAGCCAGGCTGCGAGACCAAGCGTGACAGCGCCGGAAGTCGCCAGCAACGTCATGAAAGCGCCCCCCTGCACGGTTACCACCCAAAGCAGCCAGACACAGGAGGCCAAAAGCGGAAAAGCCAGTAACTGTTTGAGGACGGCCATCCAGGCCCCTGGGCGTGGCAGAAACCACCCCAGAGCAGGGAAACATGCAATCAAGACATAAGGGCAGGCGAGACCAACCCCTATCGCGACAAAAATCACGATGGAAATCATGAAGGGGGCTGTCAGCGCCACCGCCAGTGCCGTCCCCATAAAGGGCGCGGTGCAGGGTGTCGCAAGGATAACAGCGAGCACGCCGGCGATGATGTCACCGGAAGCGCCGAGACGCGTCATCGCACCGACATCTATCGCGCCGGGGGTAATCTCAAACACGCTGAAAAGATTCAGTGCGAGGAGGAAGAGAAGCCACATTGTCATGATGACGAAAAGCCGCGATTGAAACTGAAAACCCCACCCGACCTGCGTGCCACCCGCCCGAAGGATAAGCGTCAAAGCGGCCAGAGCGAGAAAAGCACCAATCACGCCAACCGCGTAAAATAATGCCGATTGCCGTTGCGCATGACGCGCGGCCCCCGCCATTTTGATGAGAGAAAGGGCTTTCATCGCGAGGACGGGAAAAACGCAGGGCATCAGATTGAGGATCAGCCCCGCTATGAAGGCAAAAATCATGGCCCTCAACCAGGGCATCGCTTCATCGGCAGCGGCAGGCGCGCCTTTTATCCCATTAATGAAGGGACGCACATGCGCAAGCACATAAGCGCGTTGCCGTCCGTCCAATCCCTTGAGGACAACCAGGCCACTCAAATCTGCAGGCGGGAGGACAGACTTGGCCCATGTGAGATGGATGGCAAGACTGTCCCCGGACTTCCTGAAATTTTGATCGGCCAGCTGGTCAATGACGCCCGGGCGATCCGGCATGAACCAGGCTGACGCCACATGCGCGGCATCAAGCCCCTCACCATGAAGAGTCAATCTACCGCCCTTATCAAACCCTGCTTGAAAGGGAGAGGGGCGCGGCGTCTGCGCCGCAGCGCGATGGAAAAGCGGCGCCTCCCGGCCCTCCGGCGTCTCCGATGACGCGGCGGGCAATGTCAGGGTGAAATCACCTTTTTCCGGGACGCATGTATTGGCGCAGACCAGCCATTCCGCATGTGCCTGTAACGTGGCCGGGCCAACGCCCGACGCCCGCAAAGTCACGGGCAGGACGACATCACCCTCATAGCCATAGGCCATGAGGCCGCTCTCGGGTATCTTTGCCGGGGTCGGCCATTTAATCTGGTCCGACCTGCCTTTGCGCTCACCGCTGAGGGATACGGAAAGCGATGTCGCCTCGCCAGCATCCCCCGGGTTTTTCCAATATGTGTGCCAACCGGGCTGAAGCTGAAGCCGGATGGCCGCGTTGAGCGTCTGATCCGGTCCGAGAGCATCATGATCCGTGATCAGCGTCGCTGTGTCATGCGCTGATTGAAGGGGCACACTGACAGCGGCACGCGCGGGCTGGATTTGAGATTGGCCTGTTAAAATCAGGTCTAGCACGATAAGCGGAAGCCAGAATTTGAAAATTTTTATGGACGTGACCATCATTCCGCTCCGGATCCAGCACCGTAAAACAACGCCGATATTATGTACATATTTCCCGATTTCGCCAATCTGACCGCAACCGCATCTCTTCCCATCCGGGAGGTCCTGCCTGAAATTGATGCGGTGCCGGCGCGACAGCAGAATCTCGTCGTGTCAGCACCCCCGGATCCGGCAAAACCTCCCTTGTGCCGCTGAGCCTACTCAACGCGTCCTGGCGGGAAGGGAAAATCTGGTTGATCGCCCCCCGCGCCGGGTTGCAGTACGCGGGGCCGCGCAGCGTATGGCTGCGTTTTACGGTGAGGCTGTCAGCGGAAAATCGGCTTCACGACGCGCCTTGAACGCGTCATCTCACCGCAGACAGAAATTGAAGTCATGACGGAGGGGCTCTTCCCCCGCCGCGTGCTGACCGACCCGTTTCTCGAAGGCGTTGCCACGGTCATCTTCGATGAAGTCCATGAACGCAGTCTGGAGCTTGATACGGGGCTTGCACTGGCCCTTTCGGCGCAGCGAAACCTGCGTGAGACCTTGCGGATCATCGCCATGTCCGCCTCGCTTGAGGGAGATGCTTTCAGCCAGTTGATGCGTGCCGCGCAGATCACCTGCGGGGGGGGCGGGAATTTCCACTTACCCTGCAACATGTCGCGCGCGACATCCAGTCACCAGACGACCTCCTGAAAGCGGCTTCCCTTCAGGTGCGGCGGGCGCTGTCCGAAACCCCGCACGGCAATATCCTTGTTTTCCTGCCCGGGATGCGGGAGATTCGCGAGACGCAAGCCCTTCTTGAAAATGTTGATGCGCTGGTTCTGGCCTTGCACGGTGATCTGCCGATCGAGATGCAGGACCTTATTTTCTCCCCGACGGAAAAGCGGCGGGTCGTCCTCGCCACATCCATCGCGAAAACCTCACTGACTTTACCCGATACGCGCGTGGTGATTGATGGCGGGTTTCGCCGGGCACCACGCTTTGACGCGGCGACGGGCCTGACGCGGCTTGAGACCGTCCGCATTTCCCGCGCGGCAGCCCAGCAGCGGGCCGGGCGCGCGGGGCGGGAAGGGCCCGGCACGGCGGTGCGGCTTTGGACGGAAGCGATGCATCGCGGTTTATCCACCTTTGACCCGCCGGAAATTCTTACAGCTGATCTCAGCCCCCTTGTGATGCATTTCGCGCTCTGGCGGGATGCGACAGATTCGGACGATGCCCGGCGCGTTTCTTTTACAGGCGCTTCCTCAGGGCGGTGTTGAGGCCGCTACGCGCCTTCTGGAAGCTCTCGGCGCAATGGACGCCTCTGGCCTGACAGATTTCGGGCGATCCATGGCGCGATATGGAGCGCATCCTCGACTTGCGGCCATACTTGCCAGCGCAGAGACGCCTCGCGCACACGCCACGGCCAGTGATCTCTGCGCCCTGTTGGAGGAGAAAGACCCACTGCGCCGCCCTTCGGACGGAGGAGGCGGGAGAAAGGAGGTCGCATCCTCTGATGTTGCATGGCGCCTTGACGCTCTCCATGGTGGCTCGACACAGCTGGGAGACCGCCATATCCTTCGGCGGATCCGAAATCTGGCGTCTCGATATCGCGCCGCCTCGCGCGTCAGCGCCAAAACGAAAATTGATCTCGACGATGTCGGCCCCCTCCTCGCAGCCGCTTTCCCCGACCGCCTGGCCATGGCCATGGACGGGACCGGGCGATATCGACTGGCAGGCGGGGCAGTGCGCAACTCTCGGCGAGGGGCCCTTGGCACGGCATAAATTTCTGGTCGTGCCGCGCCTCCAACATACGCGCGCGGCCCGTATCGCCATCGCCAGCACCATGAAAGTTACGCGTGAGACGGCGCTTGATCCCACGACTGGTCGCGTCATCAGCCGGGAAAAACGCCGCCTGGGCCGCTTGCTGCTTTCTGAGAAAGACGTGGATGTTCCGGAAGCGGATCTCACAGCCCTGCTGCTGGACGATGTGCGCAGCCATTTGCGGTCCGACCTGCCACAGATGGATGATGCGCATCTCACAGAGTCTCTGGAAGATTGGCTTTCGCCATGGATCACCGATTCCCGGTCCCGCACCCATCTCGCAGCGCTCAACCTGATCAGCATTTTGAAGAGCCGCCTAAACTGGGAACAACAAAATTGGCTCGATGCAAATTTGCCACAATGCCTGCACCTTCCGCGGGGGATGGTGGAGATCGATTACACGGCGCCGAACCCGACAATTTCGGCGCGGGCGCCATTATTTTATGGATGTGCGGAGACACCCCGCATTGCCGCAGGGGCGATCAAGCTGCAATTTGCCCTGCTTTCCCCCGCTGGGCGTGCGCAGGCCATCACAGCGGACCTCGCCAGTTTCTGGAAGACAGGTTGGGCAGACATGTGGCGCGATATGCGCGGGCGTTACCCGAAGCATGAATGGCCGGAAGACCCCTCCGATGCTGCGCTTAAGCAAGTAAAACCCGGACATAACGGGCCATAATAACGCGTGACACTGTCCAGAGCTGGGACTCAGCACAACACCGCCCGTGACAAATATGCTTCTTTTCCGCTTAACATGCGCTATCGTATCAGGATGAAATGGCAAATGAGAGCGAAAAGACGGTGACAAAACGTTCTTTAGCGGTTTTTTCTCTGCCTATCTGTAGTGTCGCCGGTGTCGCGCTGGGCTGGGCGCTTCACTCCCGCCCCCCGACGACGCCGACAGCGCCCCGGATCATGCCCGGCGTTGCGCCCAAAGGGACGACGGGCGTCCTCTCCATGCAGGGCCCGACAATAAAGAAGCCTCAGGAAGCCTTCCTCGTGCGCATGGGCCCTCTTTCCTTCTCACCCATTATCAAAAAAGTCCTCCCGGCCGTCGTAAATATCGCCATCACGCAGGATAGTGAAAGCGGATTGACGAAAATCCCTCCGCAAATACGGGGGACGCCGCTTGAGAAATGCTACAGGGAGAAACTCCGTGCGAAGCAGGAGGAAATCCTCGGGGCGGGGTCCGGCTTCGTCATTGATGCTTCCGGCGTAATCGTCACGAATGACCATGTTGTGGGTGATGCGGATGATGTGACCGTCTCATTCTCGGACGGGAGGGAGCGCCCTGCCCGCCTGATCGGCGCGGACCCGATGACGGATATCGCGGTCATCAAGGTGAATTCCGACAAGCCTCTCCCTTATGTCACCTGGGGCGATAGCCAGAAAGTGAATGTGGGGGACTGGATACTCGTCGCGGGCAACCCTTTCGGGTTCGGCTCCTCCTTCACGGCGGGCATCGTTTCCGCGCGGGGGCGTGACCTCGGCGCGGGCTCACTGGATGATTTCTTTCAGATCGATGCTCCGATCAACCCTGGCAATTCCGGTGGCCCCTCCTTTAATCTGAAAGGTGAGGTGGTTGCGGTCAATGCCGCAATGGTGTCGCCGGCGGGCGGCTCGGTCGGGATCGGGTTCGGCATTCCATCCAACCTTGTCCGCCCGATTGTGGCGGAAATCCTGCGTGACGGGCATGTTGAGCATGGCTGGCTGGGCGTCACGATTGATGATGGGGACGGGCAGCTGGATATTGTCAGCCTTGTGCGACGCGGCCCGGCAGGTAAAGGCGGATTGCGGAAGCGTGATGTCATCCTTTCCGTCAACGGTGAGAAGATGGAAAGCGCGCGCAGCTTCCTGCGGCTGGTGGCGGCGAATAAGCCAGGCACCATCCTGCATCTGCAATTATTGCGCCGTGGCCAGCATCTCGGGCTGGATGTTCTGACAGGTCCGCGCCCACCCGATATGGATCAATGACTAAGTTTTTAATGAATGACAGCCTTAACGGGAATAAAGAGGGAGATGATCCGGGAACATAGGGACTGCCAGGCCCCGTCCGGGCAAGGAATAGAGAGATGCACATTCTTCTCGTTGAAGATGATTTAAAAGTCAGAGATTTTATCGTTCGCGGTATGCGCGGCCATGATCACACCGTGACAGACGCCGCGGATGGGCAGGCCGGGTTAGAGCTCGCTCTTAAGCCGGGGTTCGACCTGATTATTCTTGACCGTATGCTTCCTGGCGGCGTCGATGGCGTACAATTGCTTGAGCAGATCCGCGCCCAGAATGTCACGACCCCAGTCCTGATCCTCTCCGCCCTGACAGAGGTGGATGAGCGCGTTGTCGGGCTTAATGCCGGCAGTGACGACTACATGTCCAAACCTTTCGCTTTTTCCGAACTGATGGCCCGCGCTGAAGCCCTTATCCGGCGATCATGTGCGCAGGACAATATCCAGACGCGCCTTTCTGTCGGCGATCTTGAAATGGACCTCCTTAGCCGCAGCGTGCGGCGGGGTGACCAGAAGATTGATCTCCAACCCCGGGAATTTCGCCTGCTGGAATTTCTCATGCGGCATGTCGGGCAGATCGTGGCACGCACCATGCTGCTGGAGCGCGTATGGGATTATCATTTTGACCCGCAGACAAATGTGATTGACGTGCATGTGTCGCGCCTGCGGCAAAAACTCGATAAGCCCTTCGCAACCAGCCTGATCCATACCGTTCGCAATGCGGGTTACGTGCTGAAAAGTGAATAACGTTACAAGCGCGGAGGATAATGGGGCGAATGAAATTATTCATGACGCTGGGAAAAACACGCCTGTTCCGCTCTGCAGGGGCGACCTTTGCCCTCGCTTACGCTCTCATCTTCATCCTCTCCGGCGCGATCTTTCTCAGCTTTGTCTGGTTTCACGCCATTCAGTCCATGCAGAAATCCCATATTGCCGCGATTTCAACCGACGCTGCCGAATTGCGCAGCGCGTGGCATCAGGGCGGCGTTCAGAACCTTCGCGACAAATTGCGTGAACGGATCGCGGAAGACCTGAATCGGGAAAATGTTTACCTGCTCGTCAATCGTGACCGAAATCGCCTTGAGGGCAATATTTCATGCTGGCCGGAAAAAGCGATTAATCCCGATACATTCTACACCCTGACCGGCAATGAAACCTGCGATCCACGTACGATTGAAATGACGTGGCGCGCCTTTCCGGACGGGTCGCAGCTTCTCGTGGGTCGGGATATACGCAACACCACCCTTCTGCGTAGCGTCCTGACGGAAGGGTTATTATGGGCCTCCCTGATATCGACCGCCTTTACCGTAGGGGGCGCCCTGGTGGTGCGGCGGCTTTTCCGTAACATCATCAATACCATCGCAGAGACAACGGTTGCGATTGCGCGCGGTGATCTCACCCAGCGCCTGCCCTTGAGCGGGAATGAGATTGACGGCGTATCCCGCACCATCAACACACTGCTCGACCGCATCACGCGCCTGATGGAGGGTATTCGCCAGGTTTCCAACGCTATCGCGCATGATCTGCGCACGCCCATCACCCGCGCGCGCAATACGCTTGAAGACGCCGCCCATCACGCGCCATCGGTCGAAACACTGAAAGTCGCGGTCAAAAATGTCGTGAAGGAGCTTGATGGTGTTTCGGCTGTGTTTGAGGCGCTTCTCAGGATTGCCCAGATCGAGTCGGGCGCGCAGAGATCGGCTTTCACAAATCGTAATTTGCGCCCTTTACTGGAAGATATTGCGGACCTTTACCGCCCGTCAGCAGAAGCGCGTCGGATCGCGTTGCTGGAGGCCCTCCCCGCGACCCTTCCATTTTATGGCGATGCGCTCCTTATCCAGCAGGCCGTGGCCAATCTTCTCGATAACGCCGTTAAATTCTCCCCCAGTGACACGACGATCACCCTCGGCGCAGAATTTCAGGGAGAGGCGCTCATGATCTATGTTGAAGATCAGGGCGTCGGCATGACGCCGGAAGATCTGAGACGCACCGCTGAACGTTTCTACCGGGCAGAGGCGGCGCGGCATACGCCGGGCACGGGGCTTGGCCTCACTTTGGTCCATGCTGTCGCGCAGCTCCATGAAGGTGCGCTTGAGATGACATCGCGGGAGAAGGGGTTGAAAATCATGTTGCGCCTGCCTTGCCAAATGACCAGCAACGCCGGAAGCTCACGGATAAACATGTCGCCGCAAGGTGCGCCCGGCGACGACACCGGCGCGACATCCTTGACGCGCCGAACTGACCTGAAGGATATCCATCATGTTGTTTTTCAGACGTTTCTGTACCCTGGCTGCTTTGGCAACGCCGCTCGCCGCCCAGGTAGCCTCGGAGAAAACAATGCTGACACTCTCCGCCACGGGCCATGCGCGGGCGAAGCCGACCGTCATGACCGCTATTTTCGCAATGCAGGATACAGGCGCGTTGCCTGGCCGAGGCGCAGTCCCTGCTTAATGATCGCGCCGCGCGGGTGAGTAAGCTCGCCAAAAACGCGGCAAATGTCTCATTCAGTTTCCAGGATTGCGACACCTGGCAGCAGGAGAAGAAAGATGGGCGCAAGGAATGGGCGCACGCTAGAAACTGGTACTGACGGGTCAGGAGTCACACAGTCAAGCGCTTCTTGCCCTGACTGGCAAATTGCAGAATGACGGCCTGCCGCTCGATGCCCTGAACTGGTCCCTTAACGCGGCGACACGCCACAGGTTGGAGCAGGAAGCGCAGAGCCAGGCGCTGAACACGATTAAAAGTGACGCCGAGCATATTGCCGAGACGGTCGGCATGCATGTCGGCGCTTTCCATACTATCAGTATTGGCGGCCGCTTCACACCACCTTATGTCGGCGTGTCCATGATGCGCATGGCCGCCCCCAATATGCCGCAGCGCAGCGATGATGACGCGCAGGAAGTCACTGTACAGGTCACGGCTGAAATCCACCTGACCCCTTGAAAAAAACGGCCCTCCACCGGGGAGGGCCGTCTTGAGATGTCATCAGGGGGCCGGCTTAACGCGGTGCGAGAACCATGATCATCTGACGATTTTCGAGCTTGGGCATCTGCTCAACCTTCGCCTTGTCTTCCATCTCACTCCGGATACGCTCAAGCATTTTAAAGCCGAGCTCCTGATGCGCCATTTCGCGCCCTTTGAAGCGGAGGGAAACCTTGACCTTGTCGCCTTCTTTCAGGAAAGACCGCATGGCACGAAGCTTGACCTGATAGTCATTTTCATTCGTGCTCGGTCGCACCTTGACCTCTTTGATCTCGATGACTTTCTGCTTTTTGCGCGCCTCGTTACGCTTTTTCTGCTGCTCATATTTGAACTTGCCGTAATCGAGGATTTTGACAACTGGCGGGGCAGCTGTCGGGCTGATCTCCAGCAGGTCCAACCCTGCCGCATAGGCGCGTCCTAAAGCCTCACGCGTGGGCAACACGCCAACCATTTCACCATGAAGATCAATCAAACGCACCTGAGGGACGCGGATTTCCTCATTAACGCGCGGTCCATCGCGCGTGGGTGCGCTTGCCATAGGGGGTCTAGATATGGCTCTCTCCTGTAAAAGTTTACGACAGAATAAACTGTGTTAAGCGATAAAAACTATTAAAACCCGCATCTACCCGGGAATTTCTGCGAGTCATGCGCCTTTGGGATAATTAACGCCGGGGGAAAACGCAAGCCCCGTCATAAAGTGGCATTATGTCTTAAATCGGGCACTCGCGCTTCATCAGCCAGCGAAGCAATGGCTTCGGCGAGCGGCAGAATCTGCTGTTCCGTTGATCCAAGCCGCCTTATTGCCACCTGGCCCTGCTCCGCCTCACGGCGGCCCACCACCAGAATAACGGGGACACGCGCCACCGAGTGGTCACGCACTTTCGCGTTGATTTTGACATTACGAATATCAAGCTCAACTTGCAGACCGGCTTTTCGCAGCGCCTCTGCAACATTTTGGGCATAGGGCTCAGCATCTGAAACGATGCTGGCGACCGCCACCTGCGCCGGCGCGAGCCAGAGCGGGAATTTACCCGCACATTGCTCAATCAAAATGCCGATAAAACGCTCAAAACTGCCTAAAATCGCGCGATGCAGCATAACGGGGCGATGGCGGGCACCATCCTCACCAATATATGAGGCATCAAGGCACTCCGGCAGGATGAAATCGACCTGGAGCGTGCCGCATTGCCAGTCACGCCCGATCGCATCGGTCAGGACGAATTCCAGCTTCGGTCCGTAAAAAGCGCCTTCCCCGGGATTGAGGCCATATGCGACTCCGGCGAGCGCGCAGGCTTCCTTCAGCGCTCCTTCCGACCGGTCCCAGATCGCGTCATCGCCCGCCCTCGCCTCAGGACGGTCTGAAAATTTGACGCGGAAATCGCTGAATCCGAGATCCCGATAGACTTCTGATAACATGGACATAAAGCGCGCCGTCTCAGCCGCGATCTGCGCCTCGGTGCAGAAAATATGCGCATCATCCTGCGTGAAACTGCGCACACGCATGATACCATGCAACGCGCCTGAGGGTTCATAACGATGGCAGGCACCGAACTCGGCCATACGAAGGGGCAATTCACGGTAGGATCGAATGCCATGGCGGAAGATCTGCACATGGCATGGGCAGTTCATCGGCTTCAAAGCGAGGGTCTTATCCTCATCCTCAACCGTCGCGACGAACATATGCTCACGATATTTATCCCAATGGCCTGATGCCTCCCAAAGGCTGCGATCAACAAGCTGCGGCGTGCGCACCTCGCCATAGCCGTGGGCCGTCTGGATGCGACGCATATAGTCCTGAAGGACGTTGTAAAGCCGCCACCCTTTTGTATGCCAGAAGATCTGACCGGCAGCCTCCTCCTGAATGTGGAAGAGATCCATCTCCCGCCCGATACGCCGATGGTCGCGTTTCTCGGCCTCCTCAATCTGGAGGAGATGCGCATCCAGTTCCTTCTGATTGCGCCAGGCCGTGGCGTAAATGCGGGTTAGCATCGGGTTGCGATGGTCCCCGCGCCAGTAAGCGCCCGCAACTTTCATCAGTTTGAAAGCCGTGCCGACATCTCCGGTCGTGCGCAGATGGGGCCCGCGGCAGAGATCCAGCCAATCACCCTGACGATAGACGGAAATGGGGACCTCCTCCGGCAGGTCTCGTATCAGCTCCGCTTTGAATGCCTCGCCTTTTTCCTCAAAAAAAGCGATGGCCTTTTCACGCGGCCAGACCTCCCTTTCAAACGGCAGGTTGGCCGTGACGATCTCACGCATCCGCTTTTCGATGACTTCAAAATCTTCCGGCGTGAAGGGCTTGTCGCGGAAGAAATCATAATAGAACCCGTCTTTAACAGCAGGGCCGATCGTCACCTGCGTGCCGGGGTAAAGATCCTGCACAGCCTGCGCCATGACATGGGCTGCATCATGCCGGATTAGTTCAAGCGCGGCGTCATCCTTGCGCGTCACGAAACGCACATCCGCATCATCTGTGATGGGCGCGCTCATATCCATATCCTGCCCATTGACGACCATAAACAGGGCCGCCCGCTCGAGCCCTGGCCCGATCGCGGCAGCGAGCGTCGTGCCGGTCACAGCTCCATCAAAGTTCTTTGAGGAACCATCAGGCAGAGTAATTGAAGGCATGTTAAGCGAGCTTCCTTATGTGACGCGCAAGGGTCATAAGTCAGGCGGAAATCCCGGTTGTCTTAGAGAGTTTTGCCGCAACTTGCCAGAATAGTTTCGACCGGAATGGCGGAAATATCCGCCGCGCGCAGCACCGTCACCTGTCCGAAACGTCGTCCGATCGGTGCTGTCAAAGCGGGATTGCTGTCAGACGAGAATAACACCGTCGCCGGCGTACCAGCCATCGCGGCGAGATGCATCGGGCCTGTATCATTGCCGACAACGTGGCGGACGCCCTTCATGAAAGCTGCGAGCTCGGTGAGGCGGGTCTCACCTGTCATGTCGAGGGCGGCGGGACAATGTTGCAGGATCTCCTGCGCCAAAGGCTTCTCCGACGCCGTGCCAATGACGAGGATTTGCAGGTCCTGCTGCGACAAGGCGCGCGCCAGAGCAGCGTATTTTTCGATTGGCCAGCGTTTCTCAGGCCTGTGACGCGCTGCACCGGGGACAAGAATAACGTAAGGGGCGGCAGGCTGCGCCTTTAAAGGCGTCGACGCAAGCCAGGAGAGATCAACCGAGTCGCAACGCTCAATCCCGGCATAACGAAGCTGATCTGCCTGTCGGGCCAAAGTATGCATCTCATCCCGCCATGGATTGGCGTGGAAGAAAGGATCTTTCCGTACCAACCCTGACCAGCGTGGTGAACGCGCAAGCGCATAATAGCGTGTGCTGCGCCCGGACGTCTGCAAATCGATCACGAGGTCAAAACCTCGGAGTTGCGCGCGCAAATGGGCGAGGCCGCGTAAATCCGTCCAGCGCGGCCTTGCATCGATCATCACGTCATCAAACCAGGGTGCCGCCTGCCCCAATGATGCGAAGGGCGCTGTCGTGAGCAGCGAAATCCCCGCTTTCGGGAATGCCGCGCGAATGGCCTGAAAACAGGGAAAAGCCTGTATAAAGTCGCCCAGCGCACCGAGTTTGATGATGAGAATACGGTTCATGGCAGGATTATACAATTTCGGAGCGATCTCGCCTATCATTCTGCGTCAACTGTCCTCGTCTACGCAGTGACTGAGTTGGAAATGAGCGCGCCTCATCGGGAAAGGGCCGCTTGCTTCAGTGCGGTGACAGGGGCAAGGTCAGGGCTTTCCAACATGTGGCGGTGCCAACGTCACGATTTTTCGGTCAAAGGGTGATCATCATGCGGCGGCATCTTGTCATTATCGGCATGGGATACTCAGCCTCCCGCGTTGCGGCGCAGGCCATTGCGCAATCCTGGGATGTAACGGGCACAAAGCGCGTCCCGGACGCTCGCCCTTCGACATGCTCCGCTCCGACCGTCCGCGCCTCGTCATCGCGCCGGACCATGCTTTCAGCCGCATCCATCGGGATGACATTGCCGGCGGCACCATGGCGGCGATGGAAACAGCCTCAGGGGAAAGAGTGCTCAATTTCGTGGATACCACCCCTTCACCGCAACATGTCGTCATTGAGGGGGCTGCGCGCATCGCGCAATGGCCCCTCCCCACACCAACACCGCTTGACCAGGCCCTTCGGGAGATGAACCCGATGGCGCGAAGCTTCTGGTCAGAGCGGCGCATTGTCAGAAGCGAATTGACGTGCCGGTTGATCAATCGGGCGTGGAAATTCCCCAGTTATCGCGAGGGTCTCGCGGATATATGGGCGCACAGGCGCAGCGCCTGAAGGCCGGTCCGATGCGTCAATCATGTTTATTTCCCAACCTCAAGGCTGCAACGGGAACGCGATTCCAGCCTGCAAATGTTGGATTGTGACAAAAGGATACCGGTCGGGGCGTCACCGCCTCTCCTCACGCCGCATCCATGGAAATAAACCCGAAGCGATGCGTTTCCCTGCAATCTATCCGGCGCACCTGACTTACCCAGCCGCTCGCCCTCTGATCACCGCACCGATTTTGTCTGGTAATCGCATTGAGGCGGCACCCCGGCATCCCTTATTTGGCAGGGTTTTACGCAAGGTTAAAAAATCCGGAGGGGTCCAACGCGAGATTGACAGGATTTTGTAATAAATGCGACAATTTACGCTAGAGTGAGAGATTAAGGGGTTTTCAAGACTGGTATTTTACGCGTTGGCGACGCGTTCAGCTTCTGCAAGTCGGGATGATAAATTGACTCTGATTTTGAGCAGCATGAACCGGACAAACATTCGCCAACGATTTCTGCCCCGGCAGAAATTCGGAAGCGTGTCCGCGATTTCACGAAGATATTTCTCAAATGCAGCGCGCCTCGACACGTGCTGTGCGCTCTTACTGAGCCTCACAACCTGCGTTTCATTCGGCCCACGCCTCCTCAATCGTGATCACCTTAATTATGCGCGCGCTCGGTGAAGCTGAAAAACACGCGATGTTACTGAATATCGTGCGTCTACGATATGCCGATTCCCCAACCTTCCTTGAAACGACCCAGGTCGTCTCCGGCTATCAGATGAATAGCACGGTGTCAGGCGGATTCCATGCCTATCCTTCCTCTGTCGGCAGTTATCTGTTCAGGATGGGCTCAGGTTTCCTGCAGGAGAACCCGACCTTCACCTATCAGCCGATCACCGGGCAGCAACATGCTGAAAACATCATCCGGCCGATCTCCCCCGTCGTGATCATGCCGCTCAGCCTGGACGGGCTTCCCGTGGATACGCTGCTGCGCCTGATGGCTCAGTCAATCGATGGGCTCTCAAATATCCGCGCGTTGGGTGCAGAGCCGTCTGGCGGGGGGTCCGTGCGGTTTTACCTGTCACTGCATGATCTGCGTCAGCTTCAGATTGCGGGCGCGATGACGATCCGGATCGCGGCAGATGATGGGAAGGGTCAGAAAGATCAAACCGCTGTCGGCGCGCAGACGCCGCCGAAGGGCGATAAACAGCGCATCGAACATGCTTTCCTCGTGCTCACCGGCACGTCTGACCCCAATCTGATCACGATTCAAAATGAAGTGCGCCGCCTGCTGCATCTGGCCCCGAATGCGGAGGAGGCCGGAATCGTTTATGGCCCCTACCCGAAGCACCCTGGTCAGATTGCGATCCTCACGCGCTCCATGTTCGCGATTCTTTCCCAGATTGCCTATGAGATGGATGTGCCTCAAAGCGATGTCGAGAAGGGTCGGACTTTGGAGACGATCAACCCGGTCGGTATCGAGACGCGGCCTGACGTGGTCATTCACTCCGGCAAGAAACTGCCCGAGGATGTTTATGACGACGTGACCTATCGTGGACGGCATTTCTGGATTGAGGAGAATGATTTCCGAAGCAAGCTCAGCTTCACGATCGTCCAGATCCTCGCGGCATTGGCGGCCACCTCCCATGGCACGGGCGCGATCATCACCATTCCGGCAAATTAGGGAGGACGCGCCCCGGAAGGGCCGTTGGTCGAAGCGATGACAGCGCCATAAGCGCCATCATCCCGCATCGAATGCGGAACCCTTTGAAACGCTACACGTCGAAAAGAAAACTGGAGATGACAGAATAATTGATGAACATTGCAAGTTCCGAGCGGGCAGGTGTGGTGATATCCTGACAATGCGCGCCGTCTCTTCAGGTAACGCGCATGAACTCTTTTAGCCAAGGTCAGAGTCAGATGAGTCAACCGTCCCGCATGAAGACTGTCACTTCCCTATCTTGCGATCTTCATCCATTCGCGGTTTAACCTCGTCATCATGACGATCGTTCAGCCGACCATCCTTCAGGTTCTGCCTGCCCTCGATATGGGCGGCGTTGAACGTGGGACGATTGAAATGGCCATCGCCATCCAGAAAGCCGGGGCGCGGCCGATTGTCGCGAGTGAAGGCGGGCGACTCGTCCCGCGACTGCAGCGCCTCAACATCACGCATGTCACCCTGCCACTCAGCCGCAAATCCCCCCTCGCGATCTGGCGCAACCGGCGCGCTCTGACTGCCCTTATCCGCAAGGAAAAGGTGGGCCTCATCCATGCCCGCTCCCGCGCGCCGAGCTGGGCCGCTCTCAGTGCCGCGAAAAAGTGCAAGATCCCGTTCGTCACCACCTGGCACGGCGTCCATAAAGCGGGTTTCTCGGGGAAGAAACGTTATAATTCCGTCCTGACCCGTGGTGACCGCGTCATCGCCATCAGCGACTACATTGCGCGGCGTATGCGGCAGGAATTTAAAATTGGCGATGACAGATTGCGGACGATTTACCGCGGCGTGGATGTGACGCGATTCGATCCGGATCAGTTCCTCGGACAGCGCGTGCAGAACCTCGCGATCCGGTTCGATCTGCCGCCGGACGCAAAAATTATCCTGATGCCGGGCCGGCTCACGCGGTGGAAAGGCCAACTCCTGCTGGTTGAGGCCCTGGCCAAGCTCAAAACCGCCCTGCCATGGAAGTGTGTTTTTGTCGGGCCTGCTGAACCCACCAGCCCTTTCGTGAAGGAACTGGAAAGCCGTATCTACGCGCACGGGCTTCAGGAGAAAATTCGCTTTGTCGGCACACAGGACGACATGCCCGCGGTTTATGCCATGGCCGATGTGGTCGTTGTGCCCTCTCTCCGGCCTGAACCCTTTGGACGCGTCATTGTTGAAGCGCAGGCCATGGGCTGCCCGGTCATCGTCTCCGGTCAGGGCGGCGCGGTGGAAACCGTGCGGGATGAGCAGACGGGGCTGGTCGTCCCGCCCAATGACAAAATCGCCCTTGCACAGGCGATTGACGTCCTCCTCGATATTGATGCGGACAGTCGCGCTTACATCCGGATGACGGCGCGGCAGAATGTGATGCAGCATTACACGATGACACTCATGCAATCGCAGACGCTTGCGGTTTATGATGAGCTGCTTCATACCGAGCTCGCGCCCATATTGCCATGACCCAACCGGTAAAACCATCGTCCTCCCTGTCACAAAAAGCTTCTTCTGACCGCGAGGCCCGCCTCGCGCGGGAGGCCGCGGCACTGCGCGCCAATCTGCGGAAACGCAAGCAACAGGTGGGGGCCCGCGCGGCCAAGGCGCCGGAGGATGAGGAAAGCGGCGATGTGCCGCTCCCCGCCTCAAAGCGAGACCAGCATCAGGCGGAGTCATGAGTTGTGCGCCGTCCCGCCACTGCCGCTTCCCCCTGATTTAAACAGTCGGGACGTGATCAAAGCGTAAGAATTGCGACGCGGGTCGAAATAGGCCATCATGATTTTACGTTTTCATTTACCCCGCGTGAAGGACCTGGTCCTGTCTGCCTCTGGAAAGGATCGCCCCAATGCCTATCATGCCTGATAGCTGGATACGGGAAATGGCAAATACGAAAGGCATGATCTCGCCTTTCGTTGAGGCGCAGAAACGCGAGGGGGTGATTTCCTACGGCCTGTCATCTTATGGTTATGATGCGCGCGTCGGTGAGGATTTCAAGATTTTTACGGATGTTGATAACGCCGTGGTTGACCCGAAAAACTTTGCGGAAAACAGTTTCGTGACGCGACGCGGCAACATCACCATCCCGCCCAACAGCTTCGCCCTTGCCCATACGGTTGAGCATTTCCGCATCCCGCGCGACGTGCTCGTCGTCTGCCTCGGTAAATCCACCTATGCGCGGTGCGGCATCATCGTCAATGTCACACCGCTTGAGCCGGAGTGGGGGGGACAGGTGACGATTGAAATCAGCAATACAACCAAACTACCCGCGCGCATTTATGCGAATGAGGGTATATGCCAGTTCCTGTTTTTCCAGGGTGCGTCACCGTGTGAAACAAGTTACGCGGATCGCGCTGGCAAATATATGGGGCAAAAAGGCGTTACAACCCCAAAATTATAGGGCCGGAATATCCTTGCACCTGTCAGACTCACGCCAGAAATGACCGGATTATCGCAAGGACGAACAGTCAGAAAGTGATGTTTCGCTCCCGTGCGCCTGAATATCGTGCGTCAGGCGTGCTGCCAGGGCGGCATCGCTATTTGTTTTTAAGTGCGGGAGAAATATCGTTGGATCGGTTTATCATTCGAGGCGGCCAACGCCTGTCCGGTGAGATTCATATCAGCGGCGCTAAAAATGCGGGGCTGAAATTGATGGCGGCCGGCTTACTGACGGCGGAACGTCTGATATTGTCCAACGTCCCGCAAATTGCCGATATCCGCTTGATGGCACAATTGCTGAGACAGCACGGTATTAACGTGACTGCGCAGGATGATTCCGGGCGCGTCCTTGCCATCGGGGGTGCGGTCACCTCCATCGAAGCGCCTTATGACATTGTTTCTAAAATGCGGGCCTCGATCCTTGTTCTCGGGCCGCTTCTGGCCCGTATGCGCGAGGCCCGCGTGTCGCTTCCGGGCGGGTGCGCCATCGGGACGCGGCCTGTCGACATGCATCTGCGTGGCCTTGAGGCGATGGGGGCAAAAATCTCGCTGGAAAATGGCTATATACATGCTTCCGCCCCGAAAGGTTTGCAGGGCGATAAAATTGTCCTCCCATTCGCATCCGTCGGAGCAACTGAAAACCTCCTCATGGCCGCCACGCTCGCGAAAGGCCGCACTGAAATCATCAATGCCGCGCGTGAGCCGGAAATCAGTGACCTCGCCACCTGCCTCAACCGGATGGGCGCGCGGATAACCGGCCTTGGCACAGGGACTTTGATTATTGACGGTGTTGAAGCGCTTCATGGGGCTGAACATGCGATCATGCCGGATCGCATTGAATGCGGCACTTATGCCTGCGCCGCAGGGATCACGGGCGGTGACGTGCTGTTGGTAGACGGGCGGTTGCAGGATTTCGGCGCCGCGATCCAGAGCTTTGAGGAATGCGGCGTTGAAGTCAGCACCGCGCCCGGCGGCATCAGGGTGCGCCGTGACCGACCATTGCGGGGTGTCGATATCATGACGGAGCCCTTCCCCGGCTTCCCGACGGATATGCAGGCGCAATTTATGGCCATGTTGAGCATCGCTGAAGGTGCGTCCATGATTACCGAGACAATTTTCGAAAATCGCTTCATGCACGTGCCGGAACTTAATCGCATGGGCGCCCACATTAATGTGCATAAATCCTCCGCCATTATTCGGGGCGTATCGCGCCTGTCCGGTGCACCCGTCATGGCGACAGATCTGCGCGCTTCCTTCTCTTTGATTTTGGCGGGTCTTGCGGCAGAGGGAGAAACATCGGTCAGACGCGTCTACCATCTTGATCGCGGCTATGAAAAAGTCGATGAGAAACTCGCCGCGATCGGTGCGGACATCGCCCGAATCACCGGAGATTCGTAAGCGCGGCAACGGCGAACCATCGTCGCCACGTTGGGGTTAAGACCGGCATCAGGCGAGATGCGCGCGACCCAGGATTTTATCCGCCGCCCGTAAGCTCAAAGCCATGATCGGCGTGGCCGGGTTGGCGCAGGTCGCACTCGGGAAGATCGAATGATCTGAAATCCAGAGATTTTCAATATCGAAGCTGCGCCCCCATGCATCCACGACGGCATCATCAGGGTCCGTCCCCATGCGGCAAGTGCCCATCATGTGGGCCGAGCGCTCACTCGTCCAGATATCCCGCGCGCCCGCAGCTTCAGCAATTCGCGTCATCCATAACCCGGCATAACGATGCAGTGCCTTCTCATTGCAACTATAGGAGAGGGTGATCAGCGGCTTGGGCATTCCCGCCCGGCCGGTCTCATTGCTTAGTACCACGCGATTATCGGGCGAGGGCAGGCACTCCCCATGCGCCCCCAGTCCGATGGCGTAATTATAGTCCCGCAAATAACGCGTTAGCCCCCCAATAACCACGCCCGCGCACAACGTTCATCGCCCACGTCATGGGCATCATGCCAAGAGATTAAATCAGATAGCCCCCGACAAAATCGGCGTCTTTCGAGCGGATCATATCCTCTGTAATGGCAAGGGAGAGGTAGCCTTTATTCGGCCGCGTCACGTGATCCACCGTGCCCCAGACCTGCGTAGAGATATGGGCCATATAATTGCGCCCAACCTGACCGCTGCGATTCGCGAGGCCCGTATGCAGAAGAAGGCGCGCCGTCTCCACCGCGCCAGCACAGAGGATCACGCGCTGACAGTGTTGCACAACGTCCTTGCCGCCCTGCCGGTAAATCACGCCTGTGATGCGCCCCTGTGAATCATGTTTGAAGTCATGGGGCAAAACACTCCGCCCGGATCTCCGCGCCCGCCGCGAGGGCGCGGGGAATATAGGTCACATCCGCACTTAATTTCGCCTGATTGCGACAACCTTGATGACATGCGCCGCACCCGACACAGGTCTCGTGCGTCCACTGTTTCGCGGTAATCAGGGCGACGGGGCCATCTGCCGATGTCAGTCCGATGGCCTGACATCCACGCATCATGGCCAGCGCCGCTTCATTGCGTTGTGGCGGCGGGAAGGCGTAGCGCCGCTCGGGTCCCAGGGATAGGGGGCGGGGCCGGAAACGCCTATATCTTCTTCCACCTTAATCAGATAGGGCAAAAGCGCTTCTAACGGATCGGCCAATCCCGCCCCTGACCTGTCTCCGTGTACAATGTCATGTCGCGGGCATCCAGGCGCGAGATGAAGGCCCCGAAATGCAGCGTTGAGCCGCCCACCCCGGTGCCACTGTTGTTTCCGCCGAAAGGTTGCGGGTTTTTGCCGTCAGAGAGACGCTCCTCCAGCCAGTAAATATCCCCGGTCTGCTCCTCATCCGGTGTATGGGTGGCCGGGGCCGCCCATTTCCCCGCTTCGAGCGCGATGACGGATAATCCGGCCTCAGCGAGCACCGCCATCATCAGCGCGCCACCCGCGCCGGTTCCGATGATGACGGCATCGACCATGTCCGTGGTCAGGTAACGCTTCATGCGCCAGCCTCCGGGGCCTTAAGTATCGGTGGCTCCCATGGGGCGGACCCCTCGCCGCACCCATGACCTCAAAGCCCTGAAATGGCCCGTCCCTGCCATTGAAAACCGCGTCAATGCCGAGCTGCACCTGAACAGACGGATGCGAGATGAAAATCTGCACGCAATCCGCGCATAAATCGGAGAACCATTGTCGGAGGTAATCCTCCGAGAAATCCTCCGTGGCGATGGCGGCAGCTTCAACTTCGTTCAACAGGACCTGGATCATCTCAACATCCGGGTCCTGAAGACGCACGCTGAGCTTCTCCTGACGACATCATCCAGGTCGCAGAGGGCCAACTCGTAAGCCTGCCTGTCCGGCGGTAGATGGGCAAAGCGCCATCCATCGCCGGGCCCGCCGAGTCGCGCATCGATTCGGGCGGCGAGATTGAGCGCCTCGCGTTCCAATAATGGCTGTTGCAGCAGCACGACCGCCGTCAAAGCCTCAAGGATGGTAAAAGCGCGGTCACTAAGATGTCGGGGTCGGTAGGGATGATCCTTGAACGCCGCGCGGGCCTCAAGTGCGTCCCTTGTGCGCGCAGAAATGCGATCTGATTTGAGAAGCTGTTCGTATGTGGAAGTCATTTTAGATAAAAACAATTCTGGATGAATGAAACGTCCTGAAGAGCAGGAGGAGATTCAAGCGCTCCGTCCCGTCGATGGTTGCACGAGAATTAACGCGCCCCCGGGAGCGCCGTTTTTATGCATCTCCGGGAGACATCTATTATACATCTGACGGTAACATCTGTTTGTCTGAAGGCTGAAAAATGTTAACGTCCGCCCGCAATGGTGAATGATCACACAATTCTGGCGCCAGCCATATCGGGACGGCATGGCAGGGGCATGATTCTCGCCTTGCCAAAAGGACGCATCCTCAAGGCGCTTAAACCGCTCCTCTATCACTTAGGGTTGTTGGCAGCACCCAGCCCGACGGATGAGGCGACGCGCGCCCTGCGTTTCCCCACGACGGAGAAGCAGATTGACATCGTCCACGTCCGCTCCTTCGATGTCGCGACATTTGTGGCGCATAGCGGGGCCGATATCGGCATCTGTGGCTCGGACGTTCTCATGGAGTTTGATTATCCGGAGATCTACGCACCACTTGATCTTGAGATCGGCCATGTCGCATCAGCGTCGCGCGGCATGCAAACCACGCAACGGCGGCGGAAGCCCCCAGCTCCAAAATCGGTATCGCCACGAAACACCCCGCCATTGCCCGCCAGCATTTCGTGCAACGCGGCATGAATGCCGAGATCGTGCATCTCCATGGCGCGATGGAGCTCGCCCCGTCCCTGAACATGGCGCACGTCATCGTTGACCTTGTCAATACAGGGGCGACATTGTGGGCAAATGGTCTTGAGGAAACGGAGGTGATCGCGCACGTCTCATCGCGTCTCATCGTCAACCGCATCGCCATGAAAACGCGCCCGCAGGAAGTGACCGCCCTTATTGACCGCTTCCAGGATGCTTTACGGAATAATACCCAGTGAAAAAACTTTCCACGCGGGATGCACAATTCCGCTCACAATTCGACACGTTGATTTCCGTCCGGCAAAGTGACGCGCAGGATGTTTCCGCGCCTGTGCGCGACATCATCAGTGATGTCCGCGCCCGTGGGGATGAGGCGGTGATGGCCTATACCGCGCGGTTTGATGGCCATGAATTACATGCGGACGCGATCGCCCTGACGCGTCAGCAACGGCGAGACGCCATCGCGCAAGTGCCCGGCGCTTTGAGAGACGCCCTGCTTTTGGCGGAAGAGCGGATCATTTCATGAGCGCCAGATGCCGCAGAACGTCCTTTACACGGATGAGGCCGGTCTGGAGCTGGGCCTGCGCTGGACGCCCCTGGACGCGGTCGGGCTGTTATGTCCCGGGTGGCAAGGCTGCCTATCCGTCTTCCGTCCTCATGAACGCCTTGCCCGCATGGGTCGCCGGGGTGAAACGCATTGCCATGTGTGTCCCGATGCCGAACAGCCACCTCAACCCCCTCGTTCTTGCCGCCGCCGATATTTGTGGCGTGCAGGAAATTTACGGCATTGGCGGGGCGCAGGCGGTTGCCGCCCTCGCTTACGGCACAAAGCGGATCCCCCCGTTAATCGTATTGTCGGGCCGGGCAATGCCTATGTCGCGGAGGTCAAACGTCAGGTGTTCGGCCATGTCGGTATCAACTCCATCGCCGGGCCTTCCGAAGTCGTCATTGTCGCGGATAAAGATAATCGTCCCGAGATTATCGCCATGGACCTTCTGGCGCAGGCGGAACATGATGAGCGCGCCCAGGCCATCCTCATCACAAATGACGCCCGATTTGCCGCGGATGTCGAGGCCGCCGTCGCAGAAGCGCTTGAGACGCTGCCGCGGCGTCAGATTGCTGGATCTTCCTGGGCGGATTTCGGCGCGATCATCACTGTCTCGGATTGGGATGAGGCAGCGGAACTCGTCAATGACATCGCGCCGGAGCATCTTGAAATCATGTGTGAGGATGCGAACGGGTTTTTCCGCAAGGTGCGTCATGCCGGGGCTATGTTTCTCGAGCGGCATTGTCCCGAAGCGATTGGTGACTATGTCGGCGGTCCCAACCACGTTCTGCCAACAAATCGCACCGCGCGGTTCGCTTCAGGGCTTTCCGTTTATGATTTTCTGAAGCGCACCACCATCACGATTGGCGCCTCGCAGGACGGTTTGCAGAAGCTCGGCCCTGCCGGTGAAATCCTCGCGCGGGCAGAGGGGCTTGACGCCCATGCACAGAGTACCGCCTTGCGCCTGCATAAGTGACGCAGGCAAACTTTGAGGCATGACAAAATTTATAAGAACGGGCCGTTTTGCTTGACGGCGCCGTGCGGACTCGCACATACGCTTGAGCAGCCTGTCGCAATTAGCGACATCCGAACAGAACATGAATGGAGTATCAAGAGACACAATGTCGAAGGAAGATATGATTGAGTTCAGTGGGACGGTCACTGAACTTCTACCTAATGCCATGTTCCGCGTCACTTTAGACAATGAGCACACGATCCTTGCCCATACAAGCGGCAAAATGCGCAAAAACCGCATTCGCGTCCTGGCAGGTGATCGCGTCAATGTTGAAATGACGCCTTATGATCTTTCTAAAGGTCGAATTACGTTCCGCTTTAAGTGACGCGTGGCTATCTCCCCACATCCTGCCCTGATTCTCGCCTCCGCCTCGCCGCGGCGCGTCGCATTGCTGCGGCAGATCGGCCTGGAGCCGGACGAGATCCTTCCGGCGAAACTTGATGAGACACCGTTGAAAGGTGAGCTTCCACGTGCCTGCGCCATCCGGCTCGCAGATGCGAAAGCACGGGTCATCGCGGACCAGCTTGACCGTCCCGCTCTGATCCTGGCGGCGGATACGATCGTGGCTGTCGGGCGTCGCGTCCTCCCGAAAGCTGAGAACCCGCAACAGGCAAGAGAATATCTGGCGCTTCTCTCCGGGCGTCGTCATACAGTTTACACAGCCATTTCAATTCGCCCCTCGAAAGCCCTGGCGAAAGGACGATGCGCCTCCCGTATGGTGGCGTCAAAAGTCGCCTTTTCCTGCCTGACGCCGCACCATATTGAGGCGCTGATCGCGGCCGGAGACTGGCAAGGCAAAGCAGGTGGCTATGCTTTGCAGGGAATGGCCGCGCGATTCATCTGCTTTGTTTCCGGAAGCCCGTCCGCCGTGATCGGGCTCCCCCTCTTTGAAACGTCTCAGCTTTTACAAGGTCAGCCTCACCCTTGGTTTCGACCGGGCATAACGGAGTCCGCGACATCTCACCGCACTTGACAGAACCGAGAGGGCAAAGCGGTTTGACGACCTCAGAACGCCCAAGGAAAGAATGGTGATCATGATGAAAATCGCGGTGGATTGGAGCCCCAGTGAGGCGCGCATCGCCGCCCTCCTTGATGGCGTGCTCGTTGATTACTCATTATGGCGCCCCGGCAAACCGGATGGTTTTGGCGATATTCATTGCGTGCGAATCATCCGCCCCGTTCCCATTATGAAAGGCGCTTTCGGCCGGATATCGACGGGCGAAGATGTGTTTGTCACCGGCGTTTTCCGGAAGGTGCCCTGGTGACAGCCCGCGTCACGCACGCCGCGCAGGGCGGTAAGGGCGCGCGCCTCCAGCCGCTCCAGTCTGACGCCACATGTGACGCGCCGACCTGCCTTCAGCAAGGGCCGAACCCGTTGGAGGAAATGGCAGCGCGCTATCCTGAAGTCCGGATCCTCATCGATACGCCGTCCCTCGCGGCCCGTCTGCCGCCAGACCTGCGCCCACGATTGGAACGTGTCGCCTGTGCCTTTGATGAGGATATAAGGGACCAATGGAGCGCCCTCACGCACGAGGACATCGCATTCTCTGACGATATGAGCGCGCGCGTGACGCCGAGCGCGGCACTTTATGCGATTGATCTCAATGACGCTGACACCGCCGCCTCGGCACGTTCGCAATTTGACCGCAATATCGCGATCTTCCCGGCGCTTGCCCAAGAGATCCGCCTGCGCAACATCAATGGCGTCATCCTGATCGACCCGGCGGGCGTATCCACGCGCAAGCGCGCCGCACTGATCCCCTTTTTGCAAAATGCTTTTCGGGACGATCCGCTCAAACCGCACGATTTCGGCGCGACACCGTCCGGCTTGCTGGAATTGACCCGACCCGGGCGTCGACCCCCTTTGCATGAGCTTCTTTCATCACCACACGGTATCGGGCTCGCCGCCTTGCGGCAGGTCGTACGCACCTTATCGGGCATGCCTACCAATCAAAAATTATGTCTGAAAGCGTCCCTCGCCATTATCGATGCTTTGCAAAAAGCTGTCGCAGCTCTGGAAGATGTGTCGCGAATCCTGGGATATGAACTTCCCCTCATGGCCATTCCGGATTACCCTCCCGCGCATTGGAGTTTTTCCTGATGTCGCAATGCCCGATCTGTCGTAAAGACAGTGTCGCCCTTTACCGTCCCTTCTGCAGTAAACGCTGTGCCGATTTCGACCTTGGCAATTGGTTTCGCGGGAATTACCGCGTTCCGTTGGCGCAGGAAGATGAAATCCCGTCTCATGAGGAAAGTGAGGGTGAAAAAGATCAAGATGCCACTTGATCAACCTTCCTACATCCACTAAACCGTGCGCAGCGTCATCAGGGCGCTGTGCCCAAGTAGCTCAGCTGGTAGAGCATGCGACTGAAAATCGCAGTGTCGGTGGTTCGATCCCGCCCTTGGGCACCATCTGCCTCACTTTGAGGCGCTGCCCCCCCTTTGCGCAATTTCCGTCAACTCGTTATCGTGCCTCAGTGCGACGCGGCGCAAACGCCCCCGTTCTGGCCTTCAGGACGATCACAATTCCTGCGCAGATGATCGGGATCATCGATAGGCTAATGGCTTTCGGGCCGCCATGCGTCAGTGCCATCCCGCCCAACAATCCTGCCAGTGTGATCGCGCTGTTCCAGACGGTGGAAATCATCGCACTGGCGAGATCAATCCCTTCCCCCGCGACGGAAGCAGACGCTAGTTGGATAAATGTCCCGGCCCTGCCATAGGACAGGCCCCAAAGCACCATCATAATAATAATAATGACATAAGGATGCTGCGAGAAGAGTGAAGTCACGACCGTCATCAGCAGGAACACGGAGAGTGCCAGTAGGATAATGGTTTTCAGAGGTTTTTCCGTCAGGACACCGGCGAGCCAGACTCCTGCCAGCGAAGACACGCCAAATAAAAGCAGTAACGCGCTGACATGCGTCTGAAGGCCGGAGATTGACGTGAAAGGCGCGATATAAGTGTAGAGTATATTATACGCCCCCACCCATGCCATCGTCAGGGATAAAACGGTGGTGATGCCGGGAATTTTCAGGACGTTCAGGGGGGACAAACGTTTGTCGGCACGTTGCCCGGCGAGGTCGGGCAGGTGATATGCCACCCAGAGAGCCAATAAGAAGGCCACGCCGGAGATGAAAAGAAACGCCTCCTGCCAGCCGATCAGGTTCCCCACTGCGACGCCGGTCGGCGTCCCGACGGAAAAAGCCAGCGGCACGCCCGCCATCGCAATGGCCAGCGCCTTGCCTTGCGGGCGCGATGTCACCAGCCGTTTGGCGTAACCTGCCTGAAGCCCCCAGACCAGCCCGGCGTATAACCCGGCAAGAAAGCGCGCCGAGAGGATGAGGCCAAAATGGTGCGTTATGGCCGCGATGGTGTTCATAACCAGAAAGCCGGTGATGCCGAGGAGCAATAATGGTTTACGACGGAAACCCTACGTCAAAGCCGTGAGAGGCAGAGCCGCGATTGTCGAACCGAACGCGTATATTGTTACCATCTGGCCCGTCATGGCGTTCGAAATATCGAGCTCTGATGCGATCGTCGGCATGAGGCCCGCGGGCATTGTTTCGATGATAATGGCCAGAAAACCCGCCATCGCGAGCGCAACAAGTTCACCAACAGGGAGCTTGTCCCGTGGTGACGTCAAAAGCGTTGACACGCCTTACCCTTCCTCTATGCGCTATTTGATCTGATGAAGCGTGACCGCGAAAATTCGGTGCCCCGGAATGATGGCGCTTGATGGGCACGCCAACCCGTGTATCGCGCGCCTGATTTCAAGATGTCAGCTCATGCCACAAGGGCGTGGGGTCAGGCAAGGACGGCGCTTCACGGTGCAACGCCGACGTGCCACGTTGAACGCAAAAGCGGCCCGGAAAACCGGGCCGCTGCTTTAAATGCCACGTTCGATCGCGTCGAGGATAGAGGTTACGCGTTTAAAACCGATATTCAATACCGGCAGCGACAAGTGTCGGATTGAGCGCGTTATGCGCCTTGATGAAGGTCGGACTCCCATTATCATTGGCCCATGCATGCATACGCATGAAGATCTGCTTGACGTCGAAATTGAAGAACCAATTCCCGACGAGTTGATAATCAAACCCTGCATTGACCGATAGGCCACCTGTGAAGCCGACATTGAGCTTTTGCACAACGCCGCCAACGGGGCTCATATTATGGAACCAGGCCAGTGTCCCGCCGACGCCGATATAAGGGTTGAAGCGCTTATGCGGACGGAAATGCCACGCAAAAGTTATGGTCGGCGGAAGGGCCCAGGCGCTGCCACATCGATCTTCCCCAATGGTGTCCCTTGCGCCGCCACTTCATGACGCGTGCTAACCGCGATGAGATCGACTGAGAGATTATCCGTCAAGAAATACGTGAAGGTCAGTTCCGGCATGACCTGGTTTGTCGTTGAAATATGGCCCGAGATCGGTTTGTTCGCGAGCCAGACTTTACTATTCATGTCTTGCGGCAGGACACCCAGCGCGGAAAGGCGGACGATGAAATCACCTTTGCCGAAACCGATCTTGGTGGAGGAACAGGTTTTGAAGATCCCACAAGCATGGTCCGACATCGCTGCCTTCGGCGGCATACCCTGCGTCGTCGTCAATGGTGCATTGACGTAAGCCTGACTGGCTGGAGACGCTGCCTGTCGCGCATGGGCGACCTTGAAACGTCGCCGCCGAGAGGAAGGAGCCTGTTATGGCGGCCAGGCAGCTTTTGATGGAGAAGGTCATATCGCACCCTGATAAAGCAATTTCAACGGCGCAATTATTTGACAGAAAGTAAAAGGCTTCCTTGATCAAGATCAATAGGCTATCCTTAATTTCAAACTGTTGCAGTAATACCACATATGTGGCGCAGGCGCTGAATGATGAGTTTTTCTCCTTGTATGCTAAAACCCGAATCCGAAATGCCGATACTTCCCAATGATAAGGAAGAATGCAGCGTCTGTGCCTCGCGCGAGCTTGTCCATGCGCAGAAGCGGATGCTTTTGCTCGGTCGCAAAACCGCCAGTGAGCGCCTCGCCAGTTTTCTGAGAGAGCGCTTCCTCCTTAATAAGGCGGCTCTCGGTCACCTTGCCTTGCCAATGACGCGGATGGATATCGCCGATTATCTGGGCCTGACCATCGAGACAGTCAGCCGTACCTTCTCGGCATTTCAACGTCAGGGGCTGATCCATATCCCCCACACGCGCAACGTTCTGATTCAGGATATCGACGCTTTGTCAGCGCTCGCCGATGATGACATCACGTCGAAGCGCCGTCCTTCTGACGCTCGGAACCGCAGCTACACGCGTCAGGATGGGAAAAAACGTTTTATGAACGCGTGCAAACCGATCTGCCGCGCCGTACGCAGTCGCGCCGCCCTCAACACCGCTTTCGTCTGACGTATGGCGTGGTCGAGATCATCATTGACAATATTGTGATCAAATTCCGCCCAATGCGACAATTCATTCTGCGCGGCGCGCATTCGGTTTTCAATTGTCTCATTGGAGTCGGACTGACGTCCGCGCAGGCGACGTTCCAGCTCCTCAATTGAGGGGGGGAGGATGAAGATGCTCACGACGTCGTCGGGCAAGGCGGCCCGCATCAACCGGTGTCCCTGCCAGTCAATATCAAAGACCATATCATAACCTTCCGCGAGCGCTTCTTCGGCCGGGGGGCGCGGCGTCCCGTAACCATGGCCGAACACTTCCGCCCATTCCAGCAGATCGCCCTGTGCGATCATCTCGTCATAAGCTTTTCGGTCCCGGAAATGATAATGCACGCCCTCTTTCTCGCCTGGACGCGGCAGACGGGTCGTCACGGAAACGGAGTGCATCAGACGTGATTCAGACGCACGCAAGGCATTGGCGATCGTCGATTTCCCCGCACCGGATGGCGCGGAAATAATCAGACACACACCGCGCCTTTTAATCACATCTTTCATGCCCCCAACCTTTTCCGCCGCGCAACTAGCGCAGCTTTCAGACCCATCTTTTACTCGGCTCCTCGCTCCAGGTCGTTCGGACACCATTGACCTGCATGAGATGATTGATCAGGACACCGTAGTCACTTCGGCCGCGCAGAAGAAACGACAAGGCGAGATATCCTTTATTATTGTTTCGATCCTGACGCACGTGAAGGGCCTCATACCCCCTGACGACGATAACGCCGTCATTGACACGTTTGCGCTGCTACACGTGACGAGTCGAGAACGATGCGGCCCGTCGAGAGCACGTCGATGAAGCCATATTTGGAGACGATCATGAAGAGCGCTGCCGCAACACCGACCAGCGTATAAGTGCGGAATCCCGCGCTCTTCTGGTGGTATTCCCGCTCGAGCCCGATAATCGCGGACAGGATGAAGGCGAGAATCAGTTCCATCACCTGCATCCATCCATCACCACTATTCTGCCCGACGGGCCAAATCGATATCAAGGGCCGCGCCTCCCCGGTTTTTGTAATTCACGATGCGAAGGGCTACCCACTTGGCCTCTCGCAACGTTATAACGACTGGACACGTGAAAGGGAACCACATGCCCTCTATAGATGACCCCGTGACATGCCGAGATAACCCTGCCCATGACTGATAAAACCGCAACCGATACATTGCTCGATGAACTTGTCCGCCGCACCCCGCCCGCCAATCTGGAGGCCGAGATGGCGTTACTGGGCGCGCTTCTGACAAATAACAAAGCCTATGAGCACGTCTCGGATTTTCTGGCGGCGGAGCATTTCGCGAACGCGGTGCACGGCAAGATCTACGGCGCGATTGCCCGGCGGATTGATCGTGGGATGCTGGCGGACCCGATCACGATGCGGGCGGATTTTGAACATTCCGGGATGTTGGAGCCGGTAGGCGGCACCGCCTATCTGGGGAAATTACTCGCTTCCATGGTGGGTATCGTCAATGCGGGGGAGTATGGCCGCGCCATCCATGATGCCTGGATCAGACGGCAACTCATCGATATTGGTGAGAACGTCGTCAATAACGCCTATGGCGCCACGACGGAGCTTGCGGGCTCCGAGCAGATTGAGGCGGCGGAAGAGACGCTTTTTAAACTCGCGACGGATAAGGGTCAGGATGGCGGGTTTGTCGCGTTTGATCGCGCGTTGGCAACAGCGTTGGAGGTGGCGGAACACGCTTTCCTGCGCACGGGTGATGTCAGTGGCCTGACGTCCGGCTTACGGGATTTTGACAAGAAAACCGGCGGGCTGCACCCGTCCGACTTGTTGATTATCGCCGGGCGTCCCGCGATGGGCAAAACCGCTTTGGCCACGAAAATCGCTTTTTCCGCCGCGCGCACCTTGATGCAGGAAGCGACGGACAGCAACACGCAGCCGCGCGGTTCAGTCGCGATTTTCTCGCTCGAAATGTCATCGGAACAGCTTGCGACACGTATCCTCTCCGCGCAGGCGGAAATTTCGAGTGAGCGTATTCGTCGCGGGGATATTGGTCAGAAGGAATTTGACCGGTTTGTACGCGTGACGCGTGAACTTCAGGAATTGCCCCTTTTCATTGATGAGACGCCGGCCATCAGCCTCTCCGCGATGCGGACGCGCTGCCGCCGTCTGGCCCGCACAAAAGGGCTGAGCCTCGTTGTCGTGGATTATCTGCAATTAATGCGCCCCGCCGTCGGGACAAGGCCGGAAAGCCGGGTGCTGGAAATCTCGTTGATCACGCAGGGGCTAAAAGCCATCGCGAAGGAATTGTCCGTGCCGGTTATCGCACTGTCTCAGCTTTCCCGTCAGGTGGAGTCGCGGGAGGATAAAAGACCGATGCTGTCGGACCTGCGTGAGTCCGGCTCGATTGAGCAGGATGCCGATGCCGTCATGTTCGTCTATCGCGAGGAATATTACCTCAAACAGCGTATGCCGAAAGAGACGACCTATGAAGGCGCGGAGAAATATCAGGCGGCTTTGGATGACTGGCACCGTAAAATGGACCTCGTCCATAATAAGGCTGAGCTGATCCTGGAGAAACAGCGTCACGGCCCGACCGGGACCATCCCCCTCTACTTTGAAGGAGAATTCACGCGCTTCGCTGATCTCGACACGCACCACGAAGTGTGACGGCACCCGTTTTGACCTCGGGTGCCGTCAGTTGGGGTTAGAACCGCCTCAGAAATCCGCTGTCATCGGGTCAGGCCCGACGCGTCCATCAGCCCGGTCCATTTCTTCAATGCCAGCAAGGTCGGACGCGTCCAGTTGAAAATCGAACACGTCGATATTTTCCCGGAGGTGCTGGTGGTTCGATGATTTCGGGATTACGACGAGGCCCTGATCAAGATGCCAGCGGATCACGATTTGCGCCGGTGATTTTCCGTGTTTCTTCGCGATCTTCTGGATCACATCATTATCGAGATTGGTGCCACGACCAAGAGGACTCCATGATTCTGTGATGATCTCATGTTTTTCATGAAAGGCGCGCAATTGGCGCTGTTGGTAAGCCGGGTGCAGCTCAATCTGATTGATGACCGGCACTTCACCCGTTTCATGGATGATCTGCTCAAGATGATCAACATTGAAGTTCGAAACGCCGATTGACCGAATACGGCCTTCTTTTTTCAGATCAATGAGCGCCTTCCACGTCTCGACATAAAGGTTGTTTTTCGGCGCGGGCCAGTGGATGAGGTAGAGATCCAGCACGTCAAGGCTGAGCTTCTTCATGCTCTCATCAAAGGCGCGGCGGGCCGCATCATAACCATGGCCCGTATTCCATAATTTGGTCGTAACGAAAAGGTCATGATGGCGTTTGACCGCCTGACCGACGCCTTCCTCATTATGGTAAAATGCGGCGGTGTCGACCATTTTATACCCGACCCCTGCCGCGAAATCGACAATATCCGCCGTCTCATCCGCTGGCGTCTTATAAACGCCGAGGCCAAGTTGCGGGATGGCTTTTCCGTCGAGCATTTTGAGGGTGAAGTCCGGCGCATTCGCATGCTGAATGGTAGGATCAGATTTCGGCATAAAAGCCTCCTTGTCGTCTTTTACAAGTCATGTGAAATTTCGTGCCTGACGGGGCGGAGATGTTCGGGCGCCCGAAACACCCGCGCCGCATCCCGGCTTAGCGAGCATACAATTTTAAGAAGAGTCAGGCGCGATTTGTCCGGTTTTCAAACGAAATAACGCCCAGAAGGCGGGGTGCATACGCCGCATCCCGCTTTCCCAATCCTGCCCCAGGTCAGACAGGATGAGAAGATCGTCGCGGCCGCCTCCTTCTGCGTGAGGCCCAGCTTGCGCCGCGCTTTCGATATCTCCCCTGGAGAGGGGTTTCGCGCCGTGCCGCGACCGGCTTCGGTTCGGGCGTGACACCATAAATTCTACCTTCTTACCGAGTCTCATCGTCCCTCGCGAGACGCCGCGCTTGAACTATCCCTTCTTAAATAAGAATATAAACCGCGATTTAAACCCTTTCCTCAGACCTCCACTCCTTATGCGCGCGCCTTGCACGTCATTGACAGGGGTGAAGGCGGCGCAACTGAGTCATCTTTGTCATGCCCGGGCAGCGCGCCCTTTACAGATCGCAGGTGGACAATCAGTCCGCTTTCAACCCGTAAAAATCGAGCATGGGCTTGATGTCGGGCGTATGACCCGTAAAGGCCTCAAACATCGCGTCGTAATTCTCCGTATGACCACGGGAAAGCACGAGGTCCCGGAAGCGCTGGCCATTCGCCCGCGTCAAACCGCCATGCTTCCTGAACCAGTCAAAAGCGTCATGGTCCAGCATCTGGGTCCAGAGATAAGCATAGTAACCGGCCTGATACCCATTTCCCCAGATATGCAGAAAGTAGGGGCTGCGATAGCGCGGTGGCACGTGGGCCGTGTCGAGCCCGCTTTTTTCCAGCATGTTGCTTTCGAAACGATCAACATCCTTGATTTTGCGATTAGGCGACATGGTGTGCCACTTCATATCCAGCATGGCGGCGGATACGACTTCACCGAGGCGATAACCGGCATTGAAATGACGTGCGTCGAATAATTTTTTCTGCAATGGCTCAGGCGTGGTCGCGCCGGTCTGATAATGGCGGGCATAATGGGCGAAGACTTTCGGGTAGAGCGCCCAGTTTTCATTAAATTGCGACGGAAATTCCACAAAATCGCGCGCGACATTTGTGCCGGACACGGAAGGATAAACCTGATCGGCAAAGAGTCCATGCAAAGCGTGCCCGAACTCATGGAACATCGTGATCACATCATCGAACGTGATCAATTGCGGCTGGCCCGGCGCTGCCTTAACGAAATTGCCGACATTATAAATGACGGGTTTTGCTTCAAGAGCTTCGATTGCTCCATGAAATTCGACATCCATGCGCCGCCAAATTTATTGTCGCGCGCAAAATAATCGAAATACGTCAGCCCCAAGGGCGCATCATCCTTATCGCGCACCTCATAAACCACCACGTCGGATTGATAGACCGGAATATCATGGCGTTGATTGAAAGTGATGCCGTACAACGATGTCGCGGCGTAGAAAACCCCGTCTTCAAGCACAATCTTCAGCTCAAAATAAGGCTTAAGATCACCCTCACTATAGCCCAGCGTTTTTCTGCGTAATTTATCCGCGTAAAAATCCCAGTCCCACGGCGCGAGGCTGAACGTGCTGCATTCTGCCTTTATCAGCTGCGTGAGAGCCTGCTCTTCCTCATCCTGCGCGGCACGGGTTGACGCGACGAGTTGGCTCATGAAGTCGTTCGCTGCTTCAGGCGTCTTGGCCATCTGATTTTCCAGCTGGTAGGCGGCGTAATTCTTGAAGCCGCGCAGCCGCGCCTTTTCGACCCGGAGGTGCGCGATGCGCACGATCAGCGCACGCGCGTCATTGCCATCGTTTTGTTCCGCACGCGTCCAGCTCTTCTCAAAGAGAGCCTGCCGCGTCCATAGAAGGTCGTATTCCGCTACGGATGATAAAGCAGGGCGACGGTCGGGGTCAGCGGATGGGCACGCTCGGAACTTGAGACTTGCTGCGCATCCCAGCTTTTCTGGCCGAAAATCGAGTATCGCAATCCGGCAAGCAGGGACCATTTAGGGCTGAAATCCAATGTATCACTCAGGAAAAACCCGGTTTGGTCCGAATGGTAGGTGTGATATGTCGCCGTGTTGAATGATCCCTGCCAACTTTGAGGCAGGATAGGGCGATATAGATTCTGCATTCCGAGATTGATCGTTTTAAAGTCATAAGGGAGGAATTTCTCCAACCCCTGCCAGGCGATCCCGGCCGTTACATGATGGCGCCAGGCGCCGGTTGCGACCTGCCCCATCAAAATCACCTGAGCCTGGTTTAGGTGGCCCAACTGCCGGGATTGGTGCGCAGAAGCGCATCGTAATTGCCGCTTCGGTCCTGAAGCGGCATCCATTCACCCTTATAACGGCGGTAATCCCGACTATGGCTGTAATCGGTGCGCAGATTCCAGCTGTCACGAATATGCCATTTCAGCCCCGTGCCGAGGAAAATCGTGTGAGACGTGAAAAACGTGCCGGGATTGACCGTTAAATTCTTATGTCCACTGATCGCAGGGGGGGCGGACCTTTGCCGAAGGATGACGGATCAGCGGTGTAGAAATTCTGGATACCCTGATCAATGACGCGGCTTTGATAAAGCGCATCTGCCGTCCAGGTGAGGTCGCGCGTCAACCTGACATCGGTGGAGAGAGGGCCGGAATAACGTTTGAGATGGGACCCGATATAGGTCGGCCCCTCCTCATGCGTGAGATTGAGGCGGTAACCCACAATATTATTCCTGAAAAAACGGCCTCCCACATCGAGATGCTGCAACATGACGGCGTTGGCGCTATAGCCGATATCAATTGACAAGGTCCGACGTTCCGTCGGCTTCTTCATCACGAAATTGGCGATCCCGCCAGGTGCATTGAACCCGTACATGAACCCGGAAGCCCCTTTGAGGAGCTGGATCGACTCGAAACTTTCCACCGGGAGTTCAACCGTCGTCATGAAAAACGGTGTGCCGTTGATTTTATAACCATTATAATCGTCAAGCGGGATGCCGCGCACATTGAGGGAATAGGCGTTCATGGAATAAGTGTCGCCCAGACGAACAACCTATCCATCATTCTCAAAAAACGCGCCCCAGTGTTTTGACCTGTCGGTTCCGCAGACTGGCCTCGTTGATGACCGTGACGGAGTAAGGCAGATCCAGGATGCGACGATTGCCAAGCGCACCATTATCGACAAGCGATACCCTCGCCCGGACCTGTGCCCGCTCTTCCCCTTTAGCTTCAAGCGCCGACATTTTCCCGGGGGCAGCGTTGCTGGCGCCGACTTGTTTTCCGCTTGGTACCGGCGCTGCATGGATGGGTGATCATCTCGATGCGGGGCCGCGGAGAGGGCCGCCCCTCAGCATGGGCGAGGTCATCGCAAACCACGACACTGATAAGGGGCCAGAGCATTTGTGAACGATGGAAAGCGGTGAGGGTCATTGCACGACTCTGTTTAGTGGATAGTTAACATCTAACTTATGCAGCAGTGCTTTTACATGATCAACTCACCCATATCGTTTAATGCGGAGCACTGTGGCGAACCTGCCATGCGGACGGCCACCTCCCCGCACTTTCAAAACCCGATCACGGCATCGCCGCCAAAGGCGAACATCCCGACATTTCGCTCCGCATTGAATGGGGACGTCCCGTTCAGGGAGCGGTCAAACCTGATCTCCGGTCGCAAAGCGAAGGCACGCAGATTTTTCAGGACAGGGGGGCGGTAAGTCAGGCCGAGGGTCAGCGCACCGTAAGTTGTCGGCGACGCGGTTTCAGCGGGCGCCCCAGGTGGACTGATTGCCCGTATCAATCCCGAAATGAATATCGAGATCGGAGGTGACATACCAATGCGCCATCGCCCCTAGATGCTCAAACGGCACGGAATATTGCGATGTGTAAGCGAGCGTATAGAAAGGCCGCGCCGAGGGATCCAGAACTTCAACCCCCATCGGGGCCTGAAGAATGCCGAGATTAAGATCGACCCCGTGCGGCGTCACCCATGGAAGATGGATATCTAGATGCGCCTGAGCTGGGATCAGCTGATATCGGTCTGACGTCATGTGATCCGACGCGCCGAGTAGATGGTAGTAACGCGCATCCGACCCATAAAGGCCCTGAATGACGAAGCCAATCTGGTATTTCTGCACGGCGTCATCCAAGGCGCGGGACAGCGTAAACTGACCTGATTCAACTGGGCCTGATTGGCGTGATCCGCGAGGAAATTGCCGAAATTAATGCCGTTGGCGGGACGCGCCGGATTGGCCATGATCCCCCTTCCATCAAGCCCTGAAGAGTGACATCCCGAAGCCATGTATTAGGCGCGTGCGCAAAAACATGGATGTCGGCTCGGGAGGCCGGGGTGAAGGAAAACATGCTGAGGAAGGTTATTGTTACGATAACGCAATATTTAAGGCCGCCCGAAAACTTCATAAAAAATGGTCCTTCACATGGTCGGAAAAGCGCGCCCGATAATTATCGCGGCATTTTCATAGAATGCATTTCCCGCGATTCGATGCAATATCAAAATGAAATTTTAACGATGCGCGTGACGCTGATTTGAAACTTCAGCAAAAACAAAGGATAAATATCCGGCAAACATGGCCGCATGTCAGGCTGGTCGCGCCGGGTCAGATCATGTCGCACCAGCTTTGGGGAGAGAAAGATGTGCGTTGAAAATTTATATGGACCCAAACTTTATCGAGGGTTTTTATTCGATATGGATGGCACGCTCCTGACGTCGATCATCGCGGCCGAACGCGTCTGGGGACGATGGGTGGCGCGTCACGGGCTGGATGTAGCGGCGTTTCTGCCCACGATCCATGGTAAACGCACCTGTGAGACCATCTGGGAACAAAACCTGCCCGGCATTGACCCGCAGCAGGAAGCTGACTGGATCACGGAGCAGGAATTAGAGGACACGGAGGACGTCGAGGCTATTGCCGGGGTCAAGGAATTCGTCGAGAGCCTGCCGCGCCACGCCTGGGCCGTTGTCACGTCGGCGCCACGCCGCCTGGCCCTCAGGCGTATTGAAGTCGCGGGTCTGCCCCTGCCCGACTTACTGATTGCGGCGGAAGACGTCCAACACGGCAAACCGGCGCCGGATTGCTTCCTGCTCGGTGCCCAGAGATTAGGTGTCAGGACTGGCGACTGCCTAATTTTTGAAGATGCGCCCGCGGGAATCCAGGCGGCTGAGGCCAGTGGCGCAGATGTCGTCGTCATTGGTGCCACGCATGAAAAACCCATGCAGACACCGCATAAAATCCTGATGCATTACCGCGACATCAAGATTGACGGGAATGATCATGATGGTTGGCGCATCCTGCATCACGGGTAAAGCGACCTCATCATACGGAAAAAACCTGTCAAACCGCGTTTGCGTCGTTGTCCAGACCTTGAAAAATCCTTTGCGCCACGCCACCTGACGCGAGAATAACGCATGAAAGCTGGTGCATAGCCACGCGACTAAAAGAGGACATCATGACCGACACGCCGCACGACACAAAATCCGGAGTTGAAAAGCACGCTTTCAGTGCCGAAGTAGGCCGGCTTCTCGACCTCGTCGTCCACGCCCTTTATTCCGAACGGGAAATATTCTTGCGGGAATTGGTGGCGAATGCGGCGGATGCCCTTGATAAACGCCGCTTTGAAGCGCTGACGGCGCCATCCGAAGCCCTGCCGGATAGTGCGTCCATCCGTATCGCGCCGGATAAGGAGAAACGCCTCCTAACGATCAGCGATGTCGGTGCGGGGATGAGTCATGATGAACTCGCGCAGAATCTCGGCACCATCGCACGTTCGGGCACGCGCGCCTTCGGTGAAAAACTCAGCGCTGCAAAACCGGAGGACCGGCCCAGCCTGATCGGGCAGTTCGGCGTCGGTTTCTACGCCGCGTTTATGGTCGCGGACCATGTTGATGTTATTTCCCGCAAAGCCGGTGCGGCGGATGCTTTTCAATGGTCCTCGGGTGGAAAGGGCAGCTTCGAAATCTCCCCCGCCACGCGTGAGGCGGCGGGCACGGACATTGTGCTGCATATGAAGGAAGATGCCGCGGAATTTCTTGATGCATGGCGCCTGAAAAGCATCATCCGGAAATGGGCCGACCACATTACCTGGCCGATCAAGCTTCAGGATGGGGAGGAAACCTCCGACGCGAATGAAGGGACGGCCCTTTGGCGCAAGTCGAAATCCGACATCACGGAAGAGCAATATACCGAGTTCTACCGGCACGTCGCCCATCAGTTTGACGCACCTTACGCGACTTTGCATTGGTCGGCAGAAGGGGCGACGGAATTTACCGCGCTCCTCTTCATCCCCGGCACGCGGCCCTTCGATTTCATGAAATCGTCGCGTGAAAGCAAAGTGAATCTGCATGTCAAACGCATGTTCATCACGGATGAGGCGGGGCTCCTGCCAGCCTGGTTGCGCTTTGTCAAAGGGGTCGTGGATACGGAGGATCTCCCGCTCAACGTCTCACGCGAGATGTTGCAGGCTACTCCTGTCCTGACGCGCATCCGTAAAGCCGTGACCAAACGCGTGCTGAATGAGATCCGGCAGCGCGCCACAAAGCCGGATGATAAAGAGGGCTTTACGAATTTCTGGGAGAATTTCGGCCCGGTCCTGAAAGAAGGGATCTGGGAGGATGCCGAATATCGTCAGGAGATCGCGTCTCTCTCCCTGTTCCGGTCAACATATTCGGACGATGCCACCACATTGGATGATTATGTCGCGCGGATGAAAGACGGGCAGGAGCATATTTACTTCCTGACGGGCGATAATATGGAAAGTCTCGCCCATTCAGCGCAGCTTGAAGGATTCCGCGCGCGCGGCATTGAGGTCCTGCTGCTTTCTGACCAGGTGGATGGCTTCTGGCCGGAGCGTCTCGGCAGTTATAAAGAGAAGACCCTCCGCGCGATCAGCCAGACTCATGGGGATCTCGACAAGTTCGCGGCACCGGCGCCGGAGGGTGACGCCGCTTCCCTAGAAAAACTCCTCCCCGCACTAAAGGCGGCGCTTGAGGGCCGGGTGAAAGACGTCAAAAGCACGAACCGACTTGTCGATAGTGCCGTTGTCGTCACCAGTGAGGGCGGCCCGGATATGATGATGCGGCGCCTGATGCGGCAATCCGGTCAGGCCATGCCCGCCACATTGCCGATTCTGGAGATCAACCCCCATCACGCTCTTATTCGCAACCTGGCGGCCCGCGCGGATCGCGATGAGTCCGTTGAGGATTTCGCTGCCGTCCTCCTCGATATGGCGCGCGTCAATGAGGGTGAGCCTCTGGGGGATGCCTCCGCGTTTATCCGTAAACTGACGACGATGCTGGTTTCGGCCTCCGCCTGAAGCCATCAGCGTGAAAAATGGGGGGTTCTCCTCTCCATCTTCTTACCGAAAGCGCCTTGCAGGGTGGTGAAGTTGGGTCGATAAAGGCCCAGCTTGCCTTTGGTAAGCTGCCCATCATGGTGCAAGATATTTAAAGGACTGATCAATGCAAGCGCCAGCCGCCTCCATGAACAGCTTGAAAAACGGCCCTGATGATCGCGGTCGGTTCGGGACGTTTGGCGGGCAGTTTGTCGCTGAAACCCTCATGCCCCTCGTGCAGGCATTGGACGCGACCTATCAGGCGACAAAAAATGACCCGACATTTTGGGAAGAGCTGCATTATTACTTCAAACATTATATCGGGCGGCCCAGCCCTCTTTGGCACGCGAAACGCCTTTCGGAAGAGTTGGGTGGCGCGCGAATTTATCTGAAGCGGGAGGAGCTGAATCACACGGGCTCCCACAAGCTCAATAATGTGATGGGGCAGATTTTATTGGCCCGCCGCATGGGCAAGACCCGCATCGTTGCGGAAACGGGCGCAGGTCAACATGGTGTGGCGACGGCGACCGTCTGTGCGCTTTTCGGCATGTCCTGCACCATTTACATGGGCGCGACGGATGTGGCGCGTCAAAAGCCCAATGTCTTTCGCATGAAGCTGCTGGGTGCGGAGGTGCGGCCGGTAACAGCAGGCGCGGGCACGCTCAAGGATGCGATGAATGAGGCCATGCGCGATTGGGTCGCGCATGTTGCTGACACGTATTTTCTGGTCGGGACGGTCGCCGGGCCGCACCCCTACCCCGCCATGGTGCGTGATTTTCAGGCCGTCATCGGCGTTGAAACCAAGGAACAGATTTTAGAGGCTGAAGGACGCCTGCCGGATATTATCGTTGCGGCGATTGGCGGCGGGTCAAACGCAATGGGCATATTCCATCCCTTTCTGGATGACAAGGATGTGCGCCTCATCGGAGTCGAAGCGGCAGGGCGCGGCCTGGATAGTGGTGAGACTGCGGCCTCCATTTCTCGCGGGCGCTCCGGCGTTTTGCATGGCAACCGGACCTACCTGCTTCAGGATGAAAACGGCCAAATCCTGGAAGCCCATTCCATCAGTGCTGGGCTGGATTACCCGGGCATCGGGCCGGAACATGCCTGGCTCCACGAGGTGGGACGCGCGGAATATGTGGGTGTGACGAATGCACAGGCCCTTGAGGCCTTCCAACTTCTGACACGCACGGAGGGCATCATCCCGGCCCTCGAATGTGCGCATGGCCTCGCCTACGTTGCGCAGATCGCGCCGCATATGTCGGAAAAGGATATTATCGTGCTCAATCTTTCCGGGCGTGGCGATAAGGATATTGATACTGTGGCACATCATCTGGGGACAAAATTGTGAGCCGCATCGAAAAACGGTTTGCGCAGCTTAAAGCCGCGGGACGCGGGACGCTTATCCCCTATCTAGAGGCTTTTGACCCGGATCGCGAGACGTCTCTGGCGCTGTTGAAGGCCATGCCGTCTCACGGTGCGGACCTGATTGAGATCGGGGCCCCTTTCTCCGACCCGTCCGCGGATGGTCCCACCATTCAGAAAGCCGCGTTGCGCGGCCTGAAAGCGGGTGCCACCTTACGCGGTGTGTTGGAAATGGTGCGGATTTTCCGCGAGGAGGATGGTGAAACGCCGATTATCCTCATGGGCTACCTTAACCCCATCGACACTTATGGCGCGGAAGCTTTTTGTCGTGATGCCTCGGCCTGCGGCGTCGACGGTCTCATCATCGTCGATCTGCCGGTGGAAGAGGCAGACTTCATCATGCCATATGCGGAGCGTTACGGGCTGGATATTATCCGTCTGATCGCGCCGAATACGCCTGATTCGCGCTTGCATTTCCTGACGGCGCAAGCCTCCGGCTTTCTATATTATGTCAGCATCACAGGCGTTACAGGTACACGCACGGCATCCCATGAAGAGTTGGCGGCTGCGCTGCCGCGTATCCGTGCCGTAAGCCCGTTGCCAATCGCGATCGGGTTCGGCATTCGCACGCCCGCCCAGGCGGCAATTGCTGTGCAGTCAGGTGATGCAGTTATTGTCGCGTCCTCCCTCATCACAACGTTGGATGAAACATTGCAGGATGGACGTGCGACGGTGCGGACGCTCCCTTCCATATTAAAGCAGCTGAAAGCGATTTCCGAGGCCGTGCATCAAAGTGCAAAAGCAGCGTTGACCGTGGCTGAGACTTAACCAGCCTAACTGCGCCGGGCAAATTTCCGGGCCAAAAGCGTGCAGGTGAAAAGTTGGATCTGATGAAAGAGCATCAGAGGCAGCACGACAATACCCACATGCGCCGGTGTAAACAGAATATTGGCCATCGGCGCCCCGGACGCCAGCGACTTTTTGGGGCTGCAAAACATCAGGGCGATCGTGCTTTCAAAGGTCAGATGCATATTGCGACCCAGTCCCCATGTCAGTAACAGCACAAGCACCAGTAACAGGAAGCACGCGACGACGATCACGATCATATCGGCCAGGGAAACGCGGTGCCATATGCCCTCAACAACTGCATGGCTGAAGGCTGTGTAAACAACAAGAATCACGGAGCCGCGATCGGTAAAGGAAAGCAGGCGCTTATGGCGCAACGCCCACCCCCCGATCCGGTGATGCAATAACTGCCTGACGAGAAACGGAAGCAGAAGCTGTGTCGCCACGCCGATCATGGCATGGAGTGAAAATATCTGCCCCTTCTGGACAAGCGGTCCGACCAGGATCGGTGTTATAAAAATACCAACATGTTTGATAGGGTCGCGCCACAAATCGCCCGCGGCCACGTTGCCACGGGCGATGGACGTCAGCGCGATGGAAGACTGAACGGTTGATGGCAGACAGCAGAGAAACATCATGCCGCGCCATAAATCATCGCTGAAAAGATGTGGCATCAGGGACTACACACCCAATCCCAAAGCCGGGAAGATGACGAAGGTGCAGGTCAGCATAGTGCCCTGAAGGCGCCAGCCTCTCGCATTCGCGATGACGGAAGCAGGCTCGAGACGCGCCCCTTGCAGGAAGAACATGACCCCGATCATGATGGTGACGATCACATTGAGGATTGCCGCCACATGGCCCGCACTGAGGACAAACGTGGCGAGAAGGACCGCGGCGATAAGCGCGAGCAGGAATGGGTCAGGTCGGGTCGTATTATGATCGCGACAGGATGTTATTTTTTTGGAAAAGCAGCAGGGGCTGGCCGAAGCAGGAAGCTCAGATCCAGCAAGTGCAGCCTTTGAGGCGTATCAACCGCAGCGGCGGGGTGGCAGCCCGATATTGCTGCCACCCCGCGACCGGAAGGATTTTTACCGCTGGCGACGCCGACACCGACGGAACAGGGAAATCATCAGGACCAGAATGACCAGCCCGACAATGATAACTGTTCCGAAGATGATGTTGGAGATCAGCCGCACCGTCCAGAAGCCGACATCGGCGTGACGCAGGCGTTTAACATCGGTAGGCGTCACCCGCACTGACGGATTGCCGAAATGCTCCAAAACGTAATCCGCAACAACGACGATCTGGACATCGTCCAACTGGTCCTCAAATGCGGGCATGAACACCATGCCGGTATTTGTCCGACGGTGAACGCCTTTGAGAATGGCGAGGACGAGATTATTCGGGTATGGGCTGCCCGTCGCCGTATTGGATGTCAGGGAAGGGTAAAATTGATCTTCCGCGCCCTACCTGTAATTAATGGCAGGACGCGCATGCGCCCACATACAAACGCTCACCAATCACGATTTTGCCATTTTCCATCGAACTGGGTGAACGATTCTCCGCGCGGTCCAGAATGCCGATATCGACGCGACGCGGGTTTTGGAACGCATAAGCTGGTTTTTTCTGCCCGGGATCACGCATCGGCGGCGCGGTCTTGAGATATCGCGCAATCGCGCGCAGGTCGCCTTTCTGCATGAAGCGGAAACTATCATGCTGTTTTCACGATATAAGCGGGTCCCGGCCTGAAACCAAGTTCAGCTGCGCCCTGCATGAATCCGGCGCCCAAACCCCTCAAGATGCGTTCTGTTGAAATTTAAGCGCGGGAAAACGCAGTTGTTCATTTTGGCTTCGGAAAGGAAAAACTATTATATAACAATAACTTACTCCAGATTTCCCAAATTATTGATACTTAAAACCCCGTGAAGCCTCGACATGACGGGATGAAGAGCCTAATCAAAATTTTTATTGGCAAGCTCGGATTTATAGGCAGGGACAGGTATCGATCCATGGCAAAGAAAGCTTCTTCGACGGCATCCAAGACGGTTGCTTCCGCAAGTCAGGAGTGGCGCAAGCTCGCTTCCCCGGATAAGGCCGCCGTCGAACGCGTTTTTGATTTAATGCGCGATCATTCGATTGAATTGGTTGATCTGCGCTTCACGGACCCGAAAGGCAAGTGGCAGCACACGACGCAGTGGCACACAACAATCGATAAAAGCGCCTTCATTGATGGCTTCATGTTTGATGGCTCATCCATCGCGGGATGGAAGACCATTAATAAATCCGACATGGTTTTGTTGCCGGACCCCACAACCGCAGTCCTGGACCCGTTTTCCGCCAAGCCGCAATTGATCCTTATTTGTGACGTTGTCGATCCCGGCACGAAGGAATTCTACAATCGGGATCCACGCTCCATCGCGAAGGCGGCGGAGGCTTATCTCAAATCATCCGGTTTGGGTGACTCGGCGAGTTTCGGGCCGGAGGCTGAATTCTTCATCTTCGACAATGTCAAATTCGGCACAGGCCCTAATTACGCGTCCTATCGCCTTGATAGTATCGAGGGGCCTGACGCGTCGATGAAGGACTTCCCGGAAGGAAATATGGGGCACCGCCCGGGTGTTAAAGGCGGTTACTTCCCGGTTGCTCCGGTGGATAGTGAGTGCGACCTGCGTGCCGAGATGCTCTCCACCATGAGTGAGATGGGGCTGTCGGTTGAAAAGCACCATCATGAAGTCGCCCAGTCCCAGCATGAACTCGGCACCAAGTTTGCGACATTGGTCCAGGCGGCTGACTATATGCAGATCTACAAATATTGCGTGCATAATGTCGCGCATTCCTACGGGAAAACGGCGACTTTCATGCCGAAGCCGATCGCGGGCGATAATGGCTCCGGGATGCATGTCCATCAATCTGTCTGGAAGGATGGGAAGCCGCTTTTTGCCGGACAGGAATATGCGGACTTATCGAAGGAAGCACTTTATTATATCGGCGGCATTATCAAACATGCGAAGGCGCTTAATGCTTTCACCAACCCGTCAACCAACTCTTACAAGCGCCTGATTCCGGGTTTCGAGGCGCCGGTGCTTCTGGCTTATTCCGCTGCCAATCGTTCCGCCTCCTGCCGTATCCCGCACAGTATCGGCCCGAAAGCCAAGCGTGTTGAAGTGCGTTTCCCTGATCCGACGGCTAATCCCTACCTGGCCTTCGCTGCCATGTTGATGGCGGGGCTTGATGGTATCCGGAACAAGATTCACCCGGGTGAAGCCAATGACAAAGATCTTTACGAGCTGCCGAAGGAGGAGCTTGCGCAGATCCCGACAGTTTGCGGCTCTCTTCGGGAGGCTCTTGAGTCACTTGAAAGCGACCATGAATTCCTCCTCCAGGGCGATGTCTTCTCGAAAGATCAGATCGACAGCCACATCGCGCTGAAATGGAACGAGGTTCACAAATTTGAACATGCGCCTCATCCGATCGAGTTTGAGATGTATTATTCAGTGTAAAACCTCTCAAAACCCGGCCCTCGCGCCGGGTTTTTGTCGGATCCGCCCCCTGAACTTCGAGACGATTTGGAACGAATAATTTGAGTGACGGGCTGATCATCTTACAAAGATGCGTCCGATACAGTACGCATAATACAACCAAATAATTGATGGCGGCTCAGCGCGCAGATCGTTGAATTTGCGCGTATATCTGGACCCAGGATACCTTCTTGACGCCGTCCAATCGCACGTCCCGTTTGAATTGCGATTTATTCTCATCACCCGTATGATCCCGGTTTGAATAAATTATCGTCGCACTTCAGATTTTCCAAATAAGTAAGATTTTCATTCGTTCCGTGGAGATATTTGCGACCTCTCACCAAGCATGATGACGGATTTGAACGCGTCGGCTTCACGGGTCCGGCGTCCATTTGAAGAGGAGGTTCGACATTGAGGTTGTCCCGCGACGTATTGAGCACGCTTCCGCATTCTATCTATCGCCCGCATTATGACGTGAAATTACTTCGGTCCGGAATTGTTCATCTCGGTTGCGGTAATTTTCATCGGGCACATCAGGCCGTCGCAACCCAGGCCGCCCTCAATGAAATGGGTGCGGAAGGCCATCATTGGGGCATCGCGTCCGCAACCATGCGCCGTCCGGACCTCGTGACGCAATTGGCGCAACAGGATAATCTTTATACCCTCCTCACGCGGGAACGCTCGGGCACAACCGCTTCCGTCATTGGCAGCCTGCATAAGGTATTCTGCGCCGCTGACCGGCCGGACCGCCTCATTGAACGCATCGCATCCCCCACCACAAAAATCGTGACCCTGACGATAACGGCCACGGGCTACCACCTTTCCGCCGATGGACAACTTGATGTCACGGATCCGCTTATACGGAATGATTTCAATAATCCCTCTTCCGTCACGGCCGTCGCTTTCCTGGCACGTGGCCTTGAGAGGGTCAGACAAAGAGGCACCTCCCCGCCCGTCATCATATGTTGTGACAATCTCAGCCATAATGGCGTGACATTGCGCGCTGCCGTCATGGCTTTCGCTGAGGCAGAGGGGCGGGGCGCGCTCGCAAAATGGATCGCGGGGCATGTCCAATTTCCGGATACGATGGTCGATCGTATCGTGCCAACGCCGCATGAGGGGGATATTGCCGACGCCAGTCGCCTACTGGGCGGGATTGATGATGAGATCCCGGTTTCCGCCGAACCCTGGTTTCAGTGGATCATCCAGCATTTCGATGGGCCTCGGCCCTTCTGGGAAGCGCATCATGGCACACGCTTTGTCCATGACGTCGATATGTTTGAGCGCGCCAAGCTCCAGATGCTGAATGGCAGTCACATGTTGCTGGCCTATGTCGGGCAGCTCACCGGGCGGGAGACCATCGCCGAGGCCGCGTCCGACCCGGTATTAGGACCGTTGGCGCGACGCTTTATGCGCTTCGAGCAGACAGCCGGGCTCCATCTTCAGGAGAAGGAGCTTGATGATTACACGGATGAGCTGATGTCTCGCCTGAAAAACCCCGCCATTGTGCATGAAGCCGAGCGTATCGGTCGCAATGGTTCGGCGAAAATGGCGGCCCGCGTTATTCGCCCCATGCGGGAGAATATCTCGGCGGGACGCGACGTGACTGGCGCCGTCCTTCTGATTGCAAGCTGGATTCGCTGGTTCGCCCTGCATGAGAAGGAAGTGTTGGAGATCTCGCTGGAAGACCCTCGCGCGGCCATGCTGAAGAAGATCTGCGCCGAATGTCGGGATCATCACGCGGCGCAGGCCGAGGCTTTTCTGGCGATGGAGGAGGTTTTCGGCCCCAGCCTCCCCGATCATAACAAATATGTTGCCGATATCGCCGAGATGCTCAAGCGCATTTCCGAGCAGAACATGAAAAATGTTTTGCGGGCCACGCTCAAGGACGAATCTTTAGCCGTTCCCTGAGAGCGCGCCCATGTCAAACGGGCATCTGCCAGACGTCAGGCTTACGAGGTGCTCCGGCGGATAAACGCCGCGACTTCATGAAGGCTTTCGACAACGGCCCAGGCTTTCGCACGCACATCATCCGTCGGTTGCAGCAGGTCGGGCACAACGATGACGCGGATACTGGCTGCATGGGCCGCGCGGGCACCGGTATGGGAATCCTCCAGCGCAAGGCAGAGGGATGGTGCGACTTTGATGGCTTCCGCCGCTTTGAGATAAGGTTCAGGATCAGGTTTGCCGCGATGAACGTCGTCACGCGTCACGATCGCATCAAACCTGTCAAAAAGCCCGACGAGATTCAGGTGATGATCCGTGCGCACACGGCTGGAGGAGGTCGCAATGGCGCGCGGCAGATGCAGCGTGTCGAGAAGATCAAGCAAGGGGACGACGCCCTCCTTTACCGTCAGCTTCCCGGCATCGACCAATTGCCGCAGGGCGATTTCCTGCCCCTCGAAAAACGCGTCACTCGGGAAGCTTTCCCCGAATGTCTCCCGCACCAAAGTGCGGCATCCATCGGCAGGCACGCCAATCATCCGGCGGCAGAATGCCATGGATATTTCATAGTCGAGCGCACGACCCGACTCGATCAACGCTTCCATCGCCAGATTTTCACTGTCCAGCAACAGGCCATCCATGTCGAAAATAACGCCTTTAATCGGACCGAGCTGCGGCTTTTCTCCGGACGTTGGGTGATCCTTCGCTGACATCGACTACTCCCTTTTGCCGCGCTGAGCATACAGCCTGCCCTCATGCACGCAAGCCCGAGACGCGTCGGCAGCGTTCACGCAAAAGGCCGTTCAATCAGACTTGAGCGTAGAACCGTATTGAAATTGTAATATTTTGTTATAATTAGATAAACAGTTCTCAGGGCGTGTCGATGGTCAGAGCGGATCACTGATGCGCGTATCAACAATGATTTTAGTTTTTAAGATAAGAAAGGAACGTGGACCGCTTCCGGCAGTCCGTCTGATTTGAGAGTTTTTTAAGCGGTTATCGACCCGGTTCTTTTAAATGCAAGATGGACGACGATTATAAAGTGACGGCCACGCAAGTTGTATGAGACCATTTTTTGATAAACATAATTATCAGGGCACGGGCAATGTTATCACGAAGAGCGGATCTTATATCCACTGATCTACCTTCCTCCCAGTCCTTCAGGAAGTGGCCCGGCAGAGGCCGTCGTAACAGGCCCCAACGTCCCGGCAACGATCACACCGCCCAAACTGGCGGCGAATATCATCGTATCTTACAAAATCACGTCGCAAGCTGGCGCCACAGTAACGGTGGGCGACACTGAAAATGGCGCGATATCAGTGATTGCGGGCAGCACGCTGATCGCTGACGGCGGAACGCTGGATGTCAATGGTGCCTCGATCGGCGCCTTTACGCAAGCCAAATACGTCGTCAAGAATGGCGGCACACCTAATATCACTGCCATTCATGGCTCGACTATTGTCAGCGCTTTAGAGAACTCGAAGCTCTCCTTTGGCGATGGCGGAGGAACTCTCCGACTTGGCGTCGGCGGCGACGGCGCCAACAAAATCAATTTCAATGCCATTGAAGGCTTCGATCAGCCAAATTCCGTCATTGAAATTGAGGGGGCAACTTCTGTCACGAAGGTGGAAAAATACCTTCTCTTCTTCACGAAGGTCACTTTTGATAATGGTTTGTCGCTTTTATTAAATGGCAACTTTGTCAATGACGTCACAGACAATCATCTTTTTCAAGCTACGGATGGCAAGAATCTCTATATCAGCTCGACGCCGGACTCGCTGATGACGACACTCCCAGTTACGGAGGGTTTTACACCCGTTTGTTATCTCGCTGACGCGATGGTGGAGACGTCGACAGGTGCAAAAAGCCAGTGCAGGAACTAAAAGTCGGCGATGAGGTGATCTCGCGTGACGCCTTTGGCGTAAAAACCGTACAACCCGTTATTTGGACAGGCAAATCGCATCTCAGAGTAAATCGGATGCTCGATGACGACAGGTCCGGCTTCCCTGTCCGCATCAAAGCCGATGCGCTTGCCGAAAATGTGCCATACCGGGACCTCGCTGTGACATCGGAACATACCCTGTTTTTTCGGGATATTTCGTCCCCGTGCGCATGTTGGTGAATGGTCGCACCATCGCCTATGATCACAGCATTGAATCGTATGATTACTACCATTTTGAAACGGCCCGGCACAGTATCGTTCATGTCAGCGGTGCTGCGACGGAAACCTATCTCGATAATGGTTTGCGTCATCAATTTTCTGAACAAAACTGGGCCGATAATGTAGTGGCCGCCGACGGCACCAAGCAATGAGGCCTTGACAGTGCCGCCCCCCTTTGTGTGACGCCGGAATTTGTCCGCGATATCTATGAGACGCTCAATGAGCGTGCCGACCAGATAGACCCTTCCGACGCATCCGCCCTCACAGCGGGTGTCAACTTGACTGAAGATCCGGACCTGAACGTCGAGACGGTTGACGGTGAGCGCCTCATTTTGCGCGAGATCAGGAACGGATGGTATCGTTACAGCTTCCCTGCAGGGCTGTCGCAACTTTACCTGACATCACGCGTGACCCGGCCTTGTGACGCTTTAGGTCCCTATATTGATGACCGCCGCCTTCTCGGCGTGCTTGTCGGGGAGATCGTCATTGAAAAGCCTTCCGGACACAGAGAGGTGACCGAACACCTGACAGATGAAAGACTCAAAGGGTGGTCCTCGACCGAAAGCCATCCATGTCGCTGGACGAGTGGACGCGCAGAAATTATCCTTGATGATGTGACAGACGCGCATGACAACGTGCTTGCGATCAAGATTTTGTCAACCGGATTGCACCGCCTGTCGCCGCGCCCAGAGTATATCATGCCGAAATCGATCCTGGAGGGTTTGACGAAAGCTGATAGCGTTTTGCAGCCCGCTTTGTGAGATAGGGTATAATCGAACGTCGTCGCCCCTCACAGACCCGATTTCACAAGGTTTCGTGAGGGGTGTTTGCGTCGACACTCATTGACGCGCCTGGGACAATAGGGAGTCCGCGCCGTGCGTCGAGATTTCATCACGTTGATTGTCAGTGACCCCACGTCACCGGACGCCCATTGTCTCTAAGCGCCGGGGAGTGTTGATTTATCAAGATGAGGCAGGGGGAGAAGCGGGTTTCTTTTCGGCGCATTATTTGCTAGGTTTTTCAGCCTTCTCAAAACGCAATTAATTTGAGATTGGCCCGGGCAGTGTTGACTGTTGGCGGCCTCATCCTCAGATGCGTGATGATATTGGCGCTCTGACGGTTGGATAATTTTCAGGGACGGCGTTCGGTCCTGAAAGGCGCTCATCCGTAAGGAGGAAGGGTTTTTACGCATAAATCTGCGTGACGTGGCCCGTTTATTAAGGTTTATTGATTGCTTTTAATGTATAAATTGACTTCAGGCGGCTACACGTTTCAAATTTTTGACAAAAGCAATCTTCCAATGGCGCACACTGGGTGTAATGTTTAAAGCGGTATTCCGCCGGATTTGCTTGCCAGGTTTGTAAACGGATGGGCTGACAAAGGAGCCTTTTCGCAATGAAAGTAGAGATCAAAACGTTGATCGCATCGGCCAATCGCCTCGCAAAGGAGGGTCACCGTAACGAGGCGGAAAGCCTGATTGAGGAAATCTACTCGTATTACGAGCAGCTGACCTATAGGGAAGTCGCGTCCCCGCCTGAAGATTACGCGCAGAGGGAATGATCGCTGCGCGCGGCACCGCTTTGACAATCCCCGCCCGCAAAAAATTCTTCGTTTTTTGATGCGCCCGCCACGCGTACTCCCCATGGCGCTTCCTGCGCTTCGCCAGGCGGGCCCGAGTGAGGATTTATAAATCCCACCCCCGTATACAACTTTCACCTTCCAAGAAAACGCTTGGTTATGACGCTTTGGGAAGAACGCTCACATCAAATGTGATCGGCTTTCACCCGGCGTCACGATGTAAAACGATCACGTGGGGTAGCAAAATCATCATAAATTTTGTTATATTCCCTCCCAGTTCATCATAAATTTATAGAGTTCAACTATGGTTTCCGACATCTCGCCTTCCACAACTCATCAGTCCCGGACGTTGAAGCCGGGTGTCGTCACGGGCGAAGATTACCGCGCACTCATTGAAGCGTGCAAAGCGGGCGGTTACGCCTTACCTGCCGTCAATGTTGTTGGCACGAATAGTGTCAACGCTGTTCTCGAAGCCGCCGCCAATCGCTCCGACATTATTATTCAGTGTTCGAATGGCGGCGCGCGTTTTTTCGCGGGGGAAGGGCTTGCGGACGCCGGCAAGACCCGCATCCTTGGTGCGGCTTCCATGGCGCGCCATGTCCACAGCCTCGCGAAAGAATATGGCATCTGCGTCATTCTGCATACGGACCACGCCAACCGAAAGCTCATTCCATGGGTGGAGGGCCTGCTGGATGTCAGTGAGAAGGAAGTCGCCGCCGGACGCCCACCCCTCTTCTCATCTCACATGATTGACCTCTCCGCCGAACCGCTTAAGGATAATTTACATGAATGCGCACGGCTCCTGCCGCGCATGGCGCGCCTCGGCATCAGCCTGGAATTCGAACTCGGCGTGACAGGCGGTGAGGAAGATGGCGTCGGTCATGATCTTGAGGATCACGCTGATAACGCGCATCTTTACACGCAGCCGGAGGATGTCCTCAAAGCCTGGGATATGCTCTCACCCTTGGGTCACATCACCATTGCGCCTCTTTCGGTAATGTTGCACGACGTCTACAAACCGGGCAATGTACAGTTGCGCCCTGAAATCCTGCTGCATTCCCAGCAATATATGGCGAAGGCAAAGGGTCTGCCCGACAAGCCGCTAAGCCTTGTCTTCCATGGGGGTTTGGGCTCCGAGAAAGATAAAATCTCAGCGGCAGTCTCTTATAGAGTCTTTAAAATGAACATCGATACGGATGTGCAGTTCGCATTCGCGCATGGTATCGGCCATTTCGTTTTCTCTCACGATAAAGCTTTTCGCTACCAGATCGACCCTACGACGGATGAGTCTTACAAAAAATTTTACGACCCTCGTAAATGGCTGAGAGAGGGTGAGAAAGCGATCATCGACCGTCTCAATGAGAGCTTCCAGGATCTCGGCTCCAAAGGGCGCTCAATCACCGCCTGAACCCGGACCCGGAACAATCTGACGGCCTGTCATATGATTATGACGGGCCGTTTTGCTTTGGTTTTAAAAAACCTTTTTCTCGCAAATTTTTGCCGGCAGCTTCATCTTATTAGAGCGGGCTTAGCGAGCCGACAGCATTTCTTATCGAAGCACTAAGACTTCGTAACAAGTTTCTTAAAAAGACTTTTTGGGCGTCTGCTTTTCTCAAAATGTTGCGAAATTCTGTCCGATGCGGTCAAAGGCGGGAGATTAGTCAGTCTTGTCCATGGCAAGCGGAATTTTCAGAAAAATTTTTTATACGGAGATACTGCACCTTTTTCGTATCTGTAACGGCGCGTTTCCTGGCGGGCCAGCAGCGTAAACGTGCAGGCAGTAGCGGTGTCGAAGCCATTATGCAGCGGTTCTCCCTGTCATCTCCGGAAGGCCTGGCCCTGATGCGCCTTGCCGAGGCGATATTGCGCATTCCCGATGCTGCCACGAAAGATGTGCTGATCCGGGACCAGGTCGGCAATAATGATTGGCAGAGTTTTGTCGGGCGGAAGCAACCTTTAACGGTTAATGCCGCCGCTTTGGCGATGACCGCCGCGGCGCGCTTGCACCGGGACCCGACGGGCCTTCTCGCGCGGGGCAGCGCCCCTTTCATGCGGTTGGGTATTGAGCGCGCGATCGGCCGGATGGGCGGGCAATTCGTGCTTGGTCAGACCATTGCTCAGGCGCTGCAAAGCAGTCGTGAGCCCGAGACGCGCGGTTACACTTACTCCTATGACATGTTGAGTGAAGCGGCGTTAACATCCGAGGACGGCCGTACGCTATTTTGACGATTACAGTGCCGCGATTGACGCTATCGGCCAACAGGCCCAAGGCGCCTCACTTTATGCCCGGCCGGGAATATCCATCAAACTTTCCGCATTGCATCCCCGTTATGCGCGCGCAAAAAGCCCGGGTAATGGGGGAACTGCTCCCGCGCCTCAAAGCGCTCGCCGCGCAGGCGCGACGTCACAATATTGACCTCAATATTGATGTGGAGGAGAGTGACCGCCTTGACCTGTCGCTCGATCTCCTCGAAGCCCTGTGTCACATGCCTGAACTTGCGCGGTGGAATGGCATTGGCTTCGTGGTGCAGGCTTACGGCAAACGCGCCAGCCATGTCGTCGATTATCTGATCGAACTTGCGCGACAGACGAAGCATCGCCTGATGGTCCGTCTCGTGAAAGGCGCTTATTGGGATACGGAAATCAAGCGCACCCAGGTGGAGGGCGTCGATGATTTTCCCGTTTTCACCCGGAAGTGCCATACGGATGTCAGTTACCTCGCCTGCGCCTGTCGGCTTCTAGCGGCGAAGGAGGAAATCTATCCGCAATTGGCGACGCCGTGCCGCATCTACGCCCCTGTCGGCGCGCACCGCGCGCTCCTCTGCTATCTCGTGCGGCGCCTGCTTGAAAATGGCGCGAATTCGTCTTTCGTCAATCAGGCCGCCAACCCTGAAATATCGCTTGATGAGCTGATCCGAGACCCCGTCTCGCTCGCCCGGAAAGTGTCACCGCTCGGTGCGCCTCATGCTGACATCCGCCCCCCTGAAAAGATTTTCGGCCCGTCACGTCGAAATTCCCACGGTCTGGACCTGACAGATGAGTGTATGTTGGAAACACTCGATAAATCCTTGCGCGAGATTGAGCGCGCCTATGACAGCCGCCCTCTCATCGCGCATTTTGATGCGTCAGGGGATGCGACACGTCACGTGATCAACCCCGCCGATCACCGCGACATTGTGGGGCAGGTCACCTACGCTTCGGACGCCGCGATGGAAAAGGCGCTCGAAAATGCGGATCAGGAAGAAACGTGGCGCAATATGACGCCGGCGGCACGGCGTGACATTCTCGATAAGTGCGCCGACGCCCTCGAAACACATATGATCGAACTGATCGCCCTTCTGGTGCGGGAAGTCGGCAAAACTTACGCCAATGCCGTCGGTGAAGTCAGGGAGGCGGTGGACTTCCTGCGTTATTACGGCGCGCAGGTCGCTATGAAGGATTCAGAGGCGACGATTACCCCGCTAGGTATCATCCTCTGCATTTCCCCCTGGAATTTCCCTCTCGCGATTTTTACGGGGCAGATCGCAGCCTCATTGGCCGCCGGTAATGCCGTTATCGCCAAGCCCGCTGAGGAAACACCCCTCATCGCCGCTATAGCTGTCCGTCTCTTCCATGAAAGTGGCGTACCCGTCCCGGCTTTGCAGCTTCTGCCGGGAGATAGCGATGTCGGCGCCGCACTTGTGGCCGATAAACGCATTGACGGCGTGATGTTTACCGGCTCAACCAAAGTCGGGAAACTAATCAGTGGCGTCCTTCTGGGTCGACGCGGGCGCACGGGCCAGTCCGTTTCCTTCATCGCCGAAACAGGCGGTCAGAATGCCGTGCTGGTCGACAGCTCCTCATTGCCCGAGCAGGCTGTCACGGACATCATCGCCTCGGCTTTCGACAGTGCCGGTCAACGCTGCTCCGCCCTTCGCGTCCTGCTGGTGTAGGATTGATTGCGCGGACCACGTGATCGACATGCTGAAAGGCGCATTGGACGAGATCTCGGTTGGCGGTCCGAGCCAGCTTAGCACGGACATTGGCCCCGTCATGTCGGAGGAAGCCAGGACACGTATTGAGGATCACATCGCCGCCATGCGTGACGCCGGACGTGAGATCTGGCAGCCGAAAAACGGGCTGGTGCAGCAGGTGGGCTGGTTTGTCCCTCCCACGATTATCGAAGTCGGCCGCGTTGCAGATATCGGCCAGGAGGTTTTCGGTCCGGTCCTCCATATGCGACGGTTTGAGCGTCAGGAATTATCGAGCGTCATTGATGCCGTCAATGCGACGGGATATGCTTTAACGTTCGACATTTAGAGCCGTGTCAAATCGACAATCCAACATGCAACATTGCGCAGTCATGCTGGCAATATTTACGTTAATCGCAATATTATTGGCGCAACGGTCGACTCCCAGCCTTTCGGTGGGAAGGGCCTTTCCGGCACGAGGCCGAAGGCGGGGGCCGCTCCTCGTGCCACGGCTCGGCCTTTCCGGTGACACGCCCGCTCACATGGCCGGCGGGGCCGCGCCAGCCGCCGCGCGCGGCTTCCTGACACATCTGGAATCCCGGGATCAGCCCTCCGCACGGCGGATCCGCCCTTTGATCATGACGACTTTGTGCGGCGCCTCGAGGGATCTACCGAGCCCTGTCGGCGAGACGAATATTCACATGCTGACACCGCGGGGGCGTGTCCTATGTGTGGCGGAAAGCTGGCCGAATATTATTTACGCGATCGGGCTTGCTTTAAGCACTGGCAATCTTGCCCTCGTCCTTGCCTCGGACTCGGCAATGGAATGGGCGCGCCCGGAATGGCTGGTGGGGGAAAAAGTCGTGACGGATAATACCGCCGCATTGGGGGGCGACGTCGCGCTGATGTCACTCGCATCATAAGGCGCGGCCCTGAATCATGGCGCGGCGGGTAATTCCCGCCGCTATCTGGCGACGTCGCGTTGGTTACAGCTCTTCATCATCATAAACCGGCATGAGCGCATCAGCTTCCTCTAGCGTGACGGAAAGAGAGAGACGCTGGCCTTTCAGGCGAAATCGGGGTTGAACGCGCAATGTCATGATGGGGCTGATGCCGTCAAACCAGCCTGCCAGGACAGTTTGACATGCCAGCAGAGCTTCCCCGTCCCGCACAGCGAAAACAACGCGGCGGACATTGTGTAGCCCGATTTCATCGCGGGTGATATGATTATTGATCGTCGTCAGGGTGTTGCGACATTCAGCGATGATGGACTCGGGTATTGCGCCATCAGCATCGGCACCATTGATTTCGCTGTAGTCCGTCATGCTCTGATTTTAAATCCTTTCTGTCTTATCGATGCCACAATCGAAGGTTATCGTGAGTTTGCCTACCTGCATCCTCATAGCATCGTCATAGCCTGATTTCTCCACATCTTACACATAACGTTCATTACATTGCTTAACGTACGCGTGCCATGGTAAATTTGCACGCGATGACGCTTCGCAGGGTATGTTCGTTTCATGCCTTGGCAAGATGAGGGCCGGAAATGGATTTGGAGTCGGGAGGTCAGTTCTGAATCTGAATGATCTTCAACGTATCCTGTTGGTAACGGGCGTTTCAGGCGCGGGTAAATCCTCAATGCTGCGCGCATTGGAGGATCTTGGCTATGAAGTCGTTGATAATCCACCGCTCAACCTTGTCGAGCAACTCGTCTCACGCGTGGACCATAATCTTGCCATCGGCATTGATCAACGCACGCGCGGTTTCAACATCGATTCCGTTGTCGATCTCGTCGCAAGGCTCAGGACGCGGGCCGGGTTACGCAGTGAGCTGATTTTTGCAACGGCAGATACGGATGCGCTGCTGAAACGCTTCACCGCCACGCGGCGGCGACACCCTTATGATAATGACCCGAATGCCGGGTATAGCCTGGCGCAGAATATCGCGCGGGAAATTGAGGTGATGGCCCCGCTCCGTGCACATGCTGACCTCGTCATAGATACGTCGGGCCTTTCCCTCCCGGAATTTCGTCAGATGGTCGAAGCACGGTTCGGGTCGCGTGCGGATGGCGGTGCACTGACATTGTCGCTGATGTCCTTCGCTTTTCCCGCCGGTCTGCCGCGAGAGGCAGATGTTGTTTTCGATGCGCGTTTCCTCCGTAATCCGCATTATGATGAGACATTGCGGCCCAAAACCGGTCTGGATCCCGAGGTGCAGGCCTATGTGCGCGCCGACCCGGATTATGATCGATTTCTCCACCAGCTCCTCGACATGCTGGGTCTGGTTCTTCCGCGCTTTGTCAGTGAGGGGAAACGCCACGCAACAATCGCTGTCGGGTGCTCTGGCGGGCAGCACCGCTCGGTCACGATGATTGAAGATATCGCAGAGAAATTAGCCGATCACACCCACTCCGGTTTAAGTCAGGATGGGCCGGTCGTTGTTTCCCATCGTGAATTGGCACGGCAGGGGAGAAGCTTCTGGCGCTGGGCAAAACCGCCGCAATAAGCCGCCTCACGTTTCATCCTGCCGCTGATGAGAATTTCCGTCAGACGGGCTTCAGAACGTCAGCGTTGACCCGCACAATCATATGCATTTGACCACTATTTTCCGGTGGTTCGAAATGAAGCTCACCGCGGCCATTCGTCCAGCATGACCACGACGCATCAGACCCGATCCATCCCGCCCCGCGTTCGAAAGCCACATCTCGCGCCTTGCCGTCAGCTTTCGCATCGGTGGTGATGTCGATCCCCTCGACAAGCATACCGAGGCGTCGCCGATCATCATGATAAGGCCCGTTCAGATCACAGAAACGAAAAGACGGTGACTCGAAAGCAATTTTTGTTTCCGAAGCGGGAAGTCGCGTCTTGAAAATATTAGGCGCGACCTGCGTCAATCGGTAAGCGGCCCCACTCTCTGACAGTATCGTTAGACGAGGTGATGGCCGGCGTCTTCCGGGTTTGATAGCATGACGGGAAGGGGCAGATGGGGTCGAGGCACGCTGCGCGATGCGTGTCCAGAGATGCTTCATCTCCGGTAAGGCCATCCCGATCGGCAAGGCCGGCATATAAGCTGTGTCAGGGTTTCTATTCACAACAGGCGTGATGCCCACATGTTTCTCAAACCGATTCCGGTTGCCCGTATCGAGAAATGTTTCCACGCCCAGCCCTTCCGCCAGGATAATGGCATGGCGGGCCGTCTCAAAATGATGAGCCTCGTAGGAGGTCACCATCATGTCGTAGAAAATTGATTTCCCATTGACCAACATGCGCACAGGGATAAGGCGGTTTTCCAACGCGATGCAGTGCTCAGACGTCACGCGCAGGTCCCGTTGGGGGACATGTTCCGAGATCGCACCGGCTTTGATGATGACGGGATATTCCGCCATATCGGGTGACAAATCCGGATGCACTCTGACGGACTGTGAACCGACCCAGATCACGGGAAGATACTGACGATACCGGCCTCATATTGTCAGCACACGATCCCCCAAGGCGGATTGCTTCAACGGGTTTGAGCCCCTCTTCCGTCTCAATCAGCGTTCCGGGCAAGAAACATTCCGGCGGACCGAAATCAACATGGGACGTGTCCTTGCCGTTGATATAATTGATGTAACCCCCGTTGGGACGCCATTCACCCATGGTCGCCTCACCTCTCATCGGCTCCGTTGTTCCGACCGGTGGGGCATAGTCAAAGGTCATTCCCAACTCCATCGTCGGCGAATCGAGGATAGAGAAAACCCACTAGGAGCCACTTTCGAGATCCTGAACAAAAATCGTGCCAGGATCTTTATCGCTCACGGCGATACTTGCGGGGTCAATGACATAACTCTTGCCATTTGGCATGGTGAGGGAAATCTTGTCTCCGTTGAAGGTCACGTCGGTATTCGGCGCGATGTCATTCGTCGTGTTGCCCCCTTTATCGCCGATGGTGAATCTCCAACGCCCGGGCATATTATTATCACCGCGTGGGTTTCTAAGTTGCGCGACATTCAGCCTGTAAGTGTCCTCTTGAGGAATTGCCATTATTTCGACTCCGCCCGGGTAACCGACGAACGACCTGCCCGCAACCTGATTCTATTGTTTGAAACAGAATATTAACCCCGCTTTTTATACGGAGTGCTATGGGGTCGGCCCAGATATCTGCTGAATTCGTGATAATTACTTATAATTCTTATCGAACCATTCTATTCAGTTGAATCTTTGAGAAAAACGGTAAGTTGATGCGCTGGTAAGGCGCTGATAAACGACGATTTACCTCTTGCTATGGCGCAAATACCCGGTTAGATGCAGCGCAATACATCTTGAGGTTGCAAATCCAAGCGCTAATAATCGCGCTGCTGGAAGGCCGCTTTCCAGTTCGTGCCGGGGTCGGGCATGTCAGCATCCTGTCGGTGCCACCAGCCACCGCCCACGGCCTGAAACAACGCCACGCTGTCGAGATAACGGTCGGCGCGTGCGCTGATCAGATTAAGTCGCGCTTCAAGCTCGATCTGGACGCTGGCCTGAAGCAGGACAGGACTGATATCGCCAATATCAGCCTGACTACGAGAAATATTGAAGCTTTCGACAGCCGCCTTCTCGTTGGCGGCGCTGATGCTGAGGGCATCTGCATCCTGCTGTAAAGCATGGAGACAATCCGCCACATCCTGAATAGCTGAGAGGACCGTGTCCCGGTACGTGGCGACGGCAGCAGTGACCTCCGCACGGCGGGCGCGCTGCGTGTGAAGCAAAGCACCTCCCTGAAAAATGGGCTGCGTCACCATGGCGGCGATGGACCAGTTCCCCATACCCGGCGCAAAAAACTGGTTCATCGCATTGACCGCCTGACCCGGAAAAGCGGAAAGTTGCACATTTGGCAGCCGATCAGCAATGGCCACGCCCAGATCGGCCGTTGCCGCGTGTAGTCGGGCTTCGGCCTGTCTTATGTCGGGGCGCTGATCCAGCAGGCCCGAGGGCAATGTGACGGGTAAATTGGCAGGTAGCTGAAAGTCCTCAAGATTAAACTCCGGCAGAACTTCATCCGGCGTGGTCCCGATGAGGGCTGCGATGAGATCATGCATTTTGGCGAGTTGTAATCTCAGATCCGGCATGAGCGATTGCGCATGGGAGAGCGCCGCGCGTTGCGCAAGTAATTGCGCCTTTGACACATCCCCCAACGCAAATTGCTTTTCCATCACATCATAAATGCGCTGCTGCACCGCTGTGATCTGCCCGGTCGCAGTCAATTGAGCCCGCAAACGCGCCTGCGTGATGACGGCGACAAGCACGTTATTGATGAGCGTATTTGTCGCGGCAACCAGCTCAAAGCGCTGGGCCTGAGCCTGGGCCGCCTGCGATTCAACGACTCGTCGGTTGCCGCCCCATATATCTGACTGATAGGTGATGGCCAATTGCGCCGTCTGCAATCCGTAAAGGTAACGATTATTGCCAGGCACAGGCGAATAAGCGCGAGATGTCTTGTTTTTGGTCGGATTGAAAGATGCCGCGATTGTCGGCAATAAGCTGCTCCCCTGTGCATCCGTCTGCTCATAGGCGGATTTGAGACGGGCTTTCAGCGCCGCGAGATTGGGGCTACCAGCACAGGCGCGGGCAATAAGGGCATCCAGCTTCGGTGACCCGAAAGCCCGCCACCACTGACCCGAGACGTCCTCCCCTTCCAGAAGCGTTTGCCGCGCCCCGGACAGCCCCGCACCCGGCGTGCCGTGGATCGTCTTTGACATGAAGCCGGGTCGGTAAGCAGCGTTTTTGACCATTTCAGGGCGCGTGTAATCCGGCCCGACGGCACAGCCACCCACCGACGTCAGCAAAGCGATGAGGGGAAAGACGCGGTAACGTGTCATGTCCCACGCACCTCCCTGCGCGCGATCCGCCGGGCCCATGCAGCCTCCATGCGGCAGAGGAAGACAGGCAGGACAAAAAGGGTCAGAAGGGTCGCAATCCCGAGCCCGCCCACAATGACCGTTGCCAGACCACGTTGGACATCGGTCCCGACGCCCGTTGCGCAGGCAGCGGGCAACATCCCCGCCGTTGCAACGGTTGCGGTCATAATGATCGGCCGGAAGCGTTCAACCGCGCCATCCAGCACAGCGTCACGTATCGCCTCCCCCTCAGCGAGGCGCCTTCTGATCGCGGCCACCATGATGATCCCGTTCTGCACCGCCACACCGAAAAGCGCGATGAAACCGACCGCGGTCGCGATATTAAGCGTCTCCCCCCGGATGAAGACAGCAATGAGCCCGCCTAACGTGGCAAGGGGGACAATGCCCAATACCAGGGTGGCAAACCGGAAGGCCCTGAACTCCAGAAACAGCAGGAGGAGCATCAGGCCAAGCATCGCGATGAGGGCGACAGATAAACGGACCTGAGCGCGCGCCGCCTGCTCAAAATTCCCGGCCCATTCGAGGTGGAATTGATCAGCATCAAAGGAGACATCCCGCGCGATGGCCGCCTGTGCATCTGCAAGATATTTCGAGAGCGCGCGGTCACCATTATCGACGCGGATCGTTAATTGCCGCGCGCCGAATTCGTGGGTGATATTATCCTCCCCCATATCCAGCGCGACATCGGCAATAAGGGAAAGCGGAATCAGCGCGCCGCCTGAGGCGCGGACGGGGAGGGATTTCAGCGTTTCCATCGTCGCGGTCGCCTTGTCCGGCAATTTCAATGTGACATCATGGACCCGATCCTCCACATAAACCTGTGTCACGACACCACGCCCCATGGCATTGCCGACCAGAGCAATGAAGCCGGACATATCAATCCCGTATCGCGCCATTTTCCGCCGATCGGCGCGGATGACGATTTGCGGAATCTTCGGTCCCTGAAACACGGAAGTATCCCGCGTCCCCGGCACAGTTTTGAGAGCGGAAACGATGCGGCCCGTCAGCGCGCGCAATTTTGTAAAGTCGTGGCCGTAAACGCGCAGGACGAGCGGACTATGCGCACCCCCGGCGACATCATCCAGCCCGTCCTGGATTGGCTGGCTGATCCCGAAGCCGATGCCCGGAATGGCGGATAATTTTTGCCGCAGACGATTGAGGAAATCCGCCTTCGTATCGCCCGCGGGCCAAGACGCGTAAGGTTTAAGGCCGACCGGCATTTCGATGTGAGAGAAAGTCCATGGGTCCGTGCCGGAGTCATTCCGGCCCAATTGCGTGATGGCATAGGTCGTTTCCGGCAGGGTTCTGACAGTGCGGCGCAGCTGGGTCGCGATCTCCGAGCTTTTTTCCAACGAAATGCCGGAGGGCAACTGTACCTGTATCCAAAGCGTACCCTCATCAAGCTGCGGCAGGAAGGCGCGCCCGATATTGGCCCCCAATACCATGACCGCGACCAGAGCACAGACCGCCCCGATGAAGATCACATTGAACTTACCCAAAGCGCGCTCAAGCAGATGACGATAAGCGGATGTCAGCCAGATCACCGGCCTGACTGAGATGATGCGGCGCGGCTGTCGTAGCGCATAATAAGCAAGAGCCGGGACGAGGCACAAGGCGCAGATCAAAGCGCCGAGAAGAGCAAAACCGACCGTGAAGGCCATCGGGCGGAATAATTTGCCCTCCGCCCCCTGAAAGGCAAAAAGCGGGCTGTAAGCGGCGATGATGATCAAGGTCGATGCGAAAATGGAGGGCCCTGATTGGCGGGCGACTTGGATGACCTCATCCGCTGTCAGCTGCCTGTCGGGATGATGCTCCCGCAGGCGAAGGACGGCCTCCGTCACGACGATCGCCCCATCAACGACCACCCCGAAATCCACTGCACCGAGGGAGAAGAGATTGGCCGTCAGCCCCACAATTTTCATCAGCACGAAGACGGTCGCGAGCGCCAGGGGGATGGTCACGGCGGAGACAAGCGCGCTGCGCGGTGAACCGAGGAAAAGTGAGAGGATCAGCACAACGAGCAGAATGCCCGCGGTCATCGTTTCCCCGACCTTATGGGTCGTGGCATCAACGAGATCTTTCCGATCAATATAGGGCACGATTTGGACGCCCATCGGTGCAAGCTGCTTCTGCAATTCGGCAACGCAGTGATGCACGCCCTTCAAAACCTCGCTGGGATTCGTGCCTGTCAGCATGGTGACGATTCCGCCAATCGCGTCGGGATTGCCGTCCTTACCGAGGATACCCTCCCTGATCCGATGGCCGAATTGCACCTGCCCGAGATCCTTGACGCGAATGGCCGTGCCACCCTGCTGCTTGATGCCGATCAGGCGGATGTCATCGAGACTATGGACGATGCCGACGCCACGTATCACGTAGGATTGCTCCCCACGTGTCACTCTGCCACCCGCCGCATTGCCCGTGTTGCGCTGGATGGCCGCCACCACGTCATCAACCCCCAGATTATAGCGATAAAGGGCGTCAGGGTTGAGGACGAGTTGATATTCCTTCGTGATGCCGCCGAAATTATCGACATCGACAACGCCTTTGACCGATCTCAATTTCGGGGTGACGACCCATGTCTGGAGATCCGTCAATTGCATCAGATTCTTTTGCGTCGATTCAAGCGTGTAGCGATAGATTTCACCGGCCGGGCCGGTGATCGGCCCTAATTGCGGCGCGGCCCCGCCCGGGAGTGAGGCTTCCGCAAAACCCTGCGAGACCAATTGCCGCGCCAGATAAATATCCGTGTTCTCCTCGAAAATCAGCGTGACGATGGAGAGGCCGAACGTACTGCTTGACCGCATGGCGGCTCGGCGTGGCACGGCGCTGAGGGCTCGTTCCAGCGGGCGGGTAACCTGTTGCTCGATTTCCTCCGCCGCCAATCCGGGCACCTGCGTAATGACCTGCACCGTCACCGGACTTAGATCAGGGTAGGCGGTAACGGTGATTGTCTCCCACGCGAAAAGTCCCGCAAGCGCCATGATGATCGCGGCGGCGAAGCAGACGAAGCGACTATGAAAGCAGACCGCCATGATGCGCCCGATCCGGCTTTCACGCGTTACAGGATCGGGGGGCGGAGAGGCGTCGTGCATTACACCGCGTCATTCAGAAGAATAGCGCCCTGCGTGACGATTATGTCATCGGGCTTCAGCCCCTCTCTGACGCGGACATGATCCGTCTCATCGAAGCTGGCCTCAATGGAACGGCGCACATAGCGACCCTCCGCCACTTTAACGAAGACGATCAACTGATCATTATTCATCACCACGGATGATTTCGGGATCAGAAGCATGGGCGGCATCGGAATATCGATGCGTGCATGGGCAAACATGTTCGGGCGCAGAACCTTGTCGGGATTGGGACAGGTCATGCGCGCGATGATCCGACGGATTTCGTCCCGCAACTCGGGTTCTATCCGTTCAACCGTCCCGTCACAGACGCGCCCCGGCAGATCATCGAAAGTGACATGCATGGGAAGGCCCGTTCTAATGGTCGCCACCGCGTCCTCCGGCACGTAAGCCTCAATCTGCACTTGCGACAGATCCTCCAATGTCGCCTGACTGATGGTCGCATCCGTGATGTTTTTACCCTGGGCGAGGATGGTGCGCTGCACATTGCCGTCAATCGGTGACAGGATTTTGACCTGACCGGACGTCACCTGGTCCGGGCTGATATTGAGGGCCTTGAGCCTGCGCTCCGCCCTTTGGCGTTCTGCCTGAGCCTGCGCGAGAGCGTTCAGCGCGCTATCGAGATCTTTCGCGGCATTTCCGCCAACCTTGAGCACGTTGCGGGCACGTGTCACGACGCGTTCCTGATAGGTTTCCTGCGCGATCGCGGAGCGATAATCCGCCAGAGCCTGGTTGAAATCACCGGATTCCATCACAGCCAGAACCTGGCCGCGACTGACAGGCTGCCCGGCCAGCAGACTTGTCTCAACAATACGCCCTGTGACGGGCGGGAAAATTTCAACCGTCGTGCGCTCATCCGACCGGATAAAAGCCGGGACTTCATGCTCATGAAGTCGGGAGGCTGTCTCGACCGGGCCCGTTTTGATCTGGTCCCGAACGGCGGCGCTGTCTTCAAGAATGACCATCCCTTTTTCCACCCGGATGGGGGTGGGATGGTCGGCTATTTTTGACCGATGCAAAAAACTGATGAGCGTCCACAGCGTCAGGACGACGAAAATCAGAATAAAAACGGCAATGACGCGTCGGGAACCCGTGATCTGGCGCATTCCTGTGATTCCCACTCTGGTGATATGGTCAGAAAGGCGGTTAGCCGATACGGCGCGCCCACCGCAAGATTATTAACAAAAAGCGTGACTTGAAAAGGAGAATGCGAAAATCCGGCTCCGTTTGCATCATCATGCCAGACGCCCCGCCGCGCTTTGCCCTTTCATGCTTGGTGAGAGACACTGAAATTTGGCGTCAGCGCAGCTTATAGCCGATGCGTATCGTCAGGCGATAAGGATATGTCAGTCTGTCGGGATCAGGCGGAAGGGGAATAGGTTCAGCATCCTTCGGAAGCGCGATGACGGCCTCATCCAGCGCTTCATTCCCGCTGGTCTTCGCCAATCCACTGGCGACGACATGGCCCGTGCGGTCAAAGGTGAACAACATGCCGACCTTGCCCTCAATACCTGCGCTTTTGGCCTCATTCGGGTAGCGTCGATAGGCTTTCAGTCGTGCATAGACCCGTCCCATCCAGTTATCCTGCGCGCCACTTGAGGCGGTGGCCTGCTTCAGATCACGATGGTCCGCCGTGTTTTCAGATGCGGGCGGTGCGGTCGCTTTTTCAGCCGGGGGTGCCGGCGTCTTCTCCCGGGCCGTCGCTCACCGGGTCGCGTTGGACGTTTTGGCGCAGCTTCCGAAATTTTGGAACAGCCAGAGGCGGCGTTTGCAACGACGTCTCGGGGGCCGGGATCCAGGGCGGCGAAATGGGTGTGGATGCCGCCAGATTGGGTTGCGTGAGAGGCCTCGGGTCGAGGGGGCGCGGGGGCGCGGGGGCGGAAACGGGGGAGATCTGGATTGGCTGCTGGGCCTCGTTGGCATCACCTTTCGTTTCCGCCAATTCTTTCAGGACGATCAGGCTCAGCACCAGAGCGAGGGCCATGGCCCCACCCGTCATGAGCAAGCTTGAGAGCCATCGCCTCTGCCCATGACGCCGTGCATTCGCCATATGACGCATGTGCCATACTGAAAAACACGTTTCATCGAAACGCGGCAAAGCTCATTCTCTCTGTAACAGGACAAGGGCGACTTTGGCGTAACCCGCGCTCACGAGCTGATCCATCATTTTCATCAAACTTCCATAATCGACCGCCTTATCGGCGCGCAGGAAGATGCGCTCATCCTTATTGCCTTTCGTCGCCACGGCGATCGCCGCGATGAGACCGGATACGGGAACCTTATCTTCACCCAGGGAAATCGAGTGATCCGCCTGCACGGTAAGGTACACGGGCTTTTCGGGTCGTGGTCTGGCTTGCTGGATGGAAGCGGGGAGATCCACCGGCACGCTCACGGTTGAAAGCGGCGCTGTCACCATGAAAATAATCAGCAGCACCAGCATCACGTCGATAAATGGCGTGACGTTGATTTCATGTGCTTCCTGATTTGTTTCGTCCGCATGTCGGATCCGGAGGCTCATGATCGCTTGCCTAGGCGTCAACTGCGCTGCGAAGCTGCAGGACGGGCGCGGGGGCATTCAGTGCCTGGCGGGAGAGATCACGCGAGACGACCCGCATCAGGCCCGATGTCAGGTCAGCGACATGGGCACGACACTGCATTGTTTCACGTGAAAGATGATTATAGACGATGACCGCCGGAATGGCCGCCACCAATCCCATCGCCGTTGCCAGCAGCGCCTCGGCAATACCGGTGAAGGACCGCATAATCCCGCAAACCGTGCCGAAAAGACCGACGAACGGCGCCGTTGCCCCGATTGTCGCGAGTATGCCTGTATCTTTATTCAAGGCGCGGGCCTCGGCCGCCTCGATCCGCCATAATGTCGCGAGAGCGCTCCTGCTCCGCCTTTACGGCGAGGATCATGCCGTAGCCAAGATAATCCTCATCTCCAAGACGTTGAAAAGCATCGTCAAGGTTGCGCGACTCATTGAGAATTTTGTCCTCCGCCATGAGGCGTCGCTTGAGGCGGGATAATTCGATTGTTTTGGAAATAAGGACAACCCACACCGTCACGAAACCGAGCGCCAGAAGGGTCATGACGAATTTAACGACCGGGTCAGCCGTCAGGAACATTTGCCATGGAGAAAGACTCACGCCCATAATCTTTGATCCTTCAGACGGGACAGCTTCCTGACGCCCAAATTCGGATGTCAAGGGTCACACACCTCTGAGAGCGCAGATTAATGCGAGTCGTTATCATTATCAAGATAGAATTAAATTTAGTTTTTCTATTACCCCTTAATGTCCCGGTTATCTGAAGATATCGCTATTTCTAATGCCCCTCATCTTCTAGCCCTCTGATCGATACGGGGTCAGAACTGCCAATGAGGTGCCCCAACGGCGTCAGGCGATCAATATGGTCACAGACGATCTTCAGCACGGCCAACATAGGCACGGAGAGGAAGGCCCCGCCAATGCCCCACATCCAGTCCCAGAAAACGAGGGAGGAGATGACGAGCACCGGGTTGAGCATGAAGCGTTTGGCCAGCAGAAGCGGGGTGATCGTCTCCCCTTCAATGAGGTGGATGAGGAGGTAGATCAGCGGCGGTGCAAAAGCCCAGATGACCGCGTGGAAGCTTGATAACGCGACGAAAAGATAGATGACGACGCCGGTCAGCGGGCCGATGATCGGGATGTAATTCAGCAGAAAAGCCAGCACACCCAAAAGGAGCGGATTGGGCATGTCCAGCAGCCAGCATTGCAGGTAATTGAGCAATCCGACGAGACCGTTCATGACCGTGATCGTCGCGAGGTAAATCGAAACGTTACGTTCAATTTTGGCCATCATCTGCTGAGCGCGCTTGCGCCCTGCGTGATGGGGCATAACCTCGATAATGCGTCGCAGCAGAACATCCCCTGACAACAGGAAGAAAAACAGAAGGGGGATCGTGGTGAAAAATTCGACCAGAATGGTGCGCGTTCCATAAAGGACGGTTACCCCCCAGCTTCCGAAAAAAGCGGGCGAGGTGACTTCATGATGGCCGGAAGCGTTTCCCGATGGCGCGAATTGCTGGGACGTCATGAAAAACGAGATGATGCGGTTATAGGCGCGCTGTAGAAAATCGATTGGCCCGTTCAGGAAGACCAGTTTCTCCTGAAGTAGGGCAATATTCTGGGAAGTATGTTCAAGCCAGGATGTCGCCGGGACGGAGACCGCCGTCGCGATTCCCTCCCCCACCACTATAAACATGACGAGAATAAGCATGAGCGCCGCCAGAGGCTTCGGCAGGCGTAACGTCCGGTGCAGAAAACGCATGGGCGTGATCATCAACAGACTGATGATCAGCGCGAAGACGAACGGCAACACGATTGTCGCCGCGAAATAAAGGATCGTCAGCATAATCGTGGCCGTGACAATCAGGGTGCAGACATCCCGGATATTGAGTCGACTCTCTGCCACAGCCCGCCTGATCATCATTTTTTTGCGACGATCGGCGTGGAGGGCCTCACGGGGAAATCCGGGATTGCTGCGTCATGGTGCTCAAACCTTCTCTGCGTCATCCACTCTGTCAAAATGAGCGCGGTGTCATCTTCCGCACCCGGGGAGCTGTCGGGAGGCGCCGCCGCATCATGCGTTATGCGGCACAACCGTGTGTAGGCTGTTGCATAAAATCTTGCATCCATAAACAATCTTTCGTCTCATGACGTAATGTGGCAGTTTTAGCTTCCATGATTTTCTCCCCGAAAAAACGTTTTGGTCGCCAGGCTGATGCCGCCGATGTTTCATCTGAGCAGGCACCGGTCATTGACCCTCAGGAAACCAACCCGGCGCGTTTCACGCATGGGGACATTAGGCGCCATGTTTTCGTGATGGCCTCCACCGGTGCGATTGGCCTGATGGCCGTCTTCGCGGTTGATCTCCTCAATTTCTATTATATTTCCCATCTTCATGACCCGAATTTGACCGCCGCCATCGGCTTTGCCGGCGGCATCAGCTACATTCAGATTGCCTTGTCGATCGGCATGACAATCGGGCTGGGTGCGACAATCGGCCGCCTCCTCGGTGCGGGACGCCTCGTCCGCGCGCGCTATTACGCGTCATGTTTTATCGCATTCATGTTCTGTATCAGCGCGGCTCTCGGCGTCGTGACGTTGATTTTCGCGCATGATCTCCTCTCTGCTCTCGGAGCGCGGGGGGAGGTGTTGCGCCAAGCCACCACCTATCTGCGAATCACATCATTCAGCCTTCCCCTCGTCTGTCTGGGCATGGCGCAATCTGCCCTTCTCCGCACGACGGGCGATGCGCGTCGCTCCATGCAAGTGTCACTGATCGGGGCGATCGTGTCCGCCCTGCTCGACCTCATTCTGATATTCGGGTTCAATCTCGCCCTTGTCGGCGCCGCGATCAGCACCATCATTTCCCGCTTCGCGGTGGTGACCGCCGCTTATCTCAGCCTGCGCCGCCACCGCATCCTGACCTGGCCGCGGATGGAATTTTTCGGCGCCTCACTGAAGGAAGTCGGGGCCGTCGCCCTGCCCGCCGTCGCGACAAATATCGCAACGCCGTTCGGGGGCGTATTCGTTACGCACGCCATGGCGCGTTTCGGCGCGGAGGCCATATCCGGTCAGACCACCATCGACAGAATCATCCCGGTCGCCTTCGCGTTTGTCTTCGCCTTGACAGGCTCGGTCGGGCCGATCGTATCGCAAAATTACGGCGCGCAATATTACCATCGTGTGCGGGAAACATTGGTGGCCTCCTTGAAAATGACGATGGTCTGCGTCATCATCACCTGGATCACACTTTACGTGTTTCAAAACGAGATCGTGACGATCTTTGCGCCGAAAGGTGTCGCGCTCGACATTGTGCACCTGTTCTGCGACTATCTGGTCGCGAGCTATTTCTTCCTTGGTCTTCTCTTCGTCTCCAACACTATTTTCAATAATCTCTCGCGCCCGCTTTTTTCAACCGGGTTCAATTGGGGGCGCGCCACGCTCGGCACGATCCCGCCTGTCTGGATCGGCGCACATTGGGGGCCGTTCGGCATTCTCTACGGACAGGCCGTGGGGATGATCATTTTCGGCAGTGTCGCCGTGCTGACCGCGTTCTGGGTTGTGAATCACCTCGATCAAGCCACGCCGCGAAAGACATTCAGATAAAAATCATATTCCCGCTGAAAGGAATCTCGCAATGTTTCAGCATTGCGGAAACCATGGCCTTCGCCCGGGTAGATTTTGATCTCGGTGGTGATGCCATTATCCTTCAGACGCTGATACATGTCCTCCGCCTGCGTCAGGGGTACAACCTGATCTGCATCTCCATGCAGGAAGAGAACGGGCACATTGATCTGCTCCGCATGATGGACAGGTGAGCGGGAGGTGTACAGATGACGCGCCTCGCGAAGCAGCCCGATGAGGCGATCAAGACTAGCGCGACTCAAACTTATGTGTCTCAGCGACCAGCGTCATGAGGTCCGCAACGCCATAAAGCGATGTGCCGGTACAGAATATATCTGAAAGCGCCAGACACCGCAGCACGGTCAGCCCGCCGGATGACGCATCGCTTCGGATCTGCCAGGCCCTGGTCGCAGATGTAATGCACGACGTCGATGCAATCCATCACGTCGCGCCCCCATTCACCATCCAGAGCCTGACGGTAAGCGCGCCCCCACCCTGTGAACCCGCGATAATTCACATCCAGCAAGGCAAAACCCCGCGTCGTCCACCACTGCACTTTGAATGAAAAGCCGGATTGGCCGCCATGCGCCGTGACGATAAGGGGCGGACGCCCTGCTGCCTCCGTGAGGGCAGCGCCCATCGACCGGCGCATAAAGAAGCCATGTGCCGTGGCCCCATCGCGCGTGGGGAAAGACAGGGCACGCGGATGGGCACAATCTTCCGGGCCAATTCCGTCAGGGAATGTGAAAGCCGATTGCAGAATCCGACTTTGGGCGAGGTTGCGCCCGATACGTATTGAGGGCGGGGCATCGCTTGGGGCGTGGAGCCAGGCAAACGCGTCGCCAATCGGCAGAGGCACAGCGGCTGAAAACCCGAAATGCGCATCCCGTCAACCATCTTCATCAAAAAACGCGACATGCGGCATCCCATTTTTGACGCCGTGCACCAGAAGCCTGCTATGGCTTGGGCAAATAAGGGATTGATGACCGAAAACCCAGGGTGGCGCGCCGATCTCAAACCCTGGGTCCGGCAGAAACGCGCCCGTCCAATTTTCTTCTCCTCGAATTTTACAGGCTGCCAGGTGCCTATCGCGTCGGAAAGGGCGAAAAGCGTCGACTGATCCTGTCAGACCGGCTCCATGACGCTGCACGCTGCATCCTCTCCCACTAATACCGCTATGTCCCTGATGACAGGATGTCCCGCCGCCCAATTCAGTCGCGCCAATTTCAGTTGGGTTTCATTCCACGGCATATTGGGGTGGTCCCAACTGATGAAAGCGAGATATTGCCCATCTGGCGACAAGCGCGGTGACGCGTAGAAATCCTGCCCCCTGATCAGGACCGTCTCAATCCCTTCCGCAACCCAGACAATGCTCGTCTCGGCTTGCCCCCTGAGGCGCGATGATCCTCCCTGATGCAGAAAACACCCTCTGACACAGAGGGGTGGGATCCCGCCTGCATCGTCGATAGAGGCGAGAAATCGGCGTAGCGACAATTATCCGTGCCGCCCATCACCTTCTGCACGCCGTCTGCGATATGATAAATGCGACCATCCACGGCATTGGTGAAGATGACACAGCCCCTGCACCGACCGCATAGGCCCCGCCACCATATTCATTCACGGAAGATCTGACATTGACACCAGGCGTTGTCACGTCTCGGGGCGGAGACGCATTTTTCTGCGCGACGAGGGTTGTTTCCCCCCTTTTGCGACGCGCGTCTCAAGCCAGTAAACCGTGTCGGCTGAGGTGCGTATCTCAGCAAGCTGGGTGGTGCCGCCCGGCGACAAAATCTGCGGTGACCCAGGGAGAATGTTCCATCGCGGGTGAGGGTGTTTGTCTTTTTGTCATGACAGGATGCGGTCCGGCTCCAGAAAGGCTTTGACATGATGGGTGATGATGTCGATTTTTGTTTCCTTTGATCAAGCCGCCGGAGGATGACGAACCTGCTAGACTTTCTTGAACATCTCATCCGAGAATATGGTTACGGCATTATCGGTTGCGTCGTCATGCTTGAAAGCATGGGTCTGCCCCTTCCGGCCGAAAGCCTGATTATTGCCTCCTCCCTTTATGCTGCATCAACCCATCATCTTGGCATCCATTGGATTGCCCTGGCGGCAATTATCGGCGCTATCATGGGGGATAATTTCGGGTATCTCATCGGACGTGCGGTCGGTTTTCCCTTACTTATCAAACATGGCCGCAAAATCGGGCTGACGCCGAAACGCCTGTTACTCGGACGCTACTTGTTTCAACGCCATGGTGGAATCGTTGTTTTCTTCGGTCGATTTGTCGTTATACTGAGATTGTTTTCCGCCTTACTCGCCGGTGCCAATCATATGAACTGGCAGCTCTTTCTGGTCTATAACGCGTTGGGCGGAGTTGCGTGGGCGGGAGGCTATGCGGCGGCGACTTATTTCCTCGGTAAAGGCATTCTCAATCTTTCAGGGCCTCTCGCTCTTACCATTGGCGGTGTCTTTCTTATCGTGGCGCTCATCATCTTCTTCCTGCTCAAACGAAATGAAAAGAGGTTTATGCAAGCTGCGATGGAAGCAGCGCATCATGACCCTTATTTACCGAAGGACGGAGAATGGGCAGAACTCAGAAAACTGGCGGCAGAAAAACAGCCATCATAACGGGCAGCACCAACGGCCTGGGGCTTGAGGCCGCGCGCGGTGTCCGCGTCATCATGACAGGACGCAACGCCGAGAGAGGGCAGAGCCGCGTCGATGATCTCAAAAAGCAGATGCCTGATGCTGACGTGACCTATTGCCAGCTTGATCTGTCCTCACTTGATGAGATCAACCCCTTCGCGCAACGTCTCGATGTTGAAGGGCTTGATATCCTCATCAACAACGCCGGCGTTATGGGACCGCAAGAGCGCGTCTTGACCTCTTGCGGGCAGGAATTGCAGTTCGGCACCAACCACCTCGCGCATTTTTTGCTGACATCGTGCCTGCTTCCCGCGTTGATCCGCGGCAAAGGGCGGGTCATCACCGTGGCCTCACGCGCCGCTTTAAAAGGGCGGATCCATTTTGAGGATCTGAAAGCCACACGATATTATGATTCCATGACGTTTTATCGTCAAAGCAAATTGGCCAATCTGATGTTCGCTCTCACATTGGACAGGCTGCTGCGCCAACATGACATTCCCGTGCAATCATGCGCCGCACATCCTGGATGGACACGCACGAATATGATTGCCAGCATCCCGCATCAGGAGACGGTTCCAACCTTTAAACAGTGTCTCTATCAACGCGTCGTTGAACCGGTTGGGGCTGCGATTTTCAACCATTTTGCGCAGGATGTCGCTGATGGCGTGCAGCCGCTTCTGGCACCTGTCTGGCTTGGCGGGGATGTGGGCGGCGCTTATTTCGGCCCGCAGAAATTCGGGGAAAGAAGCGGACCTGTCGGCCCAGCCCACATCCCCGCATTGGCCCGCAAAGAAGCGGATCAGAAGCGCCTGTGGCAATGCTCCGTCGAGATCACCGGTGCGCAATATCCCTTCACTTATAGCTGAGGGAAAGCACCAGCGATTCTTTCCTTCAGCCCCAGGGCCGTACGACGATCGCAATGACGATGATGATCATGAGAAGCGTCGGAACCTCATTGACCACGCGGAAAAACTTTTCGGAATGAAGGCGCTGCTCATGCCTTAATTGGCGGCGCCATCGTGCACAACAACCATGAAACCCGAAGAGACCTACCACCGCAATGAGTTTCGCCCACCACCAGCCCGCATGCCAGTCAATCACGCCGGGTATTAAAGCGAGAATGATGCCGAGCACGGTCGTCAAGGTCATGGCAGGCGCAATGATGGCGTGTGATAGACGGCGCTCCATCAAAATAAACCGCGCACTTTCTACACTGCCTACCGATGTCTGCGTGTGATAGACATAGAGGCGTGGCAGATAGAGCATCCCCGCCATCCAGGCGATGACGGCAATCATGTGAAAGGCTTTCAGCCACAGCAGGTAGGAGATAAAAATATCCATCGCGTCTTTCCTTTCGCATTTCTCAAAACCCGTCCCAGTTCAGAGAGCGACCGGATGACGGTGAGATTGGGCGGCGCGTCCGCTGGGCGATGACCATCTTCCCGAAGGAAAAAACAGGCTATGCCCGCTTGCTCCGCCGCTTCTGCGCCCGGGAGACTATCCTCCGCCACGAGACATTCCTGCACGGATCGATGTTCGGCCGCAGCCGCGGCCAGATAGACATCCGGCGCCGGTTTAGCGCGGGGCACATCAAAGGCTGAGTGAATGCGGTCATCGGGAAAGAAATGTGCCAAGCCCGCGCGCGCAAATTTGGCGTCCATTTCCTCCCGGGATGAATTTGAGGTCACGCGAAATTCGTAACCGAGCGCCTCCACGCCTTTGACGGGCCGCGCTTCGGCTTTCATCATCGCGACCATGCGCGCCTGCATCTGCGTAACAAGATCATCCGGCAGGGATTTCTGCAGATCCGCCTCCAGCGCTTTTTTGACAACAGAAACTGCGTGCCGGAGAAGCGCGCCAAGGCCTGATCCGGCGTCATTTTCACACCGCATGACGTCGCAACTTCCGCAATCAGGCGGGAAGACGCATCTTCACTATCGACCAGGACACCATCACAATCGAACATGATGAGTTTGAGCGCGGCAGGGATAGAATTTTCCGTCATAAAATCTCAGGTCTTTTCTGCATACGTACGGCCTCGACCAGCATGGCGACATGTTCCGGCGGGGTCTCCGGCATGACACCATGGCCGAGATTGAAGATATGGGGTCGATGCGACATGGATCGGCAGATATTCTGCGCCTCCTGGGTCAGCGCATCTCCCCCCGATTTAAGGATTAACGGGTCAAGATTTCCCTGCAGGGCCATTGAATCCGGCAGGCTCTCCGCCACGATGTCAAGGCTTGCCCCTGTGTCACAGGCAAGGGCGTCGATCCCGGTCTCCTGCGCATAAATCGGCGCCATCACGCCAGCGAACCGGGGGAAACCGATGATTTTGACGTGAGGATGTTTTGCGCGAATCGCCGTGACGATCTGACGTGTCGGCGCGATGACATAACGCCGGAAGAAGCGTGGCGGCAAAAGCCCCGCCCAACTATCGAACAGCATGACCGCTTCCGCCCCGGCATCAATCTGCGCGACCAACATCTCAGCCGTGGCGTCAGTCAGGAGCGCCATGAGCCTGTCGTAAAATGCGGGCGCTTTCAACATCGCCTCCCGCGTGATGCTGTAATCGCGGGAGCTCCGGCCCTCAACCATATAGCAGCTGACGGTAAAGGAACTTCCGGCAAATCCCAGTAAACTTGTCGCGGGCGGCAAAGCGCGGCGCAAATGGCGCAATGTTTCCAGAATAGGGGCGATGAACGAAGCGACCGCCTCCGGCTGCAGCGCGTCAAGCGCCGCATCGTCGCGGATCGGCGTCAGAACGGGCCCCAGATTTTCAACAAAATCCAATTCCTGCCCCATGGCATGAGGAAGGATCAGAATGTCGGAGAATAATATGGCCCCATCCATGCCAAAACGCCGGATGGGTTGTAATGTCAGTTCCGTCGCGATATCCGGCGTCAGGCACCGCGTCAGAAACGGCAATTTTTCCCGACAGGCACGGAATTCGGGCAGATAACGTCCCGCCTGGCGCATCAACCATAAAGGGGGCGGCCAGACAGGATGCCCACCCAGAGCGCGTAAAAGCGGTTTCTCGGTCGAGACAAAATGAGGGTTCGTTTCAGTTGGCGGGAAATTGCACGTCATACGAGCCAATAAACATAAAAGAAGAAAGAAAAGAAAGTGATTGTCTTTGTAGAGCCCTGTGGAAGACGGGGTACCCGACTTTCAAAAAATGTACCACATGTTTCCCACACTGTGTACAACTCTGGATGTGGCTATCACCAAGGGCTGCATGAATCTATTCAGTTTTACCCACAGAAGGGCTGTGTACAATTCACCGGCATACCGCCGGAAAGGCCCTATCCACGGTACTCCACCATGGCATCCGCATGAGCCGGTTTTCCCCCATGTACCCCAGTACTCACGATCCTGATTCACAGGGCGATGCCGCCTGTGCGAGATTGTGATCATCGAGTCCCGACTCCGTATGACGAGGTTTTCTCATGACGATGCGACAGCGAGACACGCCCCTCATTCTTGCCAGCGGTTCCCGGACAAGGTTTGATCTCCTGCGCCGTGCGGGTCTCCATGTCCGGGCATATCCTGTTGATGTAAATGAAGCCACTATAAGAAATGAGGCGCGGGCACGTGGCGCCGAAGGCGGTGAGATCGCGGTCGCTCTCGCCCATGCCAAGGCGCGCTGTTACAGCTTGAGGCAGGATGCTGAGGAAGGCGCGTTGGTCATCGCCGCGGACCAGATCCTGACCTGTGAAGACCGGCAGATTGATAAAGCACCTGACCTGACCGCATTGCGTGAAATCCTGGTTTTTCTGCGGGGGCGAACGCATATTTTGCAAACGGCCTGCGTCATCTACCAGGACGGCGCCCCGATATGGACGCATCTCGCGCGCCCACGCCTTCAGATGCGGCATTTCAGTGACGCATTCCTTGATGATTACCTGCATAAGGCTGGGGAAGCGGTCCTCAGTTCGGTCGGGGGTTATCAGCTGGAAGGCCGGGGCGTGCAGCTTTTTGAGAAAATCGAGGGTGCTTATGACGATATACTCGGCCTCCCCTTGCTTCCCCTTTTATCCGCATTGCGACAATTGGGCGCGATGGCGTGATATGTTTCAGCAAGTTAGGACTTGCCAGCCTCTCAACGGCCCGTTATACGAAGCTCCACGGTGAGATATCCGCCAAAAAGCGGGGCCATAGCTCAGTTGGTAGAGCGCCTGAATGGCATTCAGGAGGTCGTCGGTTCGATCCCGATTGGCTCCACCATTTCTCAAAATTCTGAAGTTAAGCGCGGCGTCGAAGCGCCGGAATGCGGCTCTGCGCGCGGCCGGCAGGGCGATGTTCTAACGCGTCACGATATAGGTCTCTGCCGCCTTGAGGAGGCGATCTGCTTCCTCCTGGGTGCTTGTCTCAACATAAAGTCGCAATTCCGGCGCGTTTCCGGACGGGCGGATATGCAGGATCACCCCTGAGGTAAAGAACATCCTTGTGCCATCCGTCTCATCAATATGGTACAGATGGCCACGGATCCCTAATGCCGCCCTGAATGCATCTGTCTCCGCGCAGGCGGTAAAATGTGTGACCAGCGCCAGCCCCCGATCCCGCGGCATGTTTTTAAGGCAGGCTGACGCGGTCACACGCCTGGGAAGGGCGTTGATCAGGCGGGTCAGATCATTCCCATAAGCCCGGGCTGAAATGAGCGTGGCGAGAAGGGGCAATGCAAAATCCCGTGTCGGCAACGCGTCCAAAACATGTTGGCCGGAGATGAGACGTTGTCCCAAAATCAAACCGCCATTCGCTTCATAACCGATAATCGCTCTCTCCGGCATCTGCGCATGGTCGGGCATGGCGGCGAGCACATAAGGTGAACCAATTTTTGTGCGCGCAATGCGGGGTACGGCTTGACTTAACTCTAACACTGTATTGCTTGTCACCGGCGTGGCAACAAACGTCGCCTTCAATAGACGCGCGGTGACCAATCCCATGACGTCGCCACGGATCATGTTTCCGAGATGATCTGTCAGGAGCGGTCGGTCTGCGTCGCCATCTGAGGAGATGATGGCCGTAACGCTGTGACGCGCCGCCCAATCTTGCAGCAACGCAGTATCTTCCGGCGCGAGTGCCTCTGTATCAATGGGATGAAACGTCGTTTTGCGCCCGAAAGGCACGGCGCGTCCGCCAAGTGCATTGATGAGATCGACCATCAGGTCACGCGCGACCGAGCTATGCTGATAGACTCCGAACACCATATCCTGCAGGGCGTTTTCGCCGAAGAAATCACGATATCGTGCGAGGAAGGGCGTGACCACGTCATTGGGCGGGGGCAGCTCTGGCGCGGTGATCAAATCGCCCGAACTGCTGAACAATCCTGCCGGAAGGGTGACATGCTGTCGGCGCATGCCTGCCTCATCTTCCTTCGAAAATTCCTGACTTTTACGATTGAATTTGATCCCGTTCCGATCCGCCGGAATATGACTGCCCGCCACCATCAGGGACGGGATTTTTTTTCTGAAAGCGGTGAGACTGAGGCAGGGTGTCGGGACGTATCCGCAAAACAGAGCTTGCCCCCCGGATTTCCGCACGGCCTCCATGCAGGCACGTAAGATCCGGGGGGGAACTGGGGCGTAGATCCCCTGCCAAAGCCACTTTCATCCTGGGTGAAAAGGCGTCGACCTCGCGCATCCACTGCAAATAGCCGGTAACATAGGCAAAGCAGAGCCGGTCCGTCATGGCACTGACGAGTCCACGCGCACCACTTGTGCCGAAGGCCACGCCGCTTTCCTCCATCCATGACGAGATCAGCATTTTGGTTTCATACCACGCTTTTGTGATGTCTGAACGATACAACATCGAGCGGCCGGACCATAGCGGTCAGAAATCTGTGTCTCGCTTGCGATGCGTGGAAGATCTGCCCAGGAATGGCGGCGGGCCGCGACCTGTTCAGAAGCGTCCCGCCGCGTCGGCGAACGTTGCTGATGGATAAAGGCTTTAATGATCATCTTGCGATGTTCATCGAAAGCCCTTCTCCCGATAACGGAGAAATGCGCTTACGCGTTGAGCGATTTCTCGAGTTGCGGTAGCACCTCGAAGAGATCGCCGACAAGCCCGTAATCCGCCACTTTGAATATGGGCGCCTCAGGGTCCATATTGATCGCGACGATGACGCGACTATCTTTCATGCCCGCAAGATGCTGAATTGCTCCAGACAAGCCGACAGCAATATAAAGCTCCGGCGCGACGATTTTGCCCGTCTGGCCGACCTGCATCTCATTCGGGGCGAACCCAGCGTCAACGGCAGCGCGTGATGCGCCGATGGCCGCACTGAGTTGCGTTGCGATGCCGTCCAGCAGCTTGAAATTTTCCGCATCTTTGAGGCCACGACCGCCGGAGATCACGACGCGCGCTGATTCCAGCTCCGGACGGTCGGATTGCGTCAGTTCAACACCCAGAAGTTTGGCTTTGCTGGTAGCGGCTTCCGACGTCAATACGTCCACGTCGGCCGACCCCGCATCAAGATCCGGCGTTGGATCAAAATTTGCGGCGCGCACCGTCAGGATTTTCAGATTGTCGCGAGAGCGGACCGTGGCAAGCGCATTGCCCGCATAAATCGGACGCACAAAATTTGACGCGTTCAGGATTTCGATCACTTCCGTGATGGGCTGCACATCACATAACCCCGCCAGACGTGGCAGGAGGTTTTTCGATAAGGCCGTCGCTGCGCCGATGATATGGGTGTAATCACCAGCCCTCTTCGCGATGAACGCCGCCATATCCTCCGCAATTAAAGCGATGGAGGGCACGTGCAGGATTTTTGAGACACCCTCAAGCTTGCGAAGGGGCGTCACATCGCCATCGCCGAAGAGAATTGCATGTACGTCGCCCAATTGACGCACCGCCATAATGGCAGAGCGACTGGCGAGTTTGACCTTGCCGGCCTCGGTTTCAATGATAACAAGCGCTGTCATACTCAGACGACCTTTGCTTCGGTGCGGAGTTTTTCTACCAGTTCCTCAACCGAGGACACGATAATGCCTGCCTGGCGCTCCGTCGGTTCGACGACTTTGACGATATCGAGACGTGGGGCAAAATCGACGTCCAGAGACGCGGCTTCAATGGTTTCAAGCGGCTTCCTCTTGGCCTTCATGATATTCGGCATGGTGGCATATCGCGGTTCATTCAGGCGGAGATCCGCCGTCACGACGGCGGGGAGAGAAAGACGAAGCCGCTCCGTGCCAGCATCAATCTCCCGTGACACCTCGATTTTGCTATCGGCCAGTTCGACCCGGCTTGCAAAAGTCGCCTGAGGCCAATCCAATTGCGCTGCCAGGATCTGGCCTGTGGCATTCATGTCGTCATCAATGGCCTGCTTGCCCATAATGACGAGGTTGGCGGCTTCCTTCAGGATAATCGCTTTCAAAAGCTTAGCGACGCCGAGTGGCTCGATCGCATCCTGCGTCTGGACAAGAACAGCCCGGTCCGCACCCATTGCCATGGCGTTGCGCAAGATGGGCTGGCTCTCTGCCGGGCCGATGGAAACCACCACCACCTCGGATGCCTGACCTTTTTCCTTCAGTCGGATGGCTTCTTCAACCGCAATTTCGTCAAACGGATTGATCGACATTTTGACGCCTTGCGTTTCAACGCCCGATTGATCGGCCTTGACCCGCGGCTTGACGTTGTAATCGATCACGCGTTTGACCGGGACTATAATCTTCATCACGCTCTCACTCGTATAAATAAGGGCGCAGGACAGACGACAACGTAATTGTGGTCACATCCCGGCAGGGTAATTGGGGCCACCACCACCTTCAGGCGGGCGCCAATCAATGTTTTGTTCAGGGTCTTTAATATCACAGCTTTTACAATGAACACAGTTCTGCGCATTAATTTGAAGGGCGCGTCCCTCCGGGACTTCAATCGTTTCATAAACGCCGGCAGGGCAGTAACGGGTCTCGGGGCAATCATAAAAGTCGCGATTAACCGCCTTCCACAGCGCCGCGTCATGCAATTTGAGGTGAACGGGTTGGTCCTCCTCATGATTTGTGCCGGAGAGATAGACGGAGGATGTCAGGTCAAAAGTAAGTGAGCCATCCGGCTTGGGGTAGGTAATGGACTTACTGGTGGCCGCTGGCTGAAGTGAAATATTGTCGGGATGGCGATGATGCAGCGTCCAGGGCGCCCGTCCACGGAATAAGAGCGTATCAAGCCCGGCATAGATGGCGCCCAGCCGCGTACCCCACCGCGCGAAAGCGGGCCTGAAATTCCGCGCCTTATAAAGCTCATCGGCGAGCCAGCTCTTTTCCAGGCGTGCATTGAGGTCAGACGTGGCGGGACGCCCCTCCGGCGCGTCAAGCACCGCTGCGGCTTCTTCCGCTGCCAACATGCCGGATTTCATGGCTGTGTGCGTACCCTTGATTTTAGGGACGTTGAGGAAACCGGCCGTGTCCCCGGTCAGCATCCCGCCAGGAAAGGAAAGGCGTGGGATGGATTGAAATCCGCCCTCTGACAAAGCCCGCGCACCGTAGATCAATCGCCGGCCATTCTTGAAATGTTCGGCAAAAGCGGGATGGGTCTTGATGCGCTGCATCTCTTGAAATGGGGAGAGATAGGGATTTTGATAATCGAGCCCGACAACAAAGCCGAACGAGACCAGATTTTCGCCGAAATGATAGAGGAAGGCGCCGCCATAGGTCTGATCATCAAGGGGCCAGCCGAAACTATGCTGCACAAAGCCGGGACGATGCTGCTCGGGCGGTACTTCCCAAACTTCCTTGACGCCAAGACCGTATGTCTGAGGGTCGACATTCTCACGAAGATGATATCGCGCCATGATGGCTTTAGTGATGGAACCGCGTGCGCCTTCAGCAAGGATCGTCTGGCGCGCGCGCAGGATCATACCCGGCGCATATTGCGGCCCCGGCTGACCGTCGCGGCCAACACCCATATCCCCGACAATGACGCCGCATAAACGATCATCTTCAATAAGCGGGGTGGCGGCGGCAAAGCCGGGATAGATCTCGACGCCCAGCGCTTCCGCCTGCTCAGCCAGAAAGCGGCAGAAACTGCCGAGACTGATAACGTAATTGCCATGATTTGACAGGGCGGGCATGAGTCGCTCGAAAAATGGCAGAGCGAAGGCGCGCTCCTCCGTCAGGAAGAGAAATTTTTCAGAACTCACCTGCGTCTGAAGCGGGGCGTCGAGGTCGCGCCAATCAGGGAGGAGTTCATCGAGGCTGCGTGTTTCTATCACCGCGCCGGAGACGATATGCGCCCCGACCTCACTCCCTTTCTCAAGCACGCAGACGGAGGCCTCAGGTTTGAGCTGCTTAAGGCGTATCGCGGCGGATAAACCGGCAGGACCGGCGCCGACGATCAGCACGTCGAATGACATTTCCTCCCGCTCAATTTCAGATGTCATCATCGGTTGCGCAACCTTTCACGTTGTCTCACAACGTTGATAAGTCCAGTAAAACGGAACACGCCCCTCCCGCAACGCCTTGCTTTCATAACGTGTTGCGGACCACCCATCCGGGCGTTCACCTTCGGCGTAGGCGATGCGTTTGAAGGCTATTTGAGACGCCATCACCTCTTGCACCATTCCTGATAACGGGATGGTCGCTTGCGATGCGCCATTCCGCGCCCGGACGCATGGTGCGGGCCAGAAGCGCGATATTATCCGGATGGACAAAGCGTCTTTTCGCGTGACGCGCCTTCGGCCACGAAGTCAGGAAACATAAAATAGACGCGTTCGAGACAGGCGTCAGGCAGGGCGCGCAAAAGCAGGCGCGCATCCTCCGGCCACAGGCGCAGGTGATCGGGTGGTGGCGCTTTCGCCTCCTGCCCCTCAGGTGCGAGGCGGGAGAGGAGAGAACACAGGCCGTTTTCAAAAACTTCGGATGCGATATAGAGGCAATCTGGATGGGCTTCGGATTGTGCCAATGCGCGCTCACCGCCGCCAAACCCGATTTCGAGAAAAATATGCGTCGTCGGGGCGGCGTTGAAGGCGCGATGGGGCGTCGTCGCCTGATCTGCCGTCAGGCGGAAACGCGGCAGCGCCTCATTAAGAAGGCGCTGCTGCCGGGGCCGCAGGGAGTAGATTCGCGGCCGACCATAAAGCTTATCAGGTTGTGGTTTGCAAAGAGATTTGATCAGCACAGGGCCTCAACGATTGAAAGCCCGCCGCAGGTCATCGACCAGATCCGTCTGCTCCCACGTAAAATTATCCAGTGCCGGGTCAGGGATACGGCCAAAATGTCCGTATGCCGAGGTTGGCGCGTAAATGGGTCGGTTGAGGCGCAGATGCTCCCGGATGCCGCGTGGTGACAGATTGACCATCTGATACAGCACGCCCCCAAGGCGCGCCTCATCGATATCCTTGCCCGTCCCGTCCAGATCAACATAGACGGAGAGCGGCTTGGACACGCCGATCGCGTAGCTGAGCTGAATCGTGCAGCGATCGGCCAGATCAGCCGCGACGACATTTTTCGCCAGATAGCGCGCCGCGTAAGCGGCGGAGCGATCCACTTTGGTGGGGTCTTTTCCGGAGAAGGCACCGCCGCCATGGGGGGCCGCGCCGCCATAAGTATCGACGATGATTTTACGGCCGGTCAACCCGGCATCACCATCTGGTCCACCGATAACGAAGTTACCGGTCGGATTGACGTAAAATTCCTCTTCCTTGCACATCCAGCCCTCGGGGAGAACTTCCCGGACGACAGTGCGCAGCATCTCACGGATGGTGTTTTGCCCCATACCTTCAACATGTTGTGTCGAGATAACGACGGATGTCGCGGCGACCGGCTTGCCCTCCACATAGCGAAGGGTCACCTGGCTTTTCGCATCGGGCAGAAGCCCATCCCCGCGCGCATCGCCGCTTTTACGGTAATCGCGGATTTTTTCGAGGATGGATTGCGCATAGAAAAGCGGCGCGGGCATGAGGCGTTCCGTCTCACGTGTGGCGAAACCGAACATGATGCCCTGGTCACCGGCACCCTCATCCTTATAGCCTTCACTATCCACACCTTTGGCAATATCGACGGATTGCGCGTGGAGAAATGACATGATGTCGGCTGTCTTCCAGGAGAAACCCTCCTGATCATAACCAATGTCGCGTATGGCGTCGCGCGCGCGCTCAACCAGCATGTCGGATGTCACGGATGCCGGGCCACGGACTTCGCCCGCCAAAACGACACGATTGGTCGTGCATATGGTTTCACACGCGACGCGCGCTTCAGGGTCAGCGCTGAGAAAAGTGTCCAGAACAGTATCGCTGATCCTGTCCGCAACCTTGTCCGGATGGCCTTCAGAAACGGATTCTGATGTGAAAAGGAAATCGCCGTAATTACGCACTCAGGGACCTCGCAGGGAATGAGTGATGGACGAAGAAACGGTAAAAAGCCATCTCTCCAACGAAAAATGGAGAGACTGGCTTGGCGGAATTGCTTGAACGGGTCAAGGGTAATTCGGAGAAATTATTTTATTTGTAGATGTCCGCGATATTAAACAGGCCAGCGGACTTGTTGTGTAACCACAATGCCGCATTGACGGCGCCACGGGCAAAAACGCGACGGTCAAAGGCGCGGTGACTGATGCTAATCTGCTCATCACCCGAAGTAAAAATCACACTATGTTCACCGATTATTTGTCCGGCGCGCAATTCCGCAAAGCCGATCTGCCCCGTCTGACGCGGGCCGGAGGGGTCATAACGGGTGACATCCTCCAATTTAACGCCGCGACCCGACGCAATCGCCGCGCCTACGGCTTTCGCCGTGCCAGAAGGCGCGTCGATTTTCTGACGGTGATGAATGTCCGTAACATCCACATCGTAATCATCCGCTGGCAGGGCAGCGGAAAGTTGACGGGCGATATCGAGTAACAAATTCAGGCCGGGAGAAAAATTCGCCGCGCGCAGGACAGGGATATGTTTTGCAGCGTCAGCAATCACGGCTTCTTCAGCCGCATCCATCCCGGTCGTGCCGATAACCCAGGCACATTGATGACGAATGAGATCGCGCGCATGATCCGGGATCAGCGTGTGGTGACTGACATCAATTATGACGTCAGAACACGCAGCCAGACGACCCAACTCGGAGAAGATATTCTCCGCTACATTCTCCGTTCGCGACGTCCCGCCCGAAAGGGTCAGGTTTCGCGTCCGCATTTCCTCAGCGCAAAGACGACCCAGACGGCCTAAGATGCCCGCAACACCGATGCGCATGGTTTTACCTTCCGTCGAAAAATTCTTTGACTTTGGAGAAAAAGCCAGTGCTTTCCGGGTTTGCCTGTGCCTGGTTTTCGTCCGCTTCTTCCTCAAAAGCCTCCAGCAACTCCCGCCGACGTTTCGTCAGATGGCGCGGCGTTTCAACAGCAAGTTGAAGATACATGTCCCCGCGAGAAGATGACCTCAGCACCGAGAACCCCTTGCCTTTAAGGCGGAAATGATCACCCGCCTGACTTCCCGCCGGGATTTTGACCTTGGCGCGGGAGCCATCAATGACGGGCACCTCAATTTCCGCCCCCAATGCGGCCTGCGCCATACGGAGCGGAAGTCGGCAATGGATGTTTGCCCCTTCCCGATGAAACAGCGCATGGGTGGCGACAGAGATATGCAGATACAGATCCCCGGCCTGCGTACCCGGGCCGCCGGCCTCTCCCTCACCTGTGACGCGCATGCGAGTCCCGTCTTCAATTCCTGCCGGAATGTCGATTTCAAGCTCACGCTGCGTCGGGGTTGTGCCAGCGCCCTGGCATTTTTTGCAGGGGTCGGAGATGACATTGCCTGTGCCATGACAGGTCGGGCAGGGGCGTTCTACCAGAAAGAAACCCTGCTGCGCCCGGACCGCGCCCGCGCCATGGCATGTCGGGCATTGCACACTGCCTTTATTCGGGTCCGCGGAACCACGGCCTGAACATGATTCACATGTGACGCGCGTCGCAAATTTGACGGTCTTCTTAACGCCAGAGAAAGCTTCCGTCAGCGAGATATGGAGCTGTGTCTGGACATCATTGCCCGACCTCTGACGCGTGCGGCGTCGGCCGCCCCCCATCATATCGCCGAACATGTCGAAAATATCTTCAAACCCGCCTGCGTCGAAACCGCTAAACCCGCCGCCACCGCCCATGCTGCCATCAAAGGCCGCATGTCCGTAGCGGTCATAAGCTGCGCGCTTCTGCTCATCCTTCAGGACGGCGTAAGCCTCATTGACCTGCTTGAATTTGTGCTCGGCCGCCGCATCCCCCGCATTACGATCCGGGTGAAAGCGCATCGCCATTTTGCGATAGGCTGTTTTGAGCTCAGCCTGCGATGCGGTGCGGCTGACCTCTAACACCTCATAATAATCCACTTTGGTGGCCATGGAATCCTCTGTCAGGTGCGTCTTGGCATCGTGTCTCGCCAGGAAGTCTCGAAGTCCGAGATGATATCAATCAGGTCGCGTTCAACCCGGGAAGGTAAAAATATATCTGCCGGAAGCGGCGTGCCCGCCCTTCCCAGGAAAGACGGGCACACACCAGCTTCATCAGCTCACGGATGATTTACCGCGACGACTCAGCTTTTTTACTGTCGTCAACATCCTCAAAGTCAGCATCTACAACGTTGTCGTCCGGCTTAGCCTCACCTGATGACGCATTTTCCGCAGCGCCTTCCTCTGACTGGGAGGCTGCATAAGCTGCCTGACCGATCTTCATCGCGGCCTGGGTGAGGCGCTCTGTCGCGGATTTCAACACTTCAGGGTCCGTGCCGTTGACGGCTTCACGCACGGCGGCGACAGCGGTTTCTGCCTCTGCCTTATCCGCTTCGGGAAGCTTGTCACCCGTTTCGGAAATCGACTTCTCTGTCTGATGGATCAGCGCTTCCGCATTATTGCGCAATTCCACCATTTCACGTTTGGCTTTATCCGCCGCAGCATTCGCTTCAGCATCCTTCACCATGCGGTCAATATCCGTATCCGAAAGCCCGCCAGATGCCTGGATTTTGATCTGCTGTTCCTTCCCGGTCGCCTGATCCTTGGCGGAGACATTGACGATACCGTTCGCATCAATATCGAATGTAACTTCAATCTGCGGCACACCGCGTGGGGCGGGTGTGATGCCGGTCAGGTCAAAATTACCGAGCAGCTTATTATCCGCAGCCATCTCACGCTCACCCTGGAAGACCTTAATGGTGACGGCGCTCTGATTATCTTCAGCCGTGGAAAAAACCTGGCTTTTTTTCGTCGGGATCGTCGTATTGCGGTCAATCAGGCGGGTAAAAATACCACCTTTCGTCTCAATGCCCAGTGAGAGAGGCGTGACATCCAGAAGCAGAACATCCTTGACGTCACCTTTCAGGACAGCGCCCTGAATGGCGGCACCGATCGCGACAACCTCATCCGGATTGACGTTACGGGCCGGGTCTTTTCCGAAGAACTGCTTAACCGTTTCGATGACTTTCGGCATACGCGTCATACCGCCGACGAGAATGACCTCATCAATCTCATTGGCGCTGATCGCGCCATCTTTCAACGCAGCCCGACACGGACCCAACGTGCGCTCAATCAAATCATCCACTAGGCTTTCCAGCTTGGCGCGTGACAGTTTGACGACGAGATGTTTCGGGCCGGACGCATCTGCCGTGATGAAGGGCAGGTTGATTTCCGTCTCCTTGGAGGAGGAAAGCTCAATCTTGGCTTTTTCAGCGGCTTCCTTCAGGCGCTGTAGTGCAAGCTTGTCGCCGCGCAGGTCAATGCCCTGATCACGTTTGAATTCATCGGCGAGATAACCAATAATGCGGTTATCGAAATCCTCACCACCGAGGAACGTATCGCCATTGGTCGATTTGACCTCAATCACGCCATCGGAGACTTCAAGCACGGAAATATCGAACGTGCCACCGCCGAGGTCATAAACAGCGACTGTGCCGGAATCGCGTTTGCCAAGGCCATAAGCCAGGGCGGCGGCGGTCGGCTCATTGATGATGCGCAGGACTTCAAGCCCGGCGATCCGACCTGCATCGCGTGTGGCCTGACGCTGGGCGTCATTGAAGTACGCCGGAACGGTGATAACAGCCTGGGCGACTTTCTCACCCAGATAAGCTTCCGCCGTTTCCTTCATTTTACCGAGGACAAAGGCGGAAATCTGTGACGGTGCGTATTTCTCACCGCGCGCCTCAACCCACGCATCGCCATTCTCACCTTTGACGATTTCGTAAGGCACCATCGCCTTGTCTTTTTCAACGGTCGGGTCGCTATAGCTGCGCCCGATCAGGCGTTTGACGGCATAAAGCGTGTTGGAAGGATTGGTGACAGCCTGACGCTTCGCAGCCTGACCGACAAGGCGCTCACCATTGTCGGAAAATGCGACCATGGATGGCGTCGTGCGCGCGCCTTCGCTGTTCTCAATGACTTTGCTCTCATCGCCCTCACGGATCGCGACGCAGGAATTGGTCGTGCCGAGGTCGATACCGATAACTTTGCTCATTTCTGCTTCCTTTCAGCGGTCATCACCAGCCCTGCAAGGCACCGATCATGACCCTTTGGTATAACGTTACGCTCCGGAGCGTATCTGATACCGAATTTTAAGAACCGGAAGGGGGAATTTCAAGTCCCCGCCGCCGAAATTAAGTGCTTTCCCCACCCTCGGATTTGCCCTTGGAAACAACCACCATGGCAGGCTTCAGCAGCCTTCCATGCAATGTCCATGTCGGTGTCCAGGACTCAACCACTGTGCCGGGCGCGTGCGCCGCCGACTCAGTTTCCGCCATGGCCTGATGCAGATTGGCGTCGAAGCTTTTGCCCTTCGGGTGATCGCAGGCAATTCCATGACGCTCAAGAATGCTGATAAAGGACCGTTCCGTGCTCTCTAGCCCCTCACGTAATTTCGAGAGGAGCGGGTCATCATTCTCTAACCGTGGCGGGAGTGAAGCGAGGCCACGCTGAAGGTTTTCAGCGGCTTCCACGACATCGCGAGCGAATTTCTGAATGGCATATTGGCGCGCATCATCAATATCGCGTTTCGAGCGCGTACGGTAATTCTGAAGTTCAGCCTCTGCCCGCATCCACTTATCTTTGAATTCCTGGATGCGCGCCTCATTCTCATCGGCTGAACCTGTTTCGGCGGTGTCGGCTGCAATATTCTCCGACGATGCACCTTCGTGAGGGGTCTCGCCCTCGGGGGTCAGGTCATCGGGGTTCGCGTTTTCCTTTGTCATCGTCATCAAGCCTTACTGCCTGGCCCGGTCCGAGCCGCGTTTACATCTGCCCCATACCTTGAAAGCGCGCGACTTTTAAGGCGCCCCGAGTCGTTTCAACGACACGTTGCAAGGCGGCATATCGGTTTACTATCCTTACTTGGGCACAGCATGCCGATGCGTTATAGGTAGCAGTCATCGGCTGAAAGCCAACCCCAACCATTGGTTCAGCACAAAATTTTATTGTCAGACTCAAGGTAATGACCTCCGCAAAGCACGTGATCGCCCTCGTGGATGATGATCGCAATATCCTGACCTCTGTCCAGATGACGTTGGAGGCTGAAGGTTTCGATGTCGAAACCTTCAGCGACAGCGAAGCCGCCCTTCAACGCCTGCTATCCCACCCCATCAGCCTCGCCATTCTCGATATTAAAATGCCACGCATGGATGGGATGGAATTGCTGCAACGCCTGCGCACGCGGTCCAACCTTCCGGTGATCTTCCTGTCTTCCAAGGACGAGGAGCTTGACCAACTCATGGGATTGCGACTCGGCGCGGATGATTACATCACAAAACCATTTTCCCAACGCCTGTTGTTGGAGAGGATTCGGGTCTTACTGCGCCGGCAGGATGCAAGTCGGGCGGAGGGCGGGCCGACGGCACAATGCGTCCTTACGCGTGGGCCGCTGATATTGGATGAGATGCGTCACCAATGCCTGTGGAACGGGCAGGATATCATGTTGACGGTGACGGAATTTCTCCTCGTCAAAGCGTTGGCCACACGGCCCGGTATTGTCAAATCCCGGGATCAGCTGATCGACGCCGCTTATGGCGATGCTGTTTATGTTGATGATCGTACAATCGACAGCCACATCAAGCGCGTTCGCAAAAAATTCCGTCAGGTGGATGAAGAATTTAACCAAATCGAAACACTTTACGGAATCGGCTACCGGTATAAGGAGCGCTGATGCGCCTGTGAGCGGCGCCGAGGGCCCTGGTAGTGTGTCTCCGTTATTCAAGGTGGGTGTTTGAAGATGTTCCGACTTAACACGCGCATCTTCGCAGATAAAATCCGGAGTTGGGGGGCATCGTGCGCGGCCTGATCTCAGGAAATTTTCATCACCGCTCATGCGGCGCATCCTTCTTCTCAATACGCTGCCCCTGGCGCTCCTGGCTGTAACGCTTCTTTTTCTGAAGGATTTTCAAAATTCCCTGCTCGAAACCGAGGTAAATGCCTTGCGGGAACAGGCGCATATCTACGCCGCGGCTCTTGGCCAAAGTGCCGTCACGCGTCGATCCGGACGAAATTTCGTAACGAGTGACTATGTCTTGGACGCTGCGCTGGCCCGGCCGCTCCTCCTCCGCCTGACAGAACCAAGCCCCCTCGTTGAAGCGAGACTATACGGCCCGGCAGGGCGGGTTGTCGCGACCAGTCGCGGCGCCTTTATCTGCGTGCGTCGAGGAAACCACACGGGCTGCCATATTGAATTCCTTCCTGACTCGGATGCAGCGTCACCCGTGGTTCGTGACCTCGACTCGCCGCTCATGCCTCAGCACCTTATGATGCGCCTTTATTCCTGGCTTTTCTCTCTCCTTCCGCTTTCCTCGCGTCATGGCATTGTCACGCTGGAAAACGCCGATCATCCCTCGCGCCCGGCCCGTGTCCCCGGCAAATACGGAGATGATGCGCCGCCTTATATACGCAGGACAGCGGGTCACAAGCTCATCATCACCGTTGCGGAACCCGTCATCCATGAAGGGCAGACGATCGGCATTCTGCAATTGACGCGTGGCGCACCGGAGGTGGATCGCTCGGTGCTGGCGGTGCGGCCGTCAATATTCTCACTTTTTCTGGTTGCGATGGGGGTAACGGTTTTCCTCTCATGGTATCTTTCCCTAACGATCGCACGCCCCTTATTGCGGCTGGCCGTCGCCGCGAACGATCTTGAAAAGGGCCCAGGAAGAATCGACGATATAGCGGAGGATCTTCTGGCAAGACGGGGCGAGATCGGCATTCTGGCACGCGCGCTTCGGCGAAATATCATAGGGCTATGGGCGCGAATGGACGCAACCGAGCGTTTTGCCGCCGATGTCAGTCACGAGTTGAAAAACCCGCTTTCCTCGATCCGCTCGGCCATTGAAACCTTGCCCCGCGTCACGTCGGACACGCAGCAGAAGCGCCTGCTGAGCATCATTGAGAGTGATGTTCAGCGACTTGATCGTTTGATCACTGATATCGCTGTCGCCAGCCGGATCGATGCCGAGCCTTCCCGAATGCGCGCTGCGGCGACCGATGTGGCGCATATTCTGACGACGTTGCGCGATATGCACCAGACGACCCGCCGGCCCGGTGATCCGGAGATTATTGTGCAGGTGATCGGGAGTACCACGCTTTTCGCCTGGGCCATTGAGGACAGGCCGGTACAGGTGCTTCGCAACATCATCAATAACACACTGTCTTTCTCGCCGGAGAATGGCAAAATCATCCTGAAGGGTGAAAAGTCGGGCAATAAGATTCGCATCACAATCAGTGATGAGGGGCCGGGCATTCCACCATTGAGGATGGAGGAGATTTTTGACCGTTTTTACTCGGAACGGCCGAAAAGTGAATCGTTTGGCCAGCATTCCGGACTTGGTCTATCGATCAGCCGACAAATCATTGAGGCTTCAAACGGCCAGATTTATGCTGAAAACCGCCTTAAGGAGGATGGGGGCATTATCGGGGCACGCTTCGTCATTATCTTACCGGGTGCACCGTCACCGTCACATTTAGCCGGCGTCAAAGATCCGGTTTGACGCGGCGGCGGGCTGAACGCCTTCCAACTGAAGAAGAAAAATCTTATCCTCCAATCCGTTGCCACCAGAATAGCCGCCAAGACCATGATGGCCAACGACACGGTGGCACGGAATCAGGATCGGAAGGGGATTCGCCCCGACAGAGCGTGGACTTCCACCAATTTTCGCCGCGATTTGTCCATAAGTGACTGTCTTACCATAAGGAATATGACGGAGCATTTCCCAGACGCGACGGCGATATGGTGTCCCGAAAGGCTGTATCGGAAGCGCAAACTCCTTGACCTCACCGTCAAAATACCCTTCTAGCAGGTCACGCGCCCGTGCTAGAAGGGGGCCTCATCCTGATCCCGGCCCCAGCCCCAATCCAGAGAAACGAGCGCGCCATCTTCCTCACTGAGCGTTAACGCGCCGAAAGGCGCATGGAAGGAGAGTTGAGGCATGACACGTATATCTCCGCATAGAATGACATGACAGTTTCTACGACCCCGCCTCCTGAGAATGCAACGATTTTTGCCCTTGCAACGGGCCTTGGCGGCGCGATTGCAGTGATGCGCATTAGCGGGCCCCAATCGCGCTTCATCCTCCAGAACTTATGCAGTGGCGCATTGCCAGAGCCGCGGCGTGCCAGCCATCGCCGCCTCCGCTACCAAAATGACATTTTGGATGAGGCTGTTGTTTTATGGTTGCCCGGGCCGTATTCCTATACAGGGGAGGATGGTGCTGAACTGCATCTTCACGCAGGCCCGGCCGTGACGATGCGGTCTCAGAAGCACTCGTCTCACATGGCGCGCGCCCGGCGAAGCCCGGAGAATTTACGTGCCGCGCCGTTCTCCATCAACGCCTTGATCTGATCCAGGCTGAGGCAATCGCTGACCTCGTGGCGTCAGAAAGCCAGATGCAGCGCCAACAGGCCCTCGCGCAATCGGAAAGTGCCTTATCACGCCTCTATGATGGTTGGCGGGAAAAACTGAGTCACCTTCTGGCACAGCAGGAGACGCTGATCGACTTCCCCGATGAAGTGGGTGAGGCGGCGTCAACTGCGCATGTTGAGTCACATCTGGATGCGCTCCTCGGAGAAATGGAAACGCATCTCGAAAATCATCGTGGAGAAATCGTGCAACGCGGATTGACGATCGTCATTGCGATCGAATGGCTCTTTGAGGGAATGAAGCTGCGCCTTCTTGACACGGCCGGGTTACGGGAAACGGAAGATGAGATTGAAGCGGAGGGCATCAAGCGCGCATTGTTTCACGTGAAACACGCGGACGTCGCCCTGCATCTCTATGAAGGTTCTCCGCCTGAAAAGATTTCGGATGACGCTGTGATGATCCGCACGAAGTGTGATTTCGATGCAGATCCGCGTTCTGACCTCGCCATTAGCACATTAACCGGGCAGGGCATCGATTCCCTTTTAAGTCTACTGGCAACGCGTATCAAAAAATTAAAGGATGTGACGGCCACGCCGTTAACGCGGGCGCGTCATCGCGCGGGGATTGAGGAGGCGCGAGCTTACCTTATGGAGGCGCGTCAAACGCCTTTCCCGGAACTGCGCGGCGAGTCACTGCGCCTGACCATGCGCGCTTTGGGGAGGATCACGGATCAAATAGATGTCGAATCTTTGTTGGATGTGATATTCGGCGAGTTCTGCATCGGGAAATAAGCTTCATCATGTCGCATCAATTTGACGTCATTATCATCGGCGGCGGCCATGCCGGGAGTGAGGCCGCAAGTGCGTCCGCGCCTTTCGGCGCGCGCACGGCCTTGTTAACGCAACGCCCTGAGACGATTGGCGCCATGTCCTGCAATCCGGCGATTGGTGGTATCGGGAAAGGCCACCTCGTGCAGGAGATCGACACGCTTGATGGCTTGATGGGGCGGGCATCCATTTCAAGCTGCTGAATCGTTCGAAAGGCCCCGCAGTCCATGGCCCCCGCGCGCAGGCGGATCGGCACCTTTATGCCAAAGCGATTGGGAGGCTTCTTACAGAAACGCCTAATCTTGAGATCGCGAGCGGAGAGGCTGCGGATCTCATCGTTAAGTCAGGTCGTGTGGCGGGTGTCATTTGCGCGGATGGCAGGGAATATCATGCTGGTGCGGTCGTTCTGACGACCGGCACTTTCCTCGGCGGTGTCATCCATATCGGGCATGAGCAGACGCCTGCGGGCAGGCTGGGCGAAAACCCGGCCACTCGCCTTGCTGGCACGCCTTCGGGCCATGAATCTGCCCATGTCACGGCTGAAAACCCGGCACACCGCCGCGGCTTTTGCGGGAAACGATTGATTGGGAGACCCTGCAGGAAGACCCAAGTGACCACGCGCCCGAACCTTTCAGCCGTATGACGTCGCATTTACCAAATGAAACGCTGTCATGCCGCATCACCCATACCACGTCAGAAACACATCAGATCATCCGCGACAATCTTGCCGCGTCAGCACTTTATGGCGGCACGATCGCAGGGCGAGGACCGCGTTATTGCCCGTCGATTGAGGATAAAATTGTCAAATTCGGTGAGCGGGAAAGCCACCAGATTTTTCTGGAGCCGGAGGCGCTTCCCGGCCATCCTGGTAGCGATCTCGTTTACCCGAACGGTATCTCCACGAGCTTTCCGCTTGCGGTTCAGAAGCACATCATCGCGTCAATTCCCGGCTTGTCACATGCGCAGATCGCCGCGCCGGGCTATGCGGTGGAGTATGATCACGTCGAATCACGCGCCCTTCAGCCCAATCTCTCCCTGCGCGGCATTAAAGGGCTCTATTTTGCCGGGCAGATTAATGGCACGACAGGATATGAGGAAGCGGCGGCGCAGGGCCTTATTGCCGGGCTCAATGCAGCACGCCACGTCTCGGGCGCATCGCCTCTCATATTGAGCCGGGACTAGGCTTATATCGGCCTGATGCTTGATGACCTCACCCTGCAAGGTGTGACCGAACCTTATCGCATGTTCACTTCACGCGCGGAATATCGCTTGCTCCTGCGGGCGGATAATGCGGATCTGCGCTTGACAGGGCTGGGCGCGACATATGGCTGTGTCGGAATCGGCGCAACTTCAAGCGTTTGAGCGGGAGCGCGACGTCATTGAAGCGGCCATCAGACAGGGGGCTATCCCCGCTTTGAATCCTGCGCAACTTAAGCGGGCCGGGCTGACCGTCTCACAGGATGGTCGCAAACGATCCATAATGGACATCCTGACTTTGGGGCAGACGATTGAAGATTGGTCAGCTATCGCGCCATGGTATGTTGAATTGCCCCGCCCGCCGCATCCGGGACTACTTGCAGACAGAGGCGCGTTATGCCGGCTATTTGCGGCGACAGGCGCGTGAGGTCAAACAGTTGGAAGCTGAGTCGGATCTCGTCCTCGCGGATGACCTTGATTATTCCAAAATCGGGGCTCAGTCTGGAAATGCAGGAGCGTCTCTCCCGCGCGCGTCCGGCGAGTTTCGCTGCGGCGCAGCGTGTGCCCGGCGTAACGCCTGCGGCATTGATCGCGCTTTTGGCCCATGTCCGGTATGCGGCCTGATACGTCTCAGTGACGACAAAATAACCCGCTTGCGGCATTTTGAGTCAATTCGGCTCAAGTGGAATGCACGCATTAATCTGGTCAGCGCGCGCGACGCACAGAATACATGGACGCGGCATATCGCTGACTCCCTGCGCCTGATGCCTTTGATCCCCTCGGGAAGTCGCATCATCGATCTCGGATCGGGAGGGGGTTTTTCCTGGCCTTGTTCTCGGCATAGCGTGCAAAATCGACATCACGTTAGTCGAGTCTGACCAGAGGAAATGTGCATTTCTTCGTGAAGCGGCGCGCGCCTGTGCGGTCAACGCAAAAGTGATCTGTAACCGTATTGAAAGAGTTTCTTTGCCGCCTGCGCCGATCATGATGGCACGTGCCCTGGCGCCGTTGGAACGTTTGATTGGCTGGTCGGTTCCGCTTCTTCAGCCCGATGGCGTTGCCCTTTTTCTGAAGGGAAAAACGTCGACGAAGAATTGCACAATGCGCGACGAATATGGGATATGCGCGTTGAGATTGTTAATGAACCCGCTCGCCCTGAGGGCGTCATATTTAAAGTCTCTCACATTCAAAGAGCCGGAATAAAAGATGAATGACAAAGCTTACGTGATTGCCGTCGCCAATCAAAAAGGCGGTGTGGGCAAAACGACAACCGCCATCAATCTGGCAGCGGCTCTCGCTGAAACGCGGCGTGTCCTGCTGATCGATCTTGACCCCCGCAGGGGAACGCCTCAACCGACCTCGGCGTGGGTTATGACCGGCGCAGTCATGGCGCCTATGCTGCCTTGATCCAAAACGAAGACGCCGCCGCCCTGTCGCGTCCAATCATGGTCCCAAACCTCGATATCATCGCTGCGGATAATGACCTGGCGGGCGCGGAGATCGAACTGACCATGAAGGACCGGCGTGAGAGCCGCCTAAAGGATGTCGTCGACGTGGTGGGCAGTGCTTATGACGTAATCGTCGTGGATTGTCCGCCGAGTCTGGGCCTGCTGACACTTAATGCGCTCGTCGCAGCGCAGGGTGTGCTTATTTCGCTGCAATGCGAGTTTTTCGCGCTTGAGGGCATTACGCAAATGACGCGGACGATTGACCGTGTTCGTAAAGCGTTAAACCCTTCCTTAACGATTTCGGGCATTGTGCTGACAATGTATGACCGACGTAATAATCTCTCCGAACTCGTGGCGGCCGATGCGCGCAGTTTCTTCGGCGATAAAGTTCTTGAGGCGCTTATCCCCCGCAATATCCGTATCTCTGAAGCGCAGAGCCACGGGAGCTCCATCTTTGATTATGATGCACGGAGCAGCGGTGCCGTTGCCTACACGGCATTGGCGGAAGAGCTCTCACGACGTTGCTTGAAAGTAAAGGCAGATCAACCGGCATGAAGAAATCTCCCCCACTCCGACTCGACCGCGGCCTGGCCGCGCTTTTGGGTGATGATCAGGAAGGCCCCGCTCAGCCGTCTGAGGAAGTGACTGAGCGCACGCAGAACATGTCGGTGCTGGGGGGGGTGGACCAACTCGAACCCGCGCGCTTCCAGCCGCGCCAGGCGATTGATGAAACGGACCTTGTCGAGTTAACGGAGTCCATCAGGACGCGCGGCATCCTCCAGCCAATTCTCGTGCGTCCGATGCTGAATCAGGAAAATACTTTCCAGATTATCGCCGGTGAGCGTCGTTGGTGTGCGGCCCAGCGGGCGGGCCTGCATGAAGTGCCGGTGCACATACGCCACTTTGATGATGCGGACGCCATGGTGGCAGCCTTGGTTGAAAACCTGCAACGCGCCGATCTCAACGCCATCGAAGAAGCAGAGGGGCTCCGGCGACTTCAGACAGATTTCGCCTTGACGCAGGAGGAATTATCCGACGCCATCGGAAAGTCGCGCTCCCATATCGCCAATACGTTGCGTATCCTTAATCTGCCACACAGGGTGCGACAGCTTGTCAAATCCGGCAAGCTGACGGCGGGCCATGCGCGCGCTTCTGGCGCATCCGGACCCGATCTCCGGCGCGGCCATCGTTATCGCCCGGCATCTCAATGTGCGCCAGACGGAGGCGCTGGCGAAGCAGGTCACCTCAACCAACGTCAAGCTGCGGCGGCAAACACCGCGTAACGATGAGATTATCCGTCTCGAAAGTGGTTTGGCGCGCCATCTCGGGCTTAAGGTCAAAATCGCCTATGATGGCAAAGGTGGGTATTTGCGTCTGGATTACCGCAGTCTGGACCAGTTTGAAAATCTGATGCGTCTTTTGAAACCGTAAAAAGACGCATCTGGCTTGTCGATGGGGCAACGTGCTGTTAAAATCCTTCCCCACGACAACACGTCAATGGGCGCATAGCTCAGTTGGTAGAGCGGCTGACTCTTAATCAGCGGGTCCTAGGTTCGAGCCCTAGTGCGCCCACCATTGACCGGTCATCTCACCCTTTGGATACGGACATACCGGGCCGGTCGTGCCATGAGCGTGAGCGCATCTCCTCAAGGCGAGATATTGTGCGTTGGAAGGCCGTTACATTCCCCCCCCCCGCCGGGTAGAGATCCTCTGGCCATACGTCAGAGGACGCATAGAGACGCGTTCCGTTCTCATAAAGCACGTCGATCAAACGGATGAAACGCAGCGCCTCATCATAGCGATCAGGGGAAAGTTGCGGGATGGCTTCGATCATCACCACGGGATAGCGCGCGGCCAGCGCCAGAAACTCCGCCGTGCCAGACATGACGGAGCAGAGTTCCGCAAACTGACATCGCGCCACCTTGTCCCCGCTACAGGCGATCGGGAATTGACGTGAGCCGATCTGGAGATGCGCCTTCGACGGCGCGGATGAGGAGAATTCCTCAAAAAGCCGCGAGAAAATCTTGCGGCTTTCCGCGTCCGGAGGCACGCGCCAGGCATTTTCAGCCATGTCACGCGCGCGTCGATAATCACGCTGCGCGGCCAGCGTGATGACGCATACATGCGCCATAATTTGAGTGATGAGTGGGCGGACGGTCGTTTGGGCCTGGCGATTATGGCGCAACAACGCATCCGGATGGGTGTTGGATGTCATCACAATATGGACGCCCGCCGTCAGAAGCAGGTCGATTATGCGGAGATTGACGACAGCGTCCGACATGTCATTAAGCTGAAACTCGTCAAAGCAAAGGACGCGATTATGCTGGGCGAGTTCCGCCAACGGATCATCATAACGTTTTTGGCGCAATTGGGGACTGTTCAGAGCCCTCAGGATTTCCTGCATGAACTCATGAAAATGCACCCGCCGCTTCTGCCGGAAATCGAGACTCTTAAAGAACAGATCCATCAACATGGTTTTGCCGCGTCCCACCTCCCCCAAAAGGTAGATGCCGCGGCCCGGCGCAGCGCGCGTGATGCGTCTTCTGATCGCTGAGCGCAGTCCTGTGGTTGCATGGGATTTCTGCTGCGTCGCCTCATGCCCGAATGCGTCCAGCGCATCGACACATTGGGCCTGGGTCGCATCCGGCTCCAATCGACCGAAAGCCAGCGCCTCGCGATAAAGTGCTTTGAGTCCGCCGGGCGTGGGCGTCGCGCCATTATGCATTATTAAATCCTTCATTATGAAATGCTCATGACGTTCCGTTTATCGCCTGACCCTTTGACCGGTATCAACCCACCCCGCCAGCGTAAAGGGTGAGGGGCGATTCATTAGGGATTCTTTAGCGTTTTTCGCATCACAAATGCTGTGTAACGGGTGACGCTGTGGCGTCACCGATGTATGTTGGCCATCCCATGACGGCAGGTTGAGAGTGTAACGATGGTGACTGATCGCCGCGACTCCCTTTATGAAGGTGTCAATTCTGAAGGTAACCGGGTACGGCGGCCGAAATCCCCTCATCTGACAATTTATAAATTCCGCCTTTCCATGTTGATGTCGATCGGCAACCGCCTTGCCGGGGTGGCCTCGACTGCAGGGTTAGGAGTGTTTGCCTACTGGCTGCGTGGCCTCGCACGTGGTGGGGTTGCTTACCAAAGATCCAATGCACTGCTCCGTCACCCGGTTGCGCGGCTGACATTGGCCGGGTGGTGCGCCGCCTCCATTTATCATCTCGTGGCGGGTTTACGTCACCTTATCTGGGATGATGCGCACCGGCTGGAAAAAACGCAGATCAACAAAGACGGCCCGCGCGCCCTAATGATGACAATGATGATGACGACCATCGTCCTCGGAAGTCTGACAATGCGCGCAAGACGTCGCAGAGGTTCTGAATGATGAAAACCCAAGCTGAAGAACACCCTCACAAAAAAGGACGCCCGCATTGGCTTCAGGAGCGTGCGAGTGCGGTCATGCTGATACCACTGACACTCTGGACCAGCCTGTTCGCTTTCAACGCGATCGGAAAATCGCGAGATGTCCTCGTCGCATGGTTTGGCAGGCCGCGTCACATTATTGCCCTGGCGCTTATGGTTGGGCTCGCGGCGCGCCACATGCAATTGGGGCTGGAGGTAATTATCGGCGATTACTTCAGGGGTGCGCGACAAAAAGCGGCTAAGGCGCTGACCCGCGTTTTCTGTGTGGGGTTTGTGTTGAGCGTCGTGCTGTCCCTTTTGCAGCTGCGACGCCAAAGCAGGGCGGGGGCGGATAAATGACGATCTCCGATTCTTATCGCGTGATCCGTCACGAATATGATGTCGTCGTGGTGGGTGCGGGTGGTGCGGGGTTGCGCGCCACGCTCGGTATGGGGGCGGCGGGGCTGCGCACAGCGTGCGTCACCAAAGTGTTTCCAACGCGTAGCCACACGGTGGCCGCGCAGGGCGGGATCGGCGCGGCTCTCGGCAATATGGAGGAGGATAATTGGCGGTGGCATATGTATGACACCGTTAAGGGCTCAGATTGGCTCGGGGATCAGGACGCTATCGAATTTATGTGTCGTGAGGCGGAAAGCGCGGTTAAGGAGCTGGAACATCTGGGCGTGCCTTTTTCTCGCACTGAGGATGGTCGCATCTATCAGCGCCCTTTTGGCGGTCACACGCGGGAATTCGGGCAGTCCCCCGTGCCGCGCGCCTGCGCGGCGGCAGACCGTACGGGGCACGCTATTCTGCATACGCTGTACCAGCAAGGCCTGAAGCACAAGGTCTCATTTTACGTCGAGTTCTTCGTGCTCGACCTCATTATGGATGAGGCGGGTCAGTGTCGCGGTATTGTGGCGTGGTGCCTGGATGATGGCACGATCCACATCTTCAGCGCGAAAATGGTTGTGCTCGCCACGGGTGGTTATGGCCGCGCGTTTTTAAGCTGCACGGCGGCGCATTCCTGCACCGGTGATGGTGGCGGCCTGGCGATGCGCGCGAGGTTACCGACGCAGGACATGGAATTTGTGCAGTTCCACCCGACAGGGATTTACCCTGCTGGATGCCTGCTGACAGAAGGGTGCCGTGGCGAAGGCGGTTATCTGACCAATGCGGATGGTGAGCGCTTCATGGAGCGCTATGCGCCCACAACGAAAGATCTCGCATCTCGAGATGTCGTCTCACGCGCCATGACCATTGAAATCAATGAGGGGCGGGGATGCGGTCCGAATAAAGACCATATCATGCTTCATCTTGAGCATCTGGGCGCTGACCTTTTGCATCAGCGCCTGCCTGGCATCTCGGAGACGGTGCGTGTTTTTGCTGGCGTTGATGTCACGCGGGAGCCTGCACCCGTCCTGCCGACCGTGCATTACAATATGGGGGGCGTGCCGACCACGATACATGGCGAGGTTATCAACCCGACGGAGGACGACCCCGATCACATTGTCCCCGGCCTGATGGCGGCGGGTGAAGCGGCATGTGTCTCCGTGCATGGTGCGAACCGGCTCGGGACAAATTCGCTGCTTGATCTCATCGTGTTCGGGCGTGCGGTCGCGCGGCGGGCGGCGGAGCAGATCGACCCCAAACTTCCCGTGTCGTCGGCGCCGGAGGCGGAGGTCGAAAAAATCATCGCCTCTTTCGACAAATTGCGCCACGCTGATGGGACATATACGGTCGCACAATTGCGGGAGCGCCTGCAGTGCACCATGCAGGCGCATGCGTCCGTGTTCAGAAACGACAAGTCCCTGTCGGAAGGCTGCGATAAAATACGCGCCCTCTGGAAGGATAGTCAGCAAGTGGCTCTGCGAGATCGCTCCTTGATCTGGAATAGCGACCTGATGGAGGCGCTAGAATATCAGAACCTCCTCGCCAATGCAACTGTCACAATCGAAAGCGCCCATGCCCGCCATGAGTCGCGCGGGGCCCACGCCCATGACGATTATCCAGAGCGTGACGATAAGAACTGGATGAAGCACACAGTTTCCTACCTCGACGCGCAGGGCGGCGTCCGGCTGACTTATCGGCCGGTGCACCTTAAAACCCTCACGGATGACGTTGAGGTCTTCCCCCCTAAAAAGCGCGTTTACTAAGGAGAGGTCGCGATGGCTGAATTACGGCTTTCCGAGGAGAGCAGAGTCACCCAGGGGAAAACATTTCTTGCGGCGGCGGGGGCAAAGAATCGTCGGTTCTTCCAGGTTTATCGCTGGTCACCGGATGCAGGCGAGACGCCGCGGATGGATCGTTACGAGCTGGACCTTGACAAAATCGGCCCCATGATTCTCGATGCGCTGCTCTTCATCAAAAATGAGGTTGACCCGACCCTGACCTTCCGCCGGTCCTGTCGTGAAGGTATTTGCGGATCATGCGCGATGAATATCGATGGCGAGAATACGCTTGCCTGCCTCAAGCCTATTGAGAGCATCAAAGGCGTGGTGACCATCAACCCGCTTCCGCACATGCCGGTCGTCAAGGATCTGGTTCCCAACCTGAACGGGGCCTATAAGCAGCTGGAAGTCATTGAGCCCTGGCTGAAAAATGAGACCCCTGCACCGAAAGATGAGGAGCGGCATCAATCCATTGCGGACCGCGAAAAACTCGATGGATTGTGGGAATGTATTTTGTGTTTCTGCTGCACGACTTCCTGTCCTTCTTATTGGTGGAATGGGGATCAGTATCTCGGCCCGGCGACTTTGCTTGCGGCACAAAGGTGGATTGTTGATTCCCGTGACACGCATGAGGTTGAAAGGTTGGAAAATCTCGATGACCCGATGAAGCTTTATGCCTGTCGGTCGATAATGAATTGTACGCAGACTTGTCCGAAAGGCCTCAACCCGGCCAAAGCCATCGCGCAGATCAAGAAGAAACAAGTTTTGCGCGGGCCCAAGTAGGCAGCCCTGTCGTCGCCAGAAATGCCTGTTTTGGGGCGGGCTGTATCCGTTTCTATCACGAGATATTTCGCGCGCGGCGGGACGGAGAATTTCGCTCTCGTGCCATTGGCGGAGATGAATGTCACTGCCTCTCCCGTGTCCGTCCTCAGTCTCACTTCCCGGATGGAAGAGGAAGCATCCTGCGCGGCATGACCACCATAGCCAAGCGACGCGGCTCTCTCAGTAAGCATTGACCAGACATTCTTGAGAGTCTCGGCCGAATGCAGGAGCGGAAGTTGCGCGTTGAACGGAACAGAAGAAGCATCCGGCTCAACCGAGTCAAAACGTTGGCGCGACGCGTTGGGACGGTAGCTCTCTGTGGGCAGATTCTCCGCATAAATGACGGCATATTCGGACAGGGTGAAGTGATAATAAGTGTAGTGCAGGCGGTCCCGGTCATAAGTGATTGAGGTATCATTTATCAGGCACCGAACCGGGATCATGGCGCCAGCCACCCAGACGCAGTGCTCAGACGTGATCCAGAGGTCACGGGCGGGTTGCTGGTCCCCGAAAGCATGGGGCCGTATATGCACAAGAAGGCTTTCATCCGGGATGGCACCGTGGAGGTTGAGCGTCTTGCGGCCAACCCAGGTAATCTGACGCGGGCCGTCCTGCGTGAGACGGCATCCCCGACAGCCTGCTCCTCAACACGGCGGTTTCTGTCAGGAGTTTGGATGAAAGTGCCTTCAGCGAAACAGGCGAAGATCCCAATACCGCCCTCAGGGCCCGCCCTCCATTGCACCCCGGGGGAAATTACCGTTCAAGGTCAGAGAATTTCCGTTGGTGAGATGGATGGTGATGCCGGATGAATTCGGCGTGATACTGCTGACCTGTTTGCCCCAATATTTCAGGTCGATGATATCGATGTTAAATGAGTCGCCCGTAACGTTGAAGTAATAATGATCAAGATCTTTAGCGTAGGTTTCAAAGTGCCCACCGGAGCCAAGATTGACGCGCAGAGGGCCGGAATTATCAAGGACCTCCGGGGTTGGCATCCTCATTTTGCCCGCGTTGATCATCAAAATTGTTGAGGCATTATAGTAAACAGGCCCGCCGGCCCACGAGACTGAGTCACCCCAGTTGAGGGTGATGTTATTGAGCAGCGTGGTGCGGGCCGTCATCTGAAACCTGCCGCCATTGATCGTCAAACCATCAATCGTCGGCCCCTGGCCTGAGGAGTAAACGTCTCCATCATTTATGGTGAGTCCGCGAATGATCACATCTGCGTTTAACTGCACACGACCGCCACCATTGACGGTGATATTTCCACCAACAGTCTTCGGTTGGAAAATCAATGCATCGCCGCCATTGACCCATTTATTCCATCCTGTACCGTTATCTCCGGGCAACACGATCCAAGTTGTTGCCATGACTTCAAGTCCTCTCTTCGATAATGATTGTTTTTGCCGCAGGGTCGGCTTTCATCGGGGCGGGCTCATTTGCTGACGGCCTTGAGCTTTCCGCAACATGGGGGTCACGGTTTGAAGATGCGGGGGGCGCGTCTCGCGTCTCGCATCACCCGCCCATTGACGAAGGAGATGCGCCGCTCCCCGTCTGAAAAACTGATCGGCATGTCGAAGATCACCTGCTCTCCCCAAAATGCGGGGGAAAAACGCAATTCTGTCATGACGGCACCGGAGAAGTCCGTGCGTGCCAGGTCCTGCCCGCCGAAACGCGCCGAAGTGCAGACGGCGCCGATAAATCGCGTATTCGTCAGCGTCGCATCGCGAAAATCAGCCCCGCGCGCCATGGTGCCCGTCAGGTCCGCATCGGAGAGGTCCGCGCCAACGAAGGATGCGTAAGAGAGGTCGGCGCCCGTGAGACACGCATTGACGAGAGACGCACCTGCGAGATCTGCCCCTGACAGATTTGCCCCGCGTAAATCTGCGTTCGTTAGGTCGCGGCCATAGAGATCCGCATCATGTAGAAAAACGCGTCGGAGATCCCGGCTGACCAACGTCGTGTTATGAGGTGATGCGTTTTCAAAGGTCGTGTAGGCGGGTGATCGTTCATCCTCAGCCAGGACAAACTGGCGGGGTTGATCTGGAGTTTTGCGAAGGAAGTAAAACAACACACTACGCACCTCATCTACTGCCGCCACGACAACATGACAGGCATGCGGAACCACACAGCAATCCGTCAGTTTCAAAAATTTTAGAAGCTGCCCGTGACGATTTTTACTAAGTTCTATTACATAATTACTTGGTCAAGAACCGAGATTAAGGCCGGTGAATGGAAGGAAAAACATCTTGATTCATTCTTCTATAGTCTTAAATAATACATGTTGGTTTAGAGATTCGTTAGATAATCGATAACATGAAAGAATGCTGTCGAACAAACGGAAAATTAGGATTCGATTCAGATTTGGCGCGCTCTATAAAAATGAGTACATGAGTACTACGTTTAACGTCGCACAATAGATCGGTCCTCTTTCCGCATGGCCTTGACGTTTCAGCTTGAGTCTGACAGGCGAGAATGGCCGCTTCTTACGCCGCTCACGCCGCCACGCAAGTGTCATACTGCAATTTCCAGCTATTTAAAGTCGAGAATGATTTTTGTGGAGGCCGCGTTAACGCCGCCAAGGCTGGCTTTTACCTGAATTCATCCTGTTTATTCAAACACTTGGCGTGTCAATAAGGTCAGCGGGAAGTAATGGATAGATCTGCCTGAAACGCGTGAGGAAGCGAAGCCAGAAGAGGCTTCCCGCGGAGAGGGCCTCTTGCGTCGAGATATTGAGCGTGTCCTTGACGGACATGACTTGCCCGTCAACAAGCACGTTATCGCCCAACAAGACGACGTTACAGCCAAAGCCATCAAGTTGGACGGGATGACCCTCAAACTTCATTCTGTCCCAGGTGGCTTCCTGAAAGCGCGCATTGATGCACCGCGTCGGCCCCCCCAGGAGCTATGACTCAGATCCGCCTGATGAAAATTGGCGCGCGTGCAGTCTGCGCCGTCGAAGCGCGCTGCCGTCAGATGTGCATCGCAGAAATCGGCGTCGCTCAGCGTGACGCCGACCAGCGATGTCGTCAGAAGATCGGCGCGTATGAACGTTGCTCGGGTGAGATTGGTGTTGAGAAAACGCGCGCCGGAGAGTGACGCATCGTCAAACCGCGCGCGCATGAGGGAGGCGCCCGAGAAGTCGGCGTCTTGCAAAGAGGCGCCGCTGAAATCCGCGTCATCCAGAATACAGCCGATGAAGCATTGTCCCCTTAAATCTGCATGGCGGCAGGAGACGCCCCTAAGATCTGCATCGATGAGATTTTGGCCAAGTTGGGCGCATTGTTGAACAGCCGCACCGCGACACCTGCCCAAATCCTCCGTGACGTCCTCCAGCGGACGTGCGACAGAGGCGACGGGCTTCCCTGAAAATTTGTGAAGTATATCGAAGCACATGGCGGTTCTTCCGCGGATGACGCGATCTCAGAAGAGTAATCGACCTGCATCATGATGAAGGGGCGCGCTATAAAATCACCCCATTCTGATCATGACAAGGCTTAATCTCATCCTGAGACAGGCATCGTGCTTCACAAATCGAGCGATATCGTCCAATCAACGCGCTCTCTATGGAAATTGACCATTCATTCCAAGAATAATGGGCTCGGTAAAACAGACCGCGTTTTTGACGCGCGGTCTGTTTTTGATTGTTTCAGAAAGCGACTTCTTCGCGGTCTGGGAAGGCGATGGCGAGTTCGAGCTCTTTTTTACCGCAGGATTTTGGTGCCCGGGCCAGGGGGATAATGCCCTTGCCATTTGTCCAGTGTGAGCAGCCATCCTCGATATTGTTCCACCCTTCCCGTCAGGTTTGAATTGATATCCCTGAAGGTTGCCATTGATCGTGACGTTACCATTCGTCGTGTGAATCACGAGTTTACCGCTTGAGCGCGTCACGCCAACGATTGTCGTCGGATCAAGATCGGTGATGTCGAAAGAGTAGTTGCTGGAATTTGACGTGACCGTAAGGGATTTAAGCGCTGCGCTTTTGTCACGTAAACGGCGGCTGCGGCATAAAGATATATCGTTGCGGCGCCAATCTGATTGATGAAGACCCTTCCCGACTTCGCGTAAATCCTTATATTACCCGATGTGTAAACATAGCCATTTTCACCGACAGCGGCTTTGGCCGACCCGTTGACGGTGATATCCCCTTGCAGCGTTGTCCCGGCATTAATAACCGCTTTTCCGCCAAACATCTGAATACCATTAAGCGTACCGCCGCTTGTCTTGACATATCCGTAATTGACATAGGAATTGGAGACGTGGCCACCCTGCAGATAAAGTCGACGGCCATTAAGCGTATTACTATCGCCTTTACCGCCTGATTTGAAAACGGCGCCCTTGCCCTCGTCCAAAGACTGATTGTTAACTGCCGAGGTGCTACTATCGACGACGCCGCATTTGAAGCCGCCGATCCATTCATACTTCATTTTTGCTCGCTCCTAAAGCATATCGAATTTGAAATTTACTTATAAAAAAAGATGGCGTGGGCCAGCCCGACGCTGAAATTGCAAGTATTCGTATAGAAGCGATGTGTTGTTGTCGCGTAACGACAGTTAATGCACCCCAGTCAGGCTGGGATCATCCGGACCATGGGTGGAACGGCCATTGACCTGCGCATCCATGAAAAACGTCAATAGGTCGCGATATTCTCGTAAATAAGTCAGCTCCGCCGGTGTTGCGTCGTCGCTGTCGCCCCCTTCGATCTGATCACGCGGGAACATCGTGCCCGCCATCATCAGAAAATCCTCGAAGAGCCGAACTGGAAAGACTGAGCCGCTAAAGGTCACGGGGGGATGGAAAACATCTTGATTCCCCCATAGAAAATGCCCAACCTTTGCTTCCCGCAGGGCACAGCCCGCGAAAGATCCCGCCGCGAAATCAACATTTTCAAACTTCGCGTCGGATAAAGCGGCACCGTCGAAACGCGTATTCGAGAGAGACGCGCCCCGGAGATCAGCCTCGACGAGGGAGGCCCCGCAGAAATTTGCCTGGGTCAGATCAGTATTACTGAAATCCGCCATTTTCAGAATGGAGCCGTAAAGTTGCGCATCGTTAAATGAAGAATGCGCGAACTGTGCGCCCATGGCGTGGACACCGTTGAGGCGCGCCTGGTCAAACCGGCAGGCATGGAGCGTGGCGTGATTGAAGGAGCTGCCGGAAAATCCCGTCCGCTAAGAGGCGCATCCTCGGTCAGAAGCTGTTTGAAAGCGGCGCCCATCTCGGCCTCAACCTTTGTTAGATGAGCGCGCCCTTCAAACAGTGACGTCCAGCTACCGACATTATGACCAAGCTGCGACAACATGCCGACGCCCGTCACGGCAACGCGGTGAATCTCCCGATGTCGTTTCGTCACGTGGCGGCCCTTTCGACCGCAGTCGAATCATTGAGAACGGCCTGCTTCTGAGCGATAACTTCCTCAAGAGCGATCACGATATCGTCGACGGTCTTGAGCTTGCTGGTGTAGAAATCGTCAGGGATGACGATACCCAGCCGTGTTTCAAGCTCGAAAACCACCTCGACGAAATCGAAGCTGTCAGCCTGCAAATCCTCAACAAGGCGCGTATCCGCCGTGATCAGATTTGCTTCATTTTTGAAGTGTTTCGTCAACTGATCGATAACGATCAATAAGAGATTAGACATTCAGCCCATCACCACTGAAAAGATAAAGGTTTTATTGGATCGTCAAATAGTTCAGTAAAAAAATTTTAAAAAAGCTAATATCCAAGGTACGCGCGGCGGTTAAACGTCTCGGCACAATAGTCCTGAAGCACCCTTTAGACGCCGGACATGGTAAACGCCGTCGTCGCTGGAGCGCTACGCGACGAGTAACGTCGAACTCGGTGAAAATGTGGGATGTTATCAAGGTGAAGCAAGTTTTCGAAAAGTAAAATACGCCGACAGTTGGAGTCTGAGAGACAGAGAATTTTTGGTGTAAGTTGACGTAAATGCCAACATTCTTTTAAAGAAAATTTAACTTTAATATTTTGGTAGTGATTTTAAGCCTGAATGTCGGGGCGCTTATCTTCACGACAGCTGCGCTCTCGGCGTTTGATTTACGGGTTCTCAGAGGATATCGTGGTGGAGCTGAGGGGAATCGAACCCCCGACCTCCTCATTGCGAACGAGGCGCTCTACCAACTGAGCTACAGCCCCACGAAGGCCTGGTACATACTCGGCTTTATCATCTTGTCAACAGATGAGTTGTGCGCTCTGCCGCCGCTCGAAGATCATGTCGCGATAGATGACACGCTGGACTGGCTTGATCGCGTCCTGGGGCGTTACGCCTCGCCCTCGTGACAATCTGGTGCCGGGGACGTCAAAAATCCGGTGGACACGCATCATATGGCGCCGCATGTGCCTCATCCTTTCCATCAAGATCAATCAGATCGGCCAGGCAGCCAGGACATTGGGCGGGCGGCGTGGGCGCGTACGTGGTGAGCGGCCCGTCACCTACGTTGCCAATCATTGTTCCTGGCTTGATATTCCCGTGCTTGGGGTGCGGTTTTACTCTGTTTTCGTCGCCAAGCGTGATATCCGATCATGGCCGATTATGGGGCTGGTTTCCAAAATCGGGCGGTCAATTTACGTCAGCCGTCATCGACGTTCCACCGCGCAGGAGCGTGACAATATGGTGGCGCGGATGATCGGCGGCGATAATCTTATTCTTTTCCCGAAAGGGATGGCGCCCCTCGTCCAGCCCGTTTCCATCGCCTACGACACGCTGGATGGTTTGTCCGTTCATCGTCGTCGGCGCGGTGTTTTTGCCTGGTACGGGGATATGGAATTGGGGCCGCATATCTGGCAATTCGTCAAACACCGGGGCAAGCGCGTCTCAATCCTGATGCACAAGCCGCTCGCGCCGGAGGATTTTAAAACCCGCAAGGCTTTGGCACAGGCCGCCTTTAAAGTCGTCGCGGAAGGCGCAGCGCAGTTGCGTCAGAATGTCGATGGCTTGACGGGCTGGCATCCCCTGATGGAAGAAAAGGCGGAGCGCATCTGACGGGAGACACCGTTAAGTCTACCGAACCGCGCGCCGATCGCCGGCATCGCCCGGCAGAAAAGGAGTTAAGAATGAGTGATGCCCTGCCTGACCGGCTTTGTTCAAGCCCGGATAGCAAGTTTTATGATGAAGCCATCCTCGGTAAAGGCATTGGCGTCTGCCTCAACGGTGAGGAGCGGACCAATGTGGAGGAATATTGCATCAGCGAAGGTTGGGTCCGCCTCGCTGTCGGCCGCACGCTGGACCGCCGCGGCCGCCCGATGACCATCAAAGTGTCCGGGAAAATCGAGGTCTGGATCAAGGGAGATGGTGAGAAAGCGTAAGTCGGGAGATGTCCTGGACGCTTGAGATGCTGCCATATGGCTGTGCCCGCCCTTGAAGCGGCTCCGGCAAAGCATTCCCCTAAAAAGGCGTCACTGAAAATTGCGCACGCGGGATTTGAGCGAGGTCGTCTGTATCTCGCCCTCTTCCAGTTCGGGACGCAGCAGGGGGCCGGCATCTTCCAGACGTTCAACGACAATATGCGTCACCTCGCCTTCACGTTGTAAAATCCCATGGCAGATCAGCGCGCCCGCAGCGATGACAATGGCACGCTGGGCCTCAATACGGTTTTTCCAGAGGATCAGGTTGGCAAAACCGGTTTCATCCTCAATGGTGATGAACATCACCCCCTTTGCCGTGCTGGGGCGCTGGCGCATCAGCACCAGCCCGGCGATCGAGACACGCTGGCCATCCCGCTTTTCGGCAAGGGCACCGCAGAGCAGGATGCGGCGTTTTGTTAGGGCCGGGCGGATAAAGGTAAAGGGGTGGGCCTTCAGGCTGAGGATGTCGTATGGTAATCCGCGTGCACATCGCGCTGCGGCGGGATGGGGGCAGCGTGACGGGCGGTTCAATACAGGCGATTTCAGGGCGATTGCGTGTGCGGGATGACGCTGCGAAAAGCGTCAGCCTGGGCCAGATGCTCCAGCGCGGCCAGAGGCACATCGGCCCGATGCCAGACATCGGCGATATTTTCATAAAGCGGGACGCGCCGTGCAATCAGGCGTGCTGCGTCGTCATGCGCCAGTGCCTTGACCAGACGCATCTCCAGCCGGACAGCGTGGCGTCGGCCGCCGGGCCGCCCCTCCCAGCATGCAATCCCATTGGGAGTGGTTGATGTCGACGGGTCTGATCTCCACACCATGTTCCCGCGCGTCGCGCACAATCTGTGCCGGAGCGTAAAACCCGATGGGCTGGCTGTTGAGCAGCGCCGCGCAGAACATATCAGGATGATGATATTTCAGATAGCAGGAAACATACGCAATGCGCGCAAATGACGCGGCGTGACTTTCCGGAAAACCGTACGAGCCGAAACCTTCAAGCTGGGAAAAACGCGTTCCGCAAAAGAGGGGCCATAGCCGCGCGCAATCATGCCACGCACCAGCTTATCCCGGAAATGGGAAACTCCGCCCGTAAATTTGAATGTCGCCATGGCGCGGCGCAAAGCGTCCGCCTCATCCGGTGTGAAACCGGCACATTGAATGGCGATCTGCATGGCCTGTTCCTGAAAAAGCGGGACACTCAACGTTTTGCCCAATATGTTTTCCAGGGTGGGTGAGGCGCATGTGGCTGCCTCCAGCCCTTCACGGCGACGCAGATAAGGATGCACCATATCGCCATCGTTCGGCCTCGGCCGAACGATGGCGACCTGCACGACGAGGTCGTAAAACGTGGTGGGTTTCAGGCGGGGCAGCATCGCCATCTGGGCACGGCTTTCAACCTGGAAGGTGCCCAGCGTGTCCGCTTTGCGGATCATGGCGTAAGTGGGTTTGTCTTCAGCCGGGATACTGGCCATGTCAAGTTGCAGATAACGATGCGCCGCCAGCATCTCGAAACAGCGCCGGATGCAACCCAACATGCCGAGGCCCAGAATATCCACTTTCATGAAACGAAGCTGGTCGATATCATCCTTGTCCCACACGATAATCTGGCGGTCATTCATCGCGGCAGGCTGGATCGGGACCAGACCATCGAGCCGGTCACGCGTCAAGACAAACCCACCGGGATGCGTCCCTAATTGCCGGAGGAAACCCCCAGGATCTGGCGGGCGAGATGGACGGTCAGCGCCATCCGCCGGTCGCTGAGGTCCAGCCCCATTTCGGCGCTGCGGGACCAGAAGAGCGCATCGTCACCCAGGGCGGAGACCAGATGCGTCGATAAAAGCGACAGAAGATCCGCCGAAAGCCCCATCGCCTTGCCGACATCGCGCAACGCGCCTTTGGCCCGGTAGCGGTGGACCGTGGCGCACAAGGCGGCATGGCCCCGCCCGTAACGGTGATAGATCCACTGAATCACTTCTTCCCGGCGGTCACTTTCAAAATCGACATCAATATCGGGGGCTCCCGCCTTTCAGCCGATACGAAGCGCTCAAACAGAAGGCCGCTCTGGACCGGGTCGATTGAGGTGATGCCGAGCACATAACATATGGCGGAATTCGCGGCTGAGCCCCGCCCCTGACAGACAATCCCGCGAGAGCGGGCAAATTGCACGATTGTGTTGACGGTCAGAAAATACGGTGGGTAATCCAGCTTCGCGATCAAGGCCAGCTCATGCGCGATCTGCTGGCGGACTTTTTCAGGCGCGCCATAAGGATAGCATTGCGGTGTGGCGGCCATAACCAGACGCTCCAGCGCCTGTTGCGGCGTTTCCCCCGGCATGTCGCTTTCCTGCGGGTATTGATATTTGAGGTCATCAAGTGAAAAGCGGCATAAAGAGGCGATATGCTGTGTGCGTTGCAGTGCATCCGGATCATGCGCATAAAGCTGGCGCATCCTGGTACATAACGTCATCAGCGGCGATCAGCGGGATATGGGTGCGCCGCGCCATATCAGCCAGCATGGTCGGTCTGTGCCCGTCACCCCCATGGAAATGCCGCGTCAACGCCAGAAATAAATGATGTGGCGTGCCTTCCTACCCTAAGGCGGCCTTCATCTGATGCAGTTGTGAAACGCAGATGGCGGCGTCTTCTCCCCCTGTCGCGTGGCGCGCGATAGGGCCGCGGCGTCGGAACCAGGATAAAGCAGAACTCTCCACTGTCATTTGGATAAGCCTGGTCTGTATCCGTCTGGTATTGTGCTGCATCGGCAGGGTTGTCATTTTGCCCGTGTGTCCCCGTTGCGCCTGCCGCGACAGGATGTGCTGCGGTAGGTGGCGCATGATGTGTCGGCGGGGCGGCGGGGCGGCGGGATGGGCGAGGTCATGCCAATCGAGTGCAAATGTCTCACGCGTGCCGCGTTTATAGCCGAGTGTCAACCAGAAGCACAGTCGCGCCCATACTGTGCGGTCCTTGGGGTAGACCAGCAGGATCGTACCATCCGTCAGTTGCAGGCAACAGCCCGGGATCAGGCGGATCCCCGCCTCCCTGGCGGCGCAATGGGCCTGCACCAGCCCGGCGACCGTCTGATGGTCAGCGATCCCCATGGCTTTATAGCCCATTGCCGCGGCTGTGGTGAAAAGCTCGGAAGGATAACTGGCGCCACGCAGGAAGGAATAATGGGTCGCAACCTGAAGCGGCATCGGGAGACAGTTTTCCGTCACGTGGAATCATCCAACGCATCATCATGTGCCACTTCCTCCGGGGCGGCGGGGGCGGCGTTTCGTGCCGGTTGCACAGGGATGCGCCCATGCGGTGGGGCCGGTATTCTGGTGTAAATGACGAAGCCGCAACGTTGCAGATGCGCAACCAGGCGCACGGCGACGAGACGGGCCATCAGCTCATCCGCGTTGTGGATGCGGCGGCGCGCATCGAAACGCAGGGCATGCATCAGGGCTGAGCCGATATCTTCAGGCGAAGCGGAGGTGAGGCTGTCCATTGTCAAATGAAATATCCCGGCAATCAGATGTTGGGAAATAAAAATCTCAGAAAAGACCATGTACAAACCAGCTCTGGTCCCCTGCCCAGTGATGCACACCGTCACCACGGCGACAAAGCCAGAAGCCGCGCCCCTGTTTCATCCTCCACATGCCAGTAATCGCGTGTTGCGCCATATTTCGTGTTTGTGTGCCACCATCCCATGCAGGCGTTCCGGGCCTTCAGCGGGACGGATATGATGAATGGGCCCGTGCCAACGGAAGCTGCGCGGCGGCGCATCCTGTGGCTGGGTGACGCTGTCGATGATGGTCATATCGGCCGTTACGAGGCGTATGGGTTCTGCCGGGTGCAGCAGCCGGGTGGGGCGGGGCGCAAAAACGGGAAAATCCTCGCCAGCGCGTGACGTGACACTCAGGCAGTCCTGCCATGCCTGCGCGCGCTCCGGAATGACGGAGGGGGGCTGGCACAAGCCGGAAGACTGCCCGCACCCCCGGCTTATTATGCAGATGGTCCAGAAACGGCTGGTATCGCGCGGCCTGATGATCTGATGTTGCGGCCAGCAGGCCATGCTGCATTTGTAAAACAGGCGCCGCTTCAGTGACATGGACGCGCATGGCCTCAATGCCGAAGCCTGGTTCAATATGGGCGATACAGTTTTTGAGCAGGGTCAGCAGATAAGCCGGATCATTGACAGGTTCGGCTGTGACAATTGACACGGATTGCGCGGCACGGTCCACCCGCTCACAAATGAGGGAAAGGCGCCGCACCCCCTGGCCTCGTTTCTGCAGAAGAGGACAGATCTCCACCAGTAAGACTTCCATGGCGATGGCCTCTGCCGTCATGATCGGCTCCCTTAAACTGCGCCGGATAATAAGGGAGGGGGGTGGGCGTCAGGGGTTGCAGCGGTTTGTCCCGCAGGCCCAGCGAGGCGCACGGCATGATGGCCGCTGACTTCCATACGGGTTTGGGACGGTCTGAAGCAAAGATGCTTCCCCGCCATGCAGATGGGCGCTGCCAGTGATGTCAATCCAAATCTCGTCCGGCGGGGCGGGTGCGCACCATGGTGCGCACCCAGCTGAACCAACGTGCCAGATCTTCCAGCGCGGCGGCATCCTGTGCCGGTGTTGCCAGGGCGATGGTCATGCCGGGCGTGACGCCACGCTGCTGCGCGTGCTGATCCACCGCAATGACGATATTGCGATGATGATCGTAAGTGTAAAGCGCGATACCCGATGGTGTTGTGGGTTTGCCCCCTTCTTGTTGACGCCGCCAGAGGTCAGTGCGCCAGTGTGGAAACCACACGTGAAGGATGCGCCGTGTCATGAATAATCGGGTCAGGGAGCTCGAAAGGTGAAAGGGGCCATTGATGCGGTCGGCCTCCGCGGTGACGCTGAAGGTCGAGACGCCACGGCATTTGGGACGCCGTGGCGGTGTCGCCGGGTCCAGCAGCGGGGTGTGAGGAGGGTATTTTCAGTGCAGGGCGCTTCAGGCGTGATCAGCCACCTTGTTGTGCTGGTCGTGGGGGGCTGCTTCGTCGCATCTGGCAGGGCACAGTGATAGAGTAAAATGCCCAGCCCCCACCCTGCTCGACAGCAAGCTGAAACCGGCGCGAGGCGGTCAGGTGAAAAAGGCGCGGCGATTCAATCACCGTCGCGGCAAAATGCGGCTCACGAAGGGCATCTTCACAGATACTGGGCACGACGGCTTCCTCAGCCTCAATGCAGATGACACGCTCCGGATTGAGCCCGTGCTGGGAAAGACCCATGGCATAAAGGGAGGAAAGCTGCGTGCCAATCCATAGGACAGGCCCTGGATGACGTCCCAGGATTGAGGCGATGAAACGCGCCGACTGGGCGACATAGCCGCTTGTATCAAAAAACTCATAAAGGGCACCGCGCAACAGCCCACCACCCAGATGAGCATCAGGGCGGGGTAGACCTGTCGCGCAGAATTGCGCCTTTGCCGCCGGGGCATAATGGCGCTCGATCCGGCGGATCTGCTCACGTAAAACAATAAGGTTGCATTGTTCGCGCATGAAACGCCTCCATGAGAACACAATAGGAACGAATAAAAGGTGAACGCAAGCTTTTTGGCCGGTGATGTCGGGGGGGGGCGATATTGCCATCCAGGGTGTTGGGGAAGCTCGGAAATCTGCCGCGATGACAGCAGTTATTTTTTATAATCTATTGATATGACATATGTTTTTCAGGGATGCGCTGGGTAAGATGCTTCCATGACGTGCCGATATTAAAATCTCGCACCTACCCTCTGACGCTTCCCGCGACTCGGTTTGCAGACGTCAGCGGGGGCATTGACATGTTGTGACGGCTAACCGTGTTGGCGGATAATTGACTGAGCTATTATGCAATCTGCGTGGCTTCATTTTCTTCTGGCATCGTAGGCTCCGGAAGTGCCCGCATGATAATTTCAGCTTCTAGCCCTGTCTGAATAGTCCTCTCTTGCACAGGATGCGCAGGCGTGATGCTTGTCATGTTGCAAGTCCGCTTCCACGGGGTTGCGAGGGCGCTACGTTGATGAATGACGCGGGACTTAGGGAAACAGGCTTTAGCTGTCCCTTATCGTTCCCTCACACCTGAAACTTGCTGGACGATTGGACGCCTCGTGATGTCAAAGGAAAATACCGTTATGCGACTGTCCATATCGGGTAATTGACCAGTCACGGAGAAAAGATCCTCCACGGCATTCGCCTCTTTCATCTCCGTGAGATACTCACCACTATCCAGTTTCTGCTTCCAGTGGAGGAGGAAACTATTGTTTCCGGTGCGGGCTAGAAGCGCAAGACCACGGTCCACACGTTCTTGATAATAATCAGTATGACGCATGTAAAAATGCGAAACACTTGCGGCTACGCGCATCCGATCGGAAATTTCAGGGGTGATTTCAGAGGCGTTGATATTCCAAAATGGCGTGTCATCGGAGAATACGCGGTTGACGCCTCGTGGGTTGAAAGGATTATTTTCAAAAAATGGTAACCAATGCCATGCTGGATGGGACATGGGTGATGCATAAGGAAAGGCAGATCGAGAGCTGTCGAGCGTACTAAAATTTTCGTTTGTTCACTCATCAGGGCGCGACGTTTTGTGAATAATTGCAGGACGCGATCGGCGGATTGTTTTTCAATATCGTTATGCCCAAAATTGAACCAATTCAGGTAGATAACATCAACATCATGCGGGAACGACCATAAGTATTCTTGCAATGTCGCATGACGAGGGAGCGTGATAAACTCGTCAACATCAAGAAAACTTATCCATCCGTGGTCGTGATAATGCACATGTGCCCAGTGCATGTAAGCTTCCCACTGCTGCCCAATAGAAGGGTGATGCCTGAACTCAATAAAACCTGACTCAATCCATGGTAAAACAGTCCTGTACATGGATACCTGGTCATCATCATTGCAATAGAAGTAGACTTTATCAACACCAATAGTACGGTGATATGAGAGCCACTCGTTTAAATAGAGGTTTTTATTTCTTTCTATTGTGACAAGGCATACGCTCATATTTTAATCTTTATTACGAATATTGGTTTGGATGGGAATTCTACGGTCGTAATTGATAGTGAATTTTAAGTTAACAGAAATCGCGCATTCTGTAAATTTCCTGGTGCTGTAAGCGCTCGTTAAAGTCGCAAAAGGATTCGGAAATTCTACGATTGAATCGCGTTATTTATACAGTCATCAGAAGGCGCTTAAGGTCGGCGGGTACGGATTCATCGCATGATGAGCGGTTTGATTGATCAGAGGGGACAAGGACGGGCTTGCATTATTGTCGGGTTTATTCGGCCACGGGGCAGGTTGCCCGAGCAATGGGGGCTTGACGGGAGTGACCCCTGTAAAACAAACGAAAGTTGAGGCGTGGAATTCGGAGACGATTTTGCGCAGAATGGCAACGTGCCGTAGGATTAAACCGGATTATACATGCTTTGCCGCCATCCCCTCAAGCAAAGGCTGTAGAAAAGGGAAGGATCCGAGCTTTACAGCTTCAATTATGATGCAAGCAAGTGATCGCGGCGATCTTATTCACGCTCAGCCGTGACCATGACGTAACCCGGGATTGGTTCAGCCTGAATGAAGTTGTAACCGGCCGAGGGTTTCGGATGCGCGGATACAGCCGACTTCCAGCCCGTTCCAGTTTTTGAGGGGTGCGCGGCTGAGTGATGCCAGAAGGGTGTGATCCTCATCCGACCCGGTCAGGGCGGGAATTTTTTTGCAGAAAGGCGGCAAGGGCAACCTCAGCGGCACGATTGGCGCCATCTTCCACTTTAATGGCGATGCCAAGCCCGACATCCGGTACGGAGGCGACCATGACACCTTCAGCACCCATTTTACAGAAAACGCGCCTGCCGAAATGGGTGATCAACCTCGTATCGAACCGGTCCGTCCTCGCCAGCATGAAGGGCGCGGCCGCGATGGCGGCACGCAGCCTTGCCGCGGCCTTGCCACGATCTGCTTCCAGCGTATCGCTCGCGCCGAAACGCGTAAAACCATGTGCGAGCTGACGCAGCGGGATCGCGTAAGTCGGCATGGAGCAACCATCTACCCCCCGATTATAGGCGTCATGCGGTGTATCAGTCATTGCCGCGAGAGCTGCCGTGACCTGTTTTTGCACGGGGTGCTCCGGCGCTACGTAATTTTCAGGGTCGAGCTGCTGGTCCAGAGCGAGGCAGACCAGACCGGCATGCTTGCCGGAACAATTATTATGCAGCGCTGAAGGTTAGCCCTCTTGAGCGGCCAGATCGTGGCACGCTTTATCCCCGAGCGGCCAATGTGCGCCGCATTCCAGACAGGCGACTGTGGCCCCCGCGCGCTGAAGGATGCCCGCGACCGTCCGAGTATGGGCTTCCTCCCCATTATGCGAGGCACAAATGACGGCCAGTTCGGAATCCGTCAGCTTCAGACGGGATGCGGCCCCGCTTTCCACCAATGGCAGGGCGAGGAGTGGTTTGACGGTGGAACGCGGAAACACGGCCATTGTCGTGTCGCCCTGGGCGAGCACGTCCCGTCCGGAAGCATCGACGATGGCGATGCTTCCATAATGGCGCGACTCAACGCGTCCCCCACGCTCAACTTCGGCAATCAGGAGGCGCATATCTTCGTCTGACTTTCAACATAACACATCGCATCACACCTGGACCGGTTTCGGCGCGCGTCACGTTGCTCCGCAAAGGGGCATCGCATGTCCTGTCCGGATCTGCAATATGGGACAAAAGCATTTGTAAAATCTCTCAACCAAGCTGGCGCAGCGCTTCCTCATTGATACTGAATTGCTTTGTTGTGGTGTGATAGTCGATGACCTCGAAATGAGATCCAAGCCCATTCTTCCGCGAGTTGATCCACCGTCATTCAGGATGGACGCACACGATGTTTGTCGTGTGCGTCCCGAGTAACCTGAAGAGAGCGCTCGCGATTTTGGTAGGGCCTTCGTGACGCGCGCCGTTTGTCTCGGATATGCTTCATCATGAGAGAATAGCCAGGCGCGTTTTCTGCTGCCATAAAGGCCGTCTGCCTCGTCTTCAGGATTGCGCTATCATCGTCGTATCAATATATAAAAAGTTCCGTTTGTCGATATGAGTCTCATATCCAAACCCGCTCCGCTCCGACCTACCAAATTTTTAAGAGATCCTGATTGAGTGGACGTTACTGTCAGCGCGATGCGGGACGAGCCAGGGCCAGCCCATGCTGATACTGTAGCCGTAAAGGGTGAGCCTGGAGCCGCCCCGTAAAACTGATGATCCGAGCGCCACCGAGGCCGATATTAAAAGTCCATACCGAACCAGCATTCACAGCGATGTTTGAAGGTATAAATTGCGATGGAATGCGCACGGGTTTGCCGAAGACATTTGCCTCCTGACCAACGACGTGAACGCTTCTACCTGTCGGGGCACCGCCGCCGGGAATGAGCGGTGGCGTGGGGATGGTGGGGTTATTGGGACTAACGGGCGTATTGCCGAGTGTGGGGGTGTAAGGCGTTACCGAGTATTCCACAGCGCCGGGGTCGGTGATCACGCAGGTTGAGCCATTCATCCTCAATGAAACGTTTTGCACAACGGGCGCCAGTATGCCGCTGAGATCAGCACCTTCCGTGAGTCGATGGGTTTCAATGGATGCGACATTCTGAGCAAGATTCGTGATATTCAATGTGACGCCGCCTGAGCTTTCACGGTAATTCCGGGAGCGCGGGGTGAGCTCGGCATTATTCGGTATCTGCGGCGCAAGGGGCTTCCGGTTGACGACATCATTATTTTGAAGCGTCGCTGGATTTTTACTACCGAAATAATGTTGCACCGACCAATCATCGGCAATTTGTGCAACCGTGCGGCCGGAATCGACATAGTGCTGCCGATACAGCCTTCTGTTGGGAGGGGGGGACGTTCGGCCGGCTGAGGGAGCGATCAACGCGGTGATTAGAAACGAGTATTTTGACAATGTTGCTCGCCTTCTCAGCGAGGATGCTGACTCCCGTGGTCGACGCGTCTGTCGTCATCATAAAGTTCGGCGTTTGTTTAAGTTGATTGAACATTGCGAAAGCCTGCGCGGCATAGGTGCAAAAGCTTTTGAAATTCGGGTTGACCGGATTGGGTTCATCATTGAATAAGCCGAAGGAGAGCGCGCCGCCTCGGTAATAATAGGCGCGATCGACCTTGTAGGACTGCATATAGATCAGAGATGACGCGATGTAAGGGGCATTTTGCGCGGATTGGACCTTTGTGAAGACATTGGTGGATGCCTGAGGCGTTGAATTCCATTCGGTGCAAAGGCTCTCCGCGTTGCCAAACCCATAGCGTTGCAGGCTGTTCTGGATGCTGTTGCCGATATCAATGATATTTTGCGGGTCCGATGTCGTATTCGCGTAATAATGCCACGAGAGGAAGTCGATCGGAACATTGTTTGACCGACAGAAGGAGAGAAGCCCGTCCAGATAGGCGCCGCCCGGATTATAACCATTCGCAACGCCCGGCCCGCCGACCTTGGCATTGGGGTCAAGTTCCTTGATCTTCCAGGCGATCTTTGAATAAAACTCGTAATACCGATTGGGGTCGTTACTGTTCCAGAAAAACGTAAGATCGGGCTCATTTCAGATTTCCCAATAGGCAATTTTACGTGGGATGCCGGACATATTGAGCTGCTGAGAGTAACGTTGGACGAGGGTTGAGACGAGGGTCACGTAAATGTCGAAATTGGCGGATATCACATAACCGCTATCGATGGTTCGCCCAAGGCGAAAAAGGACCTCGCGATTGATGCCCTGCGGGTTGACGCGCGCATTATTATTCATGATCCGACGGATGTAGTCATCGGTGATATCGTAATTCGCGTCTCTGAAAGCCAAATCATAATTGCCCTGGCTCATCCCCGTTGCGGCATTGGGGTAGATGGTGCGCGCATTGTCGAAACGCGCGATAAAATTACGTGCCTGCCCCGCCTGCGCATTTGGCACATTCGGAATCAGCTGGTTATTATTATTCTGCAAACCTGCGACGGCCCCATTATCGAGGTCGCCAACACCATAAATATCGTGCAGACGGATATGGGTGATGCCCATCTGGTTGAATTGATCTTCCAAATCCGGGAAGCCGGGCATGACGGAAATGGGCGAGCCATTGACACCCGCGACATCCTTGAGCTGGCCGTTATTGCCTTTCGATGAATCCTGAGAATTATAATTGATATTGATAGAGAGCATGATTCAGGACGTCCCACATTGTTATTATTGTTTCTGTGAGGAGTTTGCGGCCTCTCGGGCGCGCCTGGTTTCCTCACCTTGAAACAATTATATTCCGCGACGGCCTGTTCAAAAACGCCGCGGGATAAATCAAGTGATGGGTCGCAGATGGTATCTACGCCTGAAAAATATGTGAGATTTGTTGATTTCAGGCCGAGAGAAGCTGCCAATTAATTTGCAACATGACCGTTTCACCGTCTGTATCGCCGAGCGCCACGTTCGTATTTGTCCCAGCTGTACTGACAATATTGTTGAGAAATCCATCTTGCAAAGCACGGATTTGAAAAGTCACACTTTGGTGAACTCGTCCCATTATGGGTCTTCTCAAAAACCTGAAATATCCGGCGAAAGTCCAGCCGATAATGGCGCTGAAAAACGGCTTCTTGATACGTTCACGACTATAAAATGATTTTCGGTGAAAGAGAGAGTGTGACAAGGTAGGTGCTTCCGGCCTTTACGTAATAATCATCGGGTAGGTTGATCCCCTGGAGGAACGTATTTAAGTAAAGTAACGTCACGTTGGACAATCTTTTCGACACTGAGAAAGATCCGGGTGAGGGCTCCGTTGGTGTCGGTGACTGGACGGGCGGTCGCGGGTTGCTTCCGTCGGCGAGCGTCGATGTGTAAAGGGTGACAGTGTCCTCCGTCGCCTCCTGGTCCGTGATGGTGTAAATAGCATTTTGCTGCCGGGCGACCGGAGTCGTCGTGATCGGTGGCAGCAGGGTGCCGAGTTCACCACCTTCAACGATGAGACGCGCTTCAAATGAGGCAACGGCCCACGGCATATTCTCAATATTATGGGTGATGCCGCCGCTGCTCGCATTATAGTCTCGCGTCCGCGCTTGTAATCGTCCGTTCGTTGGGAGTTGCGACACTGTATTATGTTGTGTGACAATGTTATTGTTGGATAATGTTGATGGCTGCCTGCCAGCAAAATAATGCTGCACGGACCAATCATTCATCACCTCGCCAACATTACAGCCGCAATCGACGTAAGGCGCACATTCAAATTTTGTAAAGAAGAAAACTGAGAAGTCGTTGCCCTGATATCAGCCCGATTACGCGGGCGCGCGGCGATCAACGCGGCGCAGACGCCGATTTCCTGCAGGTCATTTTTATCGAAATGCGTGATTGACGCTCTTTAAAAGGGCCGTGGGCGTTCCCTTTTTTCAACGGATGACGCGCGCAGCTCAACCGGCCCGATGCATCAGACTTTTCACCTCAGATTTAAGGGAATAAATCCTGATAAAGTGCGGTCAGAATTCGCCAATGACATGGGCATTTGCTTTTGCGGCAACAAAATTGTTTCATTATTATTTATACAAGGCTTTGTGATGTCTTTTGTTAAGTGAATATTAATTTCATTCAATAAAAAAGTCAAATCTTTTCAATGTCTTCCGCCTGAAAGCCGGAAAGGGCGCCACGAGCTGACCAAAAAATTGTCGAAGTTAAACAATGATCGCGTTTCAAAAGCAGTCTGAAAAACGACGTCAAATAATGCGCATCGGGCCGTGGAGGGCGCGTCAAAGTGAGGCGAAACAGGGCACAACATCGTCATCCTGCCGCGTCTGCGCCTCGTCTCCCCGCCATTCGGCGTTCAAAGGTCTGCCTGCTGCGCAGTGCGCTTCGTCAAATTGACGGCGCTGGCGGTATGGAGGTTATCGTGCGTGCATTGATCGCAGATGCCTTCAATTTCCACAGTGGAATGATGGCGTGTAAAACCTGATGCTGCGGCGGTCTCGGCATGGCCTCTTCTATTTCTCCGCCGCAAACCCCCCTTACATCGTGGCATTGGAGGCAGATAAGAAACTGCACTTTGTGCCGCGGCGCGTCCAGACCGTGTAAAGCACGCGTGTGAGAGCAGGCGATGAAAGCGGCCAGACGTTCAAGCCGGTGAATCAACCCGCGAGACAGCAGAAAATCCAAGGCGCGGTAAACGGTGGGGGTGCAGCATTTCGGCGTGTCAGCCTAAGCTCTTCCAGAATGTCATAGGCACCGACGGGGCGGTCATGCGATAAAATGAGGCGCAGAACCTCACGCCGGATAGCCGTCATCCGGATATTGCTGGCTTTGCACTTCTCTTCCGCCGCGGCGAGAATGGCTTCAATTTTCTGTTGATCGTCTGAGGTTTTTCCGGATGTTTTCATGACAGCGCTAATTCCTGGATTGTCATTTCGAGAAGTGGGCCTCTATATTCGCATGGAATGAGATGTAACTATGTAACGTTTGTGAGGGTTCAATTGCGCAGCGTCGCCATCGCTCTTCTGACCCTCCTCCTCAGTGTCCACAATGCGACGGCGCATCCACTGCGCGTTATCTGCGTTGAAGCCGTCTGGTGCAATATCGTGTCGCAACTGGGTGCGGGTGTCATAGTAACGCAGGATCTGACCACACGCCAAGCAATTGACCCGCATTTTCAGCAGATTTCCGCAAGCCAGATCAAGCGGCTCAGCGCTGCGGATTACGTGATTGTGAATGGTGCCGGATATGATGACTGGGCCGCCCGTTCCATCCACGCGCTCGGGAAAACGCCGTCTTCCATCATCACCATTAGTGCGCTCGCCCCGGAAGTGGCGCGCCGCAACCCGCATCTTTATGACAGTCTCGATGTGGTCACACGCTTCGCCCGACAATGGACATCGACACTCACGCAGATTTTGCCGCAGGATCGTGACCGTCTCATCGCCAATCAGAATGGTTTTTTAAAAGATCTCTCCTCCCTGCGTGACAGAATTGCGGTCATGCGAAAACGGCTTCAGGGAAGCCGGGTCGCGGAGAGCGAGCCTGTCTCTGCGCTTCTTCTGGAGGCCCTTGGCATGATAACGGTTGATCAGCGGTTCGCGCTGGCGATCATGCATCATGCGGAACCGTCGCCCCAGGATGTCGCCCGTCTGGAGACGGCTTTTCAAAACTATGATGTTCGCGTCTTCATCGTTAACGCGACCGTGTCCGCGCCATCGGTCGATGCTTTGAAAGTTAAAGCCCGTCAAGCCGGCATTCCGATTATTTACAGCGCGGAATATCCCCCTGAAAATAAAAGGTGGCAGGATTGGATGAATGATCAGCTATCGGCTCTGGACAAAGCCCTGCCGTGACAGATTTTGTGTCGGCCCGGCGGTCGGATGAGATTGAAACCTCTAGGCCGCCGGTTATCGAGATTTCCGCCCTGCGCATCGGTTACGGGAAGCATGTCCTCCTCGAAAATGCGGATCTTTGCCTCTATGAAGGGGAATTGGCGGTTCTGATGGGGGCGAATGGCCACGGAAAGACGACATTTCTCCGCACCATTCTTGGCCTGCACCCTTATATGGCGGGCTCTGTCAATATTCTCGGTCGTGCCGCGCATTTGGGGCAGGGTGGAATCGGTTACCTCCCCCAGGGACGTCGCATGCCCGTGCCGCAAATAACTGCGCTGGACTACGTAACATCGGCATGGCGTGGGGCCCGTCTAGGCCCCCTCAATTTCTCCCCGGCCTGCCATAAGGATGTGGCGCGCGCCCTTGAGCTTGTCGGGGCGGCGGGCTTCGCGCATCGGCCCATGGGTCTTCTCTCGGGTGGGGAAAAGCAGCGCGTGTTTCTGGCCGTCGCCTTGCTGGCGCATCCCAAAATCCTGATCCTTGATGAGCCGATGACGAGTGTCGATGCAGAGGGGCAACAGCAGATCGCTTCCCTCCTGGTACGACTCTGCCGGGACCTTCGTCTAACGATTCTCATGAGCACGCATCACCTCGACCCTTTCCGCCGCACACCTCATCTGGCCCTACGCCTGACGCATTGTCGGTTGGAAAAATCCGATGTTTGAGTTTGATTTCATGCGCCATGCTTTCCTGACATCGGCATTTATTGCGGTCTCATGCGGCGTGGCCGGCTGGTTTCTGGTGCTTCGTGGTCAGAGCTTCGCCGGTCACGCCCTCTCCCATGTCGGTTTTACCGGCGCGACAGGTGCCGTCCTGATCGGCCTGTCGCCCCTTGCCGGGATGCTCGCCATCACCTGCGTCACAGCCATCTTTATGGGGTGGGAAGCCACCTCCGCGTCGCGGGCCGACCAGCCGCCCGATCACGCACGGGATAGTGTGACGGGCCTCGTCCTCGCGGCGAGCCTCGGGATCGGGCTTTTGTTTCTGAGCTGGCAGGTATCGCCAGCCAGCAGCGCAACATCACTTTTATTCGGCAATCTGTTCGGGGTGGATCGCGCTTTGCTGACGCCACTCATCGCCATCTCGACAATCGGTGTCGCCATCATGATGTTGATCGCGCGGCCTCTGCTACATGCCAGTCTTGATCCTGATCTCGCCATAATTCAGGGTGCGCGGAAACGATGGATTGCGGTGATTTTCATGCTTGATGTCGCGTTGGTGACGTCTATCTGCGCCATGATGACCGGCATTCTGCTCGTTTTCGCGCTGCTCGTCGGCCCGGCGGCCACGATATTGCGGCTTGGCTTCTCGCCACTTAGGGGCGTTTTCACATCAGCCATGCTGGCTTTGACATTGGCATGGGCGGGGATCGCCCTCTCCTGGTGGACTGATGCACCGCCTTCATTCTGGATCAGTGTCGGGCCCGCCCTATGCTACGGGCTGGCGTGTCTGATGATGCGGCGACGGACCTATAGAAAGGCCGGACGCGCCGCCTCTAACGATTAATCAACGCGACCAGAACGATAAAGGCAACAAGAAAGCTCTGCATGATGATCAGATGTTTCACCCCGATAGCAGGGACATCGACGCGGTTTTTGGGAGCGGCCATGCAGGTCTTCTCTCTGTAAAATGAGGTCTGATATTGTAGATCATGTCGGGTGCGATGGAGCGCAGTTCAAGCTTTATTCGTCAGGATCATCCATCGGCGTCTCCTACCCATCCGGATTTTCATCCCGTAATGACGATATTTCAGCCGAGGAAATTATGTTTTTCGAGCGCGTTTCCGACAAGGAAGAATTTCTGATACGTTTTTTCCTGTCCCTCATTTTAATTGGGTTATTTGCTTATCCGATCATTCACGCAAATTTCTACCTTATCGACGATCATGGGCGCGCGCTCTACCCTTATATCGGCATGGCGGCGAACGGGCGTTATCTCTCCGAACTGCTTTTTATCGCCCTAAATGCGACGTTCCATCAGTATGACATTGCCCCACTCACGCAGATCCTGTCCGTCGCTATTCTGTCTCTGGCTTTGACGTCGCTTTCCACGGCATGGCGCTTTAACCGTCTTTCGGGCTTTCTTGCCCTTAGCTCTATCGTCTGCTCGCCATATTTCCTCGAAAATCTCTCTTACCGTGTCGACTCGCTTTATCAGTCAATGGCGCTCGCGACGGCTGTTGCAGCACTCTCACTCTCCGCGCCCATGACAGGTTTGCGTCGATATCTGACTGTGGCTTCGGCCCTTTTCCTGACCGTCAATTTATATCAGCCGGCAGTGAATATGTTTCTCGTCCTGCTTTGCCTCAGCACGCTTTTTCAGATGTTGGAGGGCGGCATCAAAGCTGCGTCGCTCTATTATGTCAAAAATCTCCTCTGTCTCGTCGCCGCGCTCTGCGCCTATAAGGCTGAAACATTCCTTCTCCATCTGGAAGGATTCAATTTCGATTATCTGCACCTGCATGCTGCGACGACATTCAACCCCCACATCATCGCGCGCCACATCGCTCAATTTGTCAGACTATATCTCAATGAGTATGCGCGGAGTAATCATGCGCGGATCCTCCTCATCGGCTTGATTGGGGGTGTCGCGGGCCTTGGCCTTCAAGCTTACAGATCTCGCGGTGTCCGGGGCGGTATCTTCGCCATTCTCATGCTGGGCGTGGCCGTAATCTCCATGCCGGGCGTCATGACGATCCTCGCCATACCCGTCTTCGACGTACGCGTGCTCATGAGTGGGGGTGTTTTTCTAGGCCTGGCAACATGCTTCCTCATCGGTCGACATGCGGCATTCAGAAGCTGGCGGCGCGTGCCGATTTTGCTGAGTGGATGGATGCTCCTCACTCAATTAATGATGGCTTATGAGTGGGGTAATGCCGCACATGCTCAGGCGCTTTTTGAAAACAGGCTCGCCGCCGGGATTGTGGAAGATATTTATACGGCGAGTCACGGGCAGCCGGTTGCGCTGCGCGTCTTTTCATCCTGGGGGGATTCGGACCCGGTGCCAGTTGACCCAAAAGCGCGCGTGATTTTTTAAAATCGCTCCTCACCCCATTTGGACGCGCTTCTCACAATGTTCAAAATCTGAGGATGGAATGATGTCATCCTCAAAGAATTTGGCCTGCAGAGCAACGCGACATATTTCGGCTTCGATGAAGAGAGTTCTGCCTTTCCGATGAGGGCGGCCGCGGCAATGCGGCAATCATGCCGTTTTGATCATCAGATCGCCCGCCGTTATTATAGCCTTTATCAGACAGGCGACCGGATTCTGGTTGATTTCAGCCGCGCCTGTCCGATCCAATGATCACTCCGCGTAGACGCGCCTCTTTATAAAGAGAGGCCGTTGTTTCGCCTCCATATAAATGCGCCCGATATACTCGCCCAACATCCCGATGCTCATGATCTGCACGGACCCGAAGAAGATCACGGCGCAGAAAAGGGACGGATAGTCGGGCGCATTGGTCCCGGTAATCAGGGTCCGCACGAGGATGAACATCCCATATAGGGCCGCCACGCAGGCGCCGGAAAAACCGATATATGTCCAGATCCTGAGCGGGATCTTTGAGAACCCCGTAATGCTTTCAAGCGCGAGATTCCAGAGGGCGAGTCTGGAAAAGGACGTTTCACCCGCGAGGCGGGGTGGGCGCGTGTAATCGATCGTCTCGGTCTGAAACCCAACCCACGCGAACAGGCCCTTCATGAATCTTCGGCGTTCCGGCAATTGCGCCAGCGCATTGATGACGGCGCGGTCCACCAAACGGAAATCACCCACATTTTCAGGAATTTTCACTTTGGAAAGGGCGTTGTGGACGCGGTAAAACCAGGCGGCGGTCAGGCGCTTCGCATGGCCGTCAGATGACCGGTCCACACGTCGTGCGAGAACGACATCCGCATCGTCACGCCATTTTGCCAGCATTTCAGGGATGAGGTCCGGCGGGTCCTGAAGGTCCGCATCCATGATAATCACGGCGTCGCCCTTTGCCTCAAGCAAGCCTGCGGTCATCGTCTGGCCGTTCTGGCAAAAAACCGTGATAGCATAAAATCTTTACGCTGTTGATGCGGTGACGTCTCGCTTGATAATTGTAAAGGCCAACTGCCCGTTGAAATGAGAACCATGATCAGGTTGCGACGCGGGGTCTCTGACCTTACACTTGCAAACTGCGCGCCTTGGAGGGCGCGGCAACCTTGGTAACGGCCTGCTACGCTCTTCTTACTGATTCTGGATAGATAGATGGCGTGCCCCTTACAGCGCGATGTCGTGCACGCATCTCATCCCGCCGCGTTGGCCAGACTTTACGGCCGGGCGAGCTCATAGAGCGCGACAGAGGCGGCGACGGAGACATTGAGACTCTCCATGTCGCCCTGCATGTGCAATCGCGCGATTTCGTCACAATGTTCGCGGGTCAGGCGACGTAAACCTTCCCCCTCCGCCCCGAGAACAAGCGCCGCGCGTCTCTCCCCCAGACCCTCCCGTGACAGGATGTTGCCTCCGGTATCCAGGCCGATGACCCAATATCCCGCTTTCTGCAACTGCGCGATCGCGCGGGAGAGATTGACCTCACGCACCACCGGAACGACATCCAGCGCGCCGGACGCGGCTTTTGCCATCACCCCGCTTTCTTGCGGGGCGTGGCGGTCCTGAAGGATAATGCCCGCCGCGTTAAAGGCGGCGGCGGAGCGCAGAATGGCTCCGATATTGCGTGGGTCCGTTACCTGATCGAGGATCAGGATCGTCCCCTCCCGATCGGATAGATCCTCTATCGCGAAAGGCGCCAGAGGGGCGACGCGCAAGGCGATGCCCTGATGCACCGCATCGCGACCACAAAGGGGGTCAATGCGGCTGCGATCAACAATCTGCGGGGCCACGGCCTGCATGATCTCGATCTGAGAGAGCGCTTGCGCAGCCTCCCGTGTCACAAGCAGTTCATGGGCCTGCCGATGAGGATTTTTGAGAGCGGATGTCACGGCATGTAAACCGTACATCCAATAACCGGCCTGCCCCTTATGGCGGGGGCGGCCGCGTGCTCCGTGTGGCGATCGCGTTTGTTGTGTCTCGACATGGTTCACCCTATAAGCGAAGTCGCGCCTGCCGTCATGTGACAAAAGCGGCCTGCTTTGACGGAAGGGCGTTGACAGATCGTGTAGAAAGCCATATCCCGCAACAACCGAACGGAGAGGTGCCCGAGTGGCTAAAGGGGGCGGACTGTAAATCCGCTGGCGTACGCCTACGTTGGTTCGAATCCAACCCTCTCCACCATGATCCGTTATCACGGCCTTTCTTCCCTTCTTACACCTCCCGATTTTGCCCGGCTTTCCGCCGTAAGGTCTTCACCCCTTGTCATGCAAGCGCCCGAATCTAGGGGAAAATTTGGGGGCAACGAAAATCGGGTGGGGCATCCGGACGGGTTTTTGCAAAATCCGCTTTCGTCAGCTTTGACGACGTCATCAGTCGCGCATCTCACCTACTCAACGAAATCCTCAGCCCGGTAGCCCTGGGCAAAAAGCAGGCTTCGCAAAGTGGTGAAATTGACCTGAAGCGGCACCTCCGCCCTTAACTTCGGCTTGCCATGAAAGGCGATGCCAAAACCGGCATGGTGCAACATGGGTAGGTCATTGGCGCCATCACCGGTTGCCAGCGCTGCGGAGAGCTGCGCGCCGCGCTCAGCGAGGAGGCGGGTCAAATGCGCCTTTTTACTGTCAGGCCCGAGGATCGGCACGGCGAGGCGTCCGGTGAGCGTGCCATCCTCAATCCCCAGCACATTTCCATGATGCTCATCAAACCCGCAAGCCTCTGCGACGCGGGAGGTAAAGAATATGAAACCGCCGGAGACGAGGGCGGTGCGGGCATTATGGGCGCGCATGGTTTTGACGAGCGTTCTGGCACCTTCATTGATTTGCGTCGTCTTCCAGACATCTTCAAGCAAAGCGGCGGGGTGCCCGCGTAGCAGCGCGACGCGCTCCGTCAAGGCGGCCGCGAAGTCGAGCGTCCCGTTCATCGTCGCATCTGTGATGCGTTTGACCGCGTCCCCGCACCCGATCAAGGCGGCAAGCTGGCCCAGCGTTTCATCCGCGACGATTGTGCTGTCCATATCAGCAATCAGGATGGCTTTACGACGGCCGCGCTGTTTGACAAGCAGCGCATCGACCCGATGAGGGGTCAGTGCGGCGCGGATCGTGGCCGGCGTTGCGGCGCCCGTTCCGGGTTTGCCGCAGGGGATCTCAACAGCCTCCCCCTCTGACAGAATGACGGGCCGCGCTCCTTTGACCATGGCGCGGGCAATATCGACGGCTTCCGGGGGAAGGGGCCCCGCTTTGCGGTCAAAAATAAGGACGAGTGCGTAAGGGTGGGTCATGAACTCGCGGAAACTTCTTTTCTGTGTCACAAACGACGCATGCAACACACGCCGACCGCGCTTATTGTGACCGGACCGACGTGCTCCGGCAAGTCGGCTCTGGCATTTTCCCTCGCGCAGCTTTTTGACGGGGTCATCATCAACGCGGACTCCATGCAGGTTTACCGGGATCTGCGCATCCTGACAGCACGCCCGTCAGAGGCGGAAATGCAGGCCGTGCCGCATCGTCTTTACGGTGTCCTTGACGCGGCGGAAAATGGAAGTGTCGCCTGGTGGCGTCGCCACGCCCTGGATGAGATGGAAGCGGCTCTCGGATCGGGCAGATTGCCGATTTTCTGCGGCGGGACGGGCATGTATCTGCGTGCCCTTATCGAGGGCCTGGCGGAAGTGCCTGACCCGGGGCCGGAAGTCCGCGCGGAAGTCCGCGATAAACTCGCGGCTGAGGGACCCGAATCGCTATATACCATGCTCCAGACGATTGACCCTGACGCGGTCAGCCGGATCGCACCGGCCGATGGTCAGAGGCTGGCGCGCGTCTGGGAGGTATGGCGCGGAACGGGTAAAACCCTGAGCTGGTGGCGGCGCGAATCGCCCCTTCCCGCCGCTTCAGGCAGCTTCATCGCTCTGCGACTCGACCCACCGAGGGACGCGTTGCGCGCGGCGATCGCGGCCCGCTTTGATGCCATGTTGGATCATGGCGCGATTGAGGAGGTCACGGCTTTGCGCGCCCGCAATTTACCCCCTTCCCTCCCGGCCATGCGCGCCCATGGCGTGCCGGAATTGATCGCATTTCTCGATGGAAATATGACCCTGGTGATGGCGCGTGAACGTGCAACCCTTGCGACGGGACAATATACGAGGCGGCAAGCTACGTGGTTTAGACATCACGAACTTGCTAGCGCGGCGCACACGTATAATTTATCGCAAAGATTTGAACAATATACGCAATTTTCGGAAAGAACGTTAGAAGGTTTAGAAATATTTATAAGGGCGCGATTGACGCGCTGTTGAATTTTGCGGTAATCCCCCTTTCTCAAAAGGGAGGTTGGTTATGTCCGATTCAGATCATCCGGTCGCGACATCGTCAATAACGGCGCAAAATGGCGCGCAGCAGCTTCTGGACCTGTTGGTCGAGCACGGTGTTGATGTTATTTTCGGCTATCCTGGCGGCGCGGTCCTTCCGATTTACGACGCGTTGCACCAGCGACATGATATTCGTCACATTCTTGTCCGGCATGAGCAGGCGGCTGTCCATGCGGCGGAGGGATATGCGCGCGCCACGGGCAGGCCCGGCATCGTGCTGGTGACAAGCGGCCCCGGCGCAACCAACGCCGTGACCGGCCTGGTCGATGCCCTGATGGACTCAATCCCGATCGTCTGTATTTGCGGACAGGTCCCTTCCGCGCTAATCGGCAATGATGCGTTTCAGGAAGCGGACACGACCGGCATCACGCGCCCTGCGACGAAATATAATTACCTCGTCAAACACGGGAAGGACCTTGCGCCCATTGTGCGGGAGGCCTTCCGTGTCGCGACGACGGGGCGGCCCGGCCCTGTGCTGATTGACCTCCCGAAGGATATTTCTGTCGGTAAGATTGAGGCGGCACCCTCGCGCTTCGGTAGTCGGCGACGCCCATATGCACCGCAGACCCGGCCGGACCCTTCCGCGATCCGGGAAGCCATGGCCATGATGAAGAAGGCGCGTCGGCCCCTCTTCTACACAGGGGGTGGGGTGATCAATGCGGGGCCAGGTGCCTCCGCCGCGTTGCGGGAGCTGGTGCGTAAAACCGACTTCCCCGTCACCTCAACCTTGATGGGGCTGGGCGCCGTCCCGACGACGGACCCGCATTTCCTTGGCATGTTGGGGATGCATGGCAGTTACGAAGCCAATCTGGCGACGCATGATTGCGATCTTCTCATCGCCCTGGGTGCGCGATTTGATGACCGCGTGACGGGGCGGGTCGACACATTCTCTCCGGGGTCACTCAAGATCCACGCGGATATTGACCCTGCGCAGATCAATAAAATCATCCGCGCGGACTACGCCCTTATCGGTGATGTCGGTCTCACTCTTCAGGCATTGAATGAGATGTGGGAGGGCGGGCCAAATGAACTGTCTCAATGGTGGCAGATGATTGATGGCTGGCGCGCCGTTGATAGTTTTGCTTTCAAGCAGGATATGGATCCGGCGGCAATCATCCGGCCCCAACACGCAATCAAACGCCTTTACGAAGCCACACGGAAGATGAAGACGGATGTGTATGTCTCGACAGAAGTCGGGCAACATCAGATGTGGGCGGCGCAGCATTTTCATTTCGATGCACCGAATCACTGGCTGACTTCAGGCGGATTGGGAACAATGGGTTATGGCTTACCCGCCGCAATCGGCGCACAGATCGCCCATCCGGAGGGGCTGGTCATTGATATTGCGGGCGAGGCTTCCATCCTGATGAATATTCAGGAGCTCGGGACGATGGCGCAATATGATCTGCCGGTCAAAATCTTCATTCTGAATAACCGGTATATGGGCATGGTGCGGCAATGGCAGGAATTATTGCACGGCTCACGCTATGCCCATTCCTACAGCGAGGCCCTGCCTGATTTCACCCGGCTTGCCGAGGCCTTCCATGGCAAAGGCGTCAGGGCCACCTGCATTGGTGAGCTGGATGCCGCGATTGAGACGATGTTGACGCATAAGGGCTCCGTTGTCGCTGAAATCTGTGTGAGCCCTGATGAAAATTGTTTCCCCATGATTCCGTCAGGGGCGGCGCATAATGAGATGCTTCTCGGGCCGGACCGACAGACGGACGCCGCGCGGATCACCGATGAAGGCATAATGTTGGTCTAATGAAAGAAGAACCCATAAAAACGGCGATCATCGCCGTGATCATCGAAAATGAGAGCGGGGCGCTGGCCCGGGTTGTCGGGCTGTTTTCAGGCCGCGGCTATAATATTGAAAGCCTCACTGTCTCGGAAATCGACCCGGCCCATCATATGTCGCGCATCACCATTGTGACATCGGGAACGGAGATGGTCATCGCGCAGATCAAGGCGCAGTTGGGGCGTCTTGTCCCGGTGCATGGCGTGCTTGACCTCAGTGAGCCGGGGCCGCATGTCGGGCGGGAGCTGGCATTGATCAAAGTGGTCAATCGCGGTGACCCGCGGACGGAGGCCATGCGCATTGCCGATGCCTTTCACGCTCGCATTGTCGATGTTTCCGCGACATCCTGCGTGTATGAAGTCACAGGTTCAAGCGATAAAGTGACGGCTTTCATCGACCTGTTGCTTCCGCTTGGCGTGATGGAAGTCGCGCGGACCGGCATCGTCGCCATGACACGCGGCGCGCAGAAATCCTTTCAGTCAGCCTAATTTAAAATGTGAAGGAGAACACCGATGCGTGTTTATTACGACCGTGACTGCGATCTCGGCTTAATCAAAAGTAAAAAACTGGCCATTATCGGTTACGGTAGTCAGGGACATGCCCACGCGCATAATCTTCGTGACAGCGGCGTCCGCGACATTGTCGTCGCCCTGCGGCCGGACTCAAAAGCTGTCGCGAAAGCGCAGGAGGCCGGGTTTAAAGTGATGACCCCCTCTGAGGCGGCATCCTGGGCTGATGTAGTGATGGTGCTGACACCTGATGAGGGGCAGGCCGCTCTTTACAAAGAGCATCTGGAGAAAAACCTGAAACAGGGGGCCGCCCTCGCTTTTGCGCATGGTTTATCAATCCATTTCCGCCTCATTGAAGCGCGTCCTGATCTGGATGTTTTTCTGATTGCGCCGAAGGGCCCTGGCCACACGGTGCGGTCGGAATATCAGCAGGGTGGTGGCGTGCCGTCCCTTGTTGCGGTGGCGCAGGACGCATCCGGAAATGCGCTCGATATCGCGCTCTCTTACGCTTCGGCCAATGGTGGTGGCCGGGCCGGTATCATTGAGACGAGCTTCAAGGAGGAAGTCGAGACGGATCTCTTTGGTGAGCAGGCGGTTCTCTGCGGTGGGCTGGTGGAGCTGATCCGGGCCGGGTTTGAGACGCTTGTTGAGGGCGGTTATGCGCCTGAGATGGCGTATTTTGAATGCCTCCATGAGATGAAACTCATCGTCGATCTGATTTATGAAGGCGGTATCGCCAATATGAATTATTCGATTTCCAACACGGCGGAATATGGTGAGTATGTAACCGGCCCCCGCATCGTGACCCCGGAAACGAAAGCTGAAATGAAACGCGTTCTGACGGACATTCAGAATGGCACGTTCGTGCGGAATTTCATTCAGGAAAATCAGTCGGGTGGTATTGGCTTCAAGGCCATCCGCGCACGTAACGACGCGCATCAGATTGAAAAAACAGGTGAGAAACTGCGCGCGATGATGCCCTGGATCGCGAAGGGCAAATTGGTGGATAAAGCCAGAAACTAACCCCTTGTCTGAGGCCGCCTGCACCCTGTCAGGTGGTCGTCATGAAGGTCCAGAGGCACTGCGATGGCGCGTCACGCCGCCAGGCAGTGCGCCATCTGACGCGCGCAGACTTATTTCCCGATCCTGCCCGACTGCGCTGGCATTGTCGCCATCTGGCTCTGATTTTGCGTTGGGTGATCCTGGCGGAAGAGACCCCACTCTTCAATGATGCGCCCGTCGGGAAGGTGGCACAAAGCGTGCACGCCTTTTTCATCCCGGACCATCTGCAACCCACCGCCTTTTGAATGCAATAAGTTGATGCCGGATTATTCATACCGGTGCGCGCATTGGAGAGCAGAAAATCCTCACGGGAGCACGCAGCGAGAAGCGGTACCGCCAGGGCAACGCCGGTAATCGCGGCGCGCCTGAACGGAAAAATCTTATCGCGCTGGGGCCTGATGGGTGAAAAACCGGACATATTTCTCCTCAACCTCAAGCTCTTTCAGCGCTTCCGCGAATTTTTTGAAATGTGGCATTTGCAGATGCGCGTCAAACGCGGCACGGTCTTTGTAGGTTTCGTGCAGGACAATCGCGCATTTGTCGTCATTATCCGTCAGAACATCGAAGCCGAGACAGCCTTCCTCATCACCGAGGGAGTGGCGGCTGTCGAATAGGCAGAGTTCAAAAAACGCGTCAAAAGAGTCTGGCACGACGGAAAATTCGGTGAGTACGATGAAAGGTTTTGACACAATCATTTCCTTAAGTTTTCGATGGTTGATTTAGAACCGGAGTTCTGCCAAGAGTAAAGCCTCGATTTACGGGAGAGGCTGGTTCTGACCAGCGCCGAAGGAGCAACCGCCCCGGAAACTCTCAGGCAAAAGGACCGGAATCGTTTTACTTCTGGAAAGAGGCGTCTTCAAGGTGTCCGCCGAAGGGATAGCGATCTCAGGCGAACCGACAGAAGGGGCAAAGATTTCAACCTCTTTCAGGAGGCGTTCGTCTTTGTCCCAAACATTGTATCGCACAGCTCTCCACGCCCTCCATTTCCGTCTCGGCGCAAAAATGGTGCCTTTCGCCGGGTATGACATGCCGCTTTATTACAAAGCGGGGTTGATGGCGGAGCATCTCCACACACGCCGTGCGGCCGGTTTATTTGACGTGTCCCATATGGGGCAGATCGAGATCACCGCGCGTGAGGGCGGGTTTGCGGCCCTCGCTACCGCGCTGGAAAAACTGATCCCCGTTGATATTGCGGGTCTTAAGGATGGCCGACAGCGTTACGGCTTTTTCACCCTGCCAAATGGGGGGCTCCTTGATGATCTGATGGTGGCGCGACGTGGTGAGGCCATTTTTATGGTCGTCAATGCGAGCCGTCAGGAAAAGGACCTCGCGCATCTCCGGGCGCATCTTGAAGATGACATCGTCGTCACCCCTCTCGAAAATCGTGCGCTCCTCGCCTTGCAGGGGCCTTTATCCGCGGAGATTATGGGCGCGCTTTGTCCGCCAAGCCGTGACATGCGGTTTATGGATGTCATCGATACTGAGATTGGTGGCGTCGCCTTTATCCTCGCCCGGTCGGGTTATACGGGCGAGGACGGATTTGAGCTGAGCCTCCCCGCCGCCCACGCCGCCTCCGTCGCGGAGAAAATCCTGTCCGATCCGCGTGTCCTTCCGATCGGTCTGGGCGCGCGCGACAGCTTGCGGCTTGAGGTCGGGCTGTGTCTTTACGGCCAGGATATCGATGAAAACACCACCCCCATAGAAGCCTCCCTGCAATGGGCGATCCCGAAATGCCGTCGTGCGGATGGTGCGCGGGCAGGGGGCTTCCCCGGCGATGATGTGATCCTGAAAGAACTGGCGGAGGGGCCTGCGCAATGTCGTGTTGGCCTCGCTGCAACGGGACGCGCACCGATCCGCGCCAGGGAGATGCTCTATGCGGACCAGGAAGCAAAAAAACCCATCGGCAAAGTGACATCCGGCACTTTCGGGCCGTCATTCAACGGGCCGGTCGCCATGGGCTATGTGACGCCGGCTTTCAGTAAAACAGGGCAAACGATTTTCGCGGCCCTCCGCGGGAAGGTGACAGACGTCCATATTGTCGGCCTGAATTTTGTCCCCGCCGGTTACAAGCGTTCATGAGTGGAGAATGCCGAATATGATGGTTTTTTACACCCCGTCCCATGAGTGGGTTCGTCTGGATGGTGATGTTGCGACGGTGGGCATCACCCGCCACGCCGCGGAAGAATTGGGAGAGCCTGTCTTCGTTGAAGCCAGGGATACCGGGACAGCACTTGCCCAGGGCGAAGCGGCGGCTGTCGTGGAGTCGGTCAAGGCGGCCTCCGATATTTATGCGCCGGTCGCGGGTGAAATCGCCGGGTTCAATGAACAACTTTCCGACTCCCCGCATCTGGTCAGCGAAGATCCTGAGGGGGCTGGGTGGATCTTCACGCTCAAGATCACGGACCGCACGCAATTGGACGGTTTGCTGGATGCAACCGCCTATAAAGCCTCCCTTTTAAACAAGTCTGTCGGCCAGGCGGTTACGTCGGCCTGGCATCATGATCCTGTCCGCAAGGAGTTTCGTTTCCGTGTCGCAACGCGATCCCCTTTGGCCTGCGTCTACGGCCGCGCCCTTTATCGACCGCCATGTCGGACCGCGCACGCGCGACATTGACGCCATGTTGCACACGCTTGGCCTCGATAGTCTGGATGCGTTGATTGATGCCACGATACCGGCTGAAATCCTTGATCGCGAAGGGGCGAACCAATCAGAGCGTCGCATTGGCGACGCGCTTTCTGAAGCGGAAGCACTGACAAAATTGCGGGGGATGGCCCAACAGAATATCGTCATGCGCACCATGATCGGGCAGGGATATTATGATACCCTCATGCCTGCGGTGATTCAGCGCAATATCTTCGAAAACCCGGCCTGGTATACCGCCTATACCCCCTATCAGCCTGAGATCAGCCAGGGCCGCCTTGAGGCGCTCATCACCTTTCAGACTATGGTCAAAGATCTGACTGGGCTGGATATCGCCAACGCTTCTTTATTGGATGAGGCCACGGCCTGCGCGGAAGCGATGACAATGTCGCATCGTGTCTCCCGGGTGAAAGGCGATGTTTTTTTCGTCGATGCGGACACGCACCCGCAAATTATCTCCGTCCTGGAAACGCACGCCGCACCGCTGGGCTGGCAAATCGTTGTCGGCAAGCCGGAGGACGCCGCCTCGCGCGACGATATTTTCGGTCTTCTGCTTTCCTACCCCGGAAGCTCCGGCGCGGTGCAGGATGATCGGGATCTCATCGCGCACCTGCGGGATCGCGACGTCATCATTACCATGACGACGGATCCGCTGGCGCTGCTTCTGCTCAAACCCCCCGGTGAGATGGGTGCGGATATCGCTGTCGGTTCCATGCAGCGTTACGGCGTGCCGATGGGTTTCGGCGGCCCCCATGCGGCTTTCATGGCGGTCAGGGAAAGCTTCAAGCGGCATATGCCGGGGCGGCTCATCGGTGTCTCCCGCGATTCGGCGGGTCGCCCCGCTTATCGGCTGGCCCTGCAAACGCGTGAGCAACATATAAGGCGGGAAAAAGCGACCTCAAATATCTGCACCGCGCAGGTTCTGCTCGCCGTGATCGCCGCGATGTATGCGGTCTATCACGGCCCGGAGGGCCTGCGCGCCATCGCGAAACGTGTGCATCGCCTGGCGTCGATCCTGGCAGCGGGGTTGCGTAAACTGGGCGTCCCGCCTGTTTCGGATGATTTTTTCGACACCCTCACCGTCTCAGTCGGTAACGATGCTGATGTGATCCTGAAGCGCGCTGAAGCGAAAGGCATTAATCTGAGGAATGCTAGCGGCGGCAGGATCGGCATATCCTGCGATGAGGTGACTTCCGCGGAGGATATCAAGACTCTATGGCAGGTTTTTGCGCCAGGTGCGGATATTGATGCGCTTGAGGCCGAGATCACCGTGCCGCAAGCGTGTTTCCCAACGGTTTTGCAGCGGGAAGGGGCGCTTCTGACGCACCCGGTCTTTCATCAATATCGATCAGAGACGGAGATGATGCGCTATCTGCGCCGCCTCGCGGATCGTGACCTCGCGCTTGACCGGACGATGATACCGCTGGGTTCTTGCACCATGAAGCTCAATGCCGCGACAGAAATGATGCCGGTCTCCTGGCCCGAATTTGCCACCATTCACCCTCACGCGCCCGCGCATCAGGTTAAAGGATATCACACGCTTTTTGCGTATCTGGAGCAGGTGCTCTGCCGCGTGACGGGCTATGACGCTGTGTCACTCCAGCCTAATTCCGGAGCGCAGGGGGAATATGCAGGGTTGCTGGCCATCCGGGCCTATCATCAGGCGCAGGGGGAGGCGGAGCGCGATATCTGCCTGATCCCGGCATCGGCGCATGGTACGAACCCGGCTTCAGCCCATCTGGCGGGGATGCGTGTTGTCGTCGTGGCCTGCGATGCGCAGGGCAATGTTGATCTTGATGACCTCAAAGTGAAACTCGCTGCTCATAAAAACGCTGTGGCGGCGATGATGATCACCTACCCCTCAACCCATGGCGTATTTGAGGATCACATCGTGGCCTTATGCTGTCTGGTGCACGCGGAAGGGGGGCAGATCTATCTGGACGGTGCCAATATGAACGCCCAGCTCGGGCTTGCTTACCCGAGTCTGTTCGGCGCGGATGTCTCGCATCTTAACCTGCATAAAACATTCTGCATCCCGCATGGGGGTGGGGGGCCGGGTATGGGCCCGATCGGCGTCAAAGCGCATCTCGCATCCTACCTGCCCGGTCAACCTGAAAAAGGCGGCGCGCACGCCGTGTCGGCGGCCATGTATGGCTCAGCGTCCATTTTGCCAATCTCGACCGCCTATCTCATGATGACGGGCGATGCCGGGTTGCGGCGCGCGACGGAACTCGCCGTGCTAAATGCCAATTACGTTGCGCATCGACTTGAACCCTACTTCCCCGTCCTCTATCGCGGCCGCCAGGGTTATACAGCGCATGAGTGCATCATTGATCTGCGCCCGATCAAAGATGAAACCGGCGTCACTGTTGATGATATCGCGAAACGCCTGATTGATTACGGTTTCCATGCGCCGACCATCAGCTTCCCCGTGCCAGGCACATTCATGATTGAGCCGACGGAGTCGGAAAGCCTCGCGGAGCTGGATCGCTTCTGCGATGCCATGATCGCCATACGCGCTGAAATCGCGGAAATTGCCAGGGGCGATATGGCGCTGCCGGAAAGCCCACTGCGCCACGCCCCCCACACATTACACGACCTCACGAGTAATTGGCAGCGCGCCTACACGTGCGCGCAGGGATGTAGCCCCATGGGGGAAAGTGCCGCGGATAAATATTTCCCACCCGTCAATCGTATTGATAATGCCTGGGGAGACCGAAACCTCGTCTGCGCCTGTCCTGACCCCTCAGCTTATGAAGATGTTCCGGCCACTGATTGACGTTAGCGGGTCACATATTACCCGCGTATCAAGATGTAATTGATGGTCATATCAATATCAAAATGGTCACCAACCATGTCTGGCGGGATCGGCGGGAGCTGCGCATGCATACTGAAAATACTCATGGCAGCGGCATCCAGCGCGTAGGAACCTGATTGCCCCGTCACGCGGACGGACTTCACCCGCCCCTGTCGATCCAGCACAACATGCAAGGAGGATTCCCCCCCCTCCCCATTGGCCACGGCGTCGGCAGGGTAAAAGAGCCGGCTCCGGATCCAGCGTGAGAGCTCCTCCCCATAATCTTCACTCACGCCACGGATTTTCCGCACGGAGAGATTAGGTGAGTTCACCGTTCCATTTTTGACGAGAGGCCCGTAAGACATATCCACCGGTCCGTGCGCGCCGCCATAGTGTCCCGTGCGTCGGCGGGGAGAGGGTGAGGCATCGCTGTAATCCAAATTCGCCATGTTCTCAAAGGGGTTTTTGGATTTCGGCGCGCTTTGGCGGCGCTGGGCATGGCGAGGTGGAAGAGGCGGCGCGTCGGTCGGGATGGCGGCGCTTGTCGTGGCGGAGGTGGTGCGTTCACCCGCCTCATCAGGCGGCATCACCGGTGACATGGGTTGCGGTGTCGCGCTGCCTGATGTCTCGTCCCGCGCAACCTCATCCTGAAGGTCTTCAGAGTTTCGCACGGGCTTGCCATGCGATAGCAAACCGGCTTTCTGCGCCCCCGCATCACTATTATTTTCAGGCCCCTGCATCGCACGCTGCATGGGGGTATCAAACGTCACCTCCACCTTATCCGGCAGATCACCTTGCGCGTGCCCGAGGAAATCATGATGCCGCGATTGCCAGATAAGCAGGGTGACAAGGCATAAATGCAGAATGATCGTGCTGAAAAACGGCCCTGAGAAAGAATTTTCCGGCGCGGCGCGCGGCGTCAGTTTTGTGCGGGTCGGGTGCAAGCGGGCGATGGGCGGCACATATTGCGCAAACCGACTCTTGATCGTCGCCTTCGGCGGCGCTTCAGCCGTCGACGCTGATCGTTGTGAAAAAAGGCGCGGCTCAACGCGCCGCGCCGCGTCCCCTTGATGCCCCCGGAGCTCCGAACGGATTTCGGTCGATTTAAAGTCCGGCGTGCGGTTCAGCGGAGCACCTGCGTCATAAAAATCAGAACAGGGCCAGCGCGCTTATTGCCGCGACCGGCCAGGGGTCAATATGGCGTCATCGCCCGTATTTAAAAACCCTTCGACGCGCGATCTGAAACATTACCGGCGCTTTGCCTGCCTCTATCTGCGCGGGGCTGATTTCAGTAGGCGTCGAGGAAAGTCGTTAAAAATGTGTTGAAGGTTTTGGGATCCTCGGCATGAAGCCAATGACCGACCTTCCTCATCGTTTCAAGCCGGTGATTGGGGAAAAGTTTTTTCATGACATCGAAATGCTTTTCCGAGATGTAAGGCGAATTCTCACCCCGGATGAAGAGCACGGGCCCGTCATAAACGTGTCCCTCCGGCACGTAAGGCCAGTTTTCAATGTTGGCGATGGACTCGGTAATGTCCTGCAACCCCATCGTCCAACCCGGGTCATCGCCCAGACGGATATTCTGCAGGAGCAGATCACGCACCTGTTGCGATTCAACGACGGTGCTTAAAAGATCGTTCGCACCCGCTCGATCCAGACGTTGCGGGAATTTGAGTTGAAGCAGGTCAAGCGCCAACTTGCCCTGACCATATCCGGTCCGTGCCGGGGCCATATCACCAATGACGAGGGAGGAAACAAGTTCTGGGTGTTCAAGGGCGAGAAGCATCGCCACCTTTCCCCCCATTGAATGTCCCATGATGGCGGCCGGTGTCGCGTGATGCGCGATCATTGTCTCTGCGACATCCTGCGTCATGGCGGGGTAATCCCCCGGACCATGCGGACTGTCACCGTGATTGCGTAAATCAATGGCGAGTGTGCGTCTTTTTTCAGCGATGCGCCGCTGAAAAAACCCCAAATTGCGTGCGCGACCATAAAGGCCGTGCAGAAAAACCACGGGCGGGCGTGAATTTTCGACTTCTGGCTTGCGTTCTATCACGTTTAACAACACGGTCGGTCTGAACTCCGGATCTCCAGCCACCTGGCATCGTCCTTTCCCAGGACGTTGAGGATAAGTAGTACTGCGTCAGGCGGGGCAGTTCAACGCCCAAGCGCGCCAGAGGACAAACTTCCATGTCGCTTGATGATCATCGCACAAAACCCGCCTCCCAACGCTTCCTTTCCTTGCGCCGCTTCACCTGCGCGCGCTCGTGGGACGTCATGAGGTCTGGCTGGTTGCACTCGCCGTGTCGGTTGGGGCGCTGGCGGGTTTATGCGTGTGGCTGATGACGCTGACAACGCGCTTTGCCCATAAAATTCTCTTCAATATTCCGGGAAGCGGGCGCTTATCGGGCGTGGAACATATCGCGTGGTGGCGCGTCCTGATCATCCCTGCCCTTGGTGGATTGGTTCTGGGGCTTTATAATTTGCGCCGACATCACAGGCGGGGCGCGCAACCTGTCGATCCGATTGAAGCCAACGCGCTCCATGGTGGGCGTATGTCCGTGCGGGATAGCTGCGTCGTCGCGTTTCAGACTTTTCTCTCCAATGGTTGCGGGGCCTCTCTGGGTCTCGAAGCTGGTTTTACACAGCTCGCCGCCGCATTCGGCTCCCGGATCGGGGCGGCCTTCCGTGTGCGGAAGGAAGATCTGCGCATTCTCGTCGGATGTGGGGCTGGTGCGGCGATCGGTGCGGCATTCAACGCCCCGATGGCAGGCTCATTTTATGTCTTCGAATTAATTCTCGGCAGTTACTCCCTCGCCAATGTCGCGCCCATCGTTGTCGCAACGCTTTCCGCGATCGGCATGACGCAGCTCCTTGGTTACGAGACGCGATTACTCACTTTCCCGGCTTTTGAAACATTTGAATGGCAGGATGTGCCACCCGTCATCGCATTGGCCATCATCTGCGCCCTCCTCGGGATCGTGATCATGAAAGGCGTCGCGCAGGCGGAGCTTGTTTTTCAGAAATACATTGCGAAGTCATGGCTCCGGCCCATGATGGGGGCATCGTCGTCGGGTGCCTCGCCCTTTACACACCGACGGCCCTCTCAGGCGGACATGCGGCGATGGGGTTGGTTTATGATGGCCAATTTACCCTGCTCGTTGCGGCAAGCTTTCTGCTCGTCAAAATCATTGCATCCTGCGTGTCCATCGGTGCCGGATTCCGCGGTGGCCTGTTTTTTGCGTCACTTTATATCGGCGTTCTGACAGGGGATATTTTCCACGCTATTTTGCGTCTGGTGGGGGTAACCCATTTTCCCCCGCAACTCGCGATTACGGTCGGAATGGCCGCTATGGCCACCGCCATTATTGGCGGCCCGATGGCCATGGTGTGTCTCGCGCTTGAAATGACCGAGGATTTCGTACTCGCCATCGGCGTCCTGCTGGCGAACATAATGGCTATGCTGACAGTTCGGCGCCTCTTTGGCTATTCCTTCGCGACATGGCGCTTTCACCTGCGTGGCGAGACGATTCGCTCCGCCCTTGATGTCAGCTGGATGCGCCGCCTCAACGTCAAAAGCATGATGCGGGCGCCGGATGCCGTCATGACGTGCGACACGTCCATCTGTCAGGCCAGATCATCGATTCCACTTGGTGCCGCGCGCGGAGTCGTGGTGGTGGATGCGGCGCAGAATTATGTCGGCATCGTGCAACTTAGTGACCTCCATAATGATTTGCATGCGGCTAATAAAAAGATCGCGTCACTGACCATGCTACATCATCATTTCCTCACACCATCCATGAATATCCAGGAAGCCGTCCATATCTTCACCCTCGCGGAGGCGGACGCGCTCGCCGTCGTCGAATCATGCGCCGATCGCAGATTGCTCGGCGTATTGACGAAGAAATATGCGTTGCGCCGTTACGCTGAGGAACTGGACCGCAATCGACGGGAATGGGCAGGCGAGGCGCGGCTTCGGCGTGATGGCCCGCATGGCGCGTAACGGAACAGGGCGATCCGGTCCTTCCGCTTGCGCCGGGGCCTGAATGCGGCGTTGTGCGGCCGTGTTTAATTACCATGCTGTTGAAAAAAACGCCTGACTCCACCCGATACGGTCCCGCAGCGATTGACATGCTGCAACTTCATGGCTAGCAACCGCGTCATCAAGGCAGCTCATATGACAAGGGGGTGGGCGGTATGGAATTATCGAAAGAAGATGGCGCTGATAAGCCCTCACAATCACGGGGGGCAAGCTTCGATCAAAGGCTGGCTCAGGCCGAGTCGCGCCTGGGTCCGGACCCGTCTATGCGGGATGAGGCCGACGCGGCATCGGGCGAGAATGCGGGAAAGGGCGATATGTCCCTTTTCGGCTTTGCTGCGCGTATCGAGACCGAAATGGTTGCCGCGCTCGCCGTGGGTGGCCTGATCGGTTACGGGTTTGATCGGCTATTGGGATTCCGTGCCTTGTTCCTCGTCATTTTCGCCCTTGCCGGTGGGGCTGCCGGCACGTTAAACGTTCTGCGCGCCGTCAAGCAGGCTGATATCTGAGGGGCAGGTGCAGGGCGGTCATCAGTTTTACAGCCATCGCGACCGGTGGCTGAGGTAGAAGCGGGAGAGGCAGTTTGGCCGCCGAGAGAACGATCGACGCACTCAGTCAGTTCGAGCTTTATCCGGTGCTCGGACAGGTGGGTGCGGCACTTCAGATCAGCCAATCCCCTGTTTTTATGGCCATTGCCGTCCTGATCGTGCTGGCGCTGCTTTATGCAGGCATGCGCCCCGCCGCCGTCGTGCCGGGGCGACTGCAGGCCGCAGCCGAAATTGGCTATGAGTTCATCCATAATCTCGCTGTTGAGACGATCGGGCCGAAAGGGACGACATTCTTACCCTTCGTCTTCGCGATCTTCTTCTTCATTCTGACGGGTAATTATCTCGGCCTGCTGCCTTATTCATTCACTTTCACCAGCCACATCGTCATCACGGTGGCGCTGGCGCTGATGGTGTTTGCCGTCTCCATTCTGGCCTCACTCAGATATCAGGGTTTCGGCTTTTTCACGCATTTTATGCCGGAGGGCGCGCCGAAATTGCTGGCGCCGCTGCTGATCCCGATTGAGATCATCTCATTCCTGTCGCGCCCGGCCAGCCTTTCCATCCGGCTTTTTGCGAATATGATGGCAGGCCACGTGCTGCTGGAGGTCTTTGCCGGTTTCACCATTATGCTGGCCGGGGTTGGGATTTTCGGCCCCGTACTCGCCGTGGCGCCCGTCGCGATCAATATCGCCCTGATGGGTCTGGAATTGCTGGTGGGTTTGTTGCAGGCTTATGTCTTCGCCATTCTCACCTGCATTTATCTGCGTGAGGCCGTGACACATTAATGTCGCCGCCTCGATATCTCTCGTTTGTTTGATAAGGAAGTAACTTCATGGACGTCTCAGCTGCTCGTGAAATCGGTGCCGGTATTGCTGTCATCGCCCTTGCCGGCGTCGGTATCGGGCTCGGCAATATCTTCTCGACCCTCGTAAGCTCGATTGCGCGCAACCCGGCGTCGCGCCAGCATGTTTTCGGGCTTGGTATGCTCGGCTTTGCCCTGACGGAAGCTGTGGCGCTCTTCGCGCTTCTGATCGCCTTCCTGATTCTGTTCGTCTGAGATCGGGTTAATTCGGCATGCCAAGGGCCACACGATCATCATCGACGCGTTTTGGGATTTTGTCCCGTGCGCTGATTTTGACATTGGGCGTTTATCCCGCTTTCGCGCGGGCCGAAGGCATGCCCCAGCTTGATTTCAAAAACACGCTCCTGCTGGGTCAGGTCTTCTGGGGCGCGATCATCTTCATCGCTTTTTACCTCGCGCTCAGCCGTTCAGCATTGCCGCGGGTGGAGCGTGTTCTCACGGATCGTCGCCAGCGTATCGAGGGTGACCTTGAGACGGCGCGCCATGCGCGACGCGGTGCCGATCACGCTGTGAAAGAGTTACGTCGCGTCCGGAAGGAAGCTGCCGCCCAGGCGCAGGAGAATATCGACCGCGTCCTCCGTGAAGCCCGTGAAGCCGCGGAGTCTGAAAATCGCGCCATGGCCGAGCGCCTGAACCGTGAGATCGTGGAAGCTGAAAAACGCATCGTGGCTAAGCGGGAGGCGGCCATGGCGGCCCTGCCAGACGTCGCGACGTCAACGGCGGAGGCGATTATCGCCAAAATCCTGACGCCACCGCACGCAGCCACCACGCCATCCGGCCAGGCCATTCGGGAAGCTGTCGCGCAGGCGCTCCCGCGTCAGTCAGATTGATCGGAGGGCACCATGCTTCACGACCAGAGATTTTATGTCGCTGTTGCCTTCGTGCTGTTCTTCGTCTTTTTTGGACGCAAGATCTGGCGGGTGGTGGCCTCGGGACTGGACGGCCGCGCCGCGCAGGTGCGGCGCGACCTCGATGAAGCGGGCGCTTTGCGCCGCGAGGCCGAGAAGATGCTTGAGGATGCCACGCGCAGCCGTGAAGAAGCCATTGCCGACGCCAAAACACTGATCGAAAATTCCCGTCGTGAGGCCGCCATGATTGCCGATGCCGCCCAGCGCAAGGCGGAGCAGGTTCTTCAACAGCGGGAGCGCCTCGCCCATGATCGCATCGCCGCTTCCCGCCGCGCCGCGATCCAGGACGTGAAGGAGGCGGCTTCCCAAGCTGCCGTCACGGCTGTGCGATCCCTCATGAGTCAGGATGTTGCGCGCGACGATTCGCTGGCTCAAAATCTATTTGAACAGGGTCTCGATGCCTTGCCGGATGCGCTGAACAGGCATGACGGGAAAACGGCGAAACGCCACTAATGCTTTCGGCGCGCTCATGCGCTTCCGAACAAGATCGGGATGAGGTAAGCTTCAGAAATGTCCCGCCCTCTCTCGATCGTCATCGCTGTTCTGAATGAGGCCCGCAATGTGGGGCCGGTTTGTGCCGAACTGTCAAAAAAGGCGGCGTCATTCCCTGAGCATGAAATCATTTTCGTCAACGATGGCAGCACGGATGACACATTGGCGTCGCTGCGCGCGGCGCGGGCGGCGGGGCTGACGCAGATGCGGATCATTAGTCATGACCGGCGTCTCGGCAAATCCGCGGCGCTCCGCACCGGCATTGAGGCGGCGCAGGGACAGTGGATTGCCACGATGGATGGTGACGGGCAGGATGATCCAGCAACCATCATTGCAATGTATCGGGCCGCTACGCACGCTATGGGGGCGGAGGCCGAGGCGCCGATCGTCGTCGGTGTGCGGCGCAAGCGACGTGACGGGATCTCCCGTCGACTGGCCACGCGTTTCGCAAACGGGTTACGACAAAAACTCCTGAAGGATGGCTGCCCGGATACAGGGGCACCCATGAAGCTTTTCCGGCGGGACATGTTTCTGCGCCTGCCGCAATTTGAGGGCCTGCATCGGTTTTTGCCCGCTTTGTTTGGCACGTATGGTGCGCAGCTGATCTGTATCGAAACGCAGCATCGGCCCCGCCTGCATGGCGTTTCAAAATACACCAATTTCGACCGCGCCTGCGTGGGGTTTCGCGATATCATGGGTGTTGCCTGGCTTCAGAACCGCACGCGCCTGCCGCGCCAGCTTACGGAAGAATAGCGGTTTGGCGCGCTTAAATTGGCGCCATTACAGCGCCATCGCCCTCCTGACTTTTCTGATCTTTCTGCCAGGGCGCATGACCCTGCCGCCCCTTGATCGGGATGAGTCCCGCTATATGGAAGCCTCCGGACAAATGCTGGAGACGGGGAATTTCATTGATGTGAAATTTCTGGATCAGAAGCGATATCTGCAACCAGCCGGTATTTACTGGCTGGAGGCCGGGGCAGAGGCGGTCTTTGGTGGCCCGTCCGCGCGCCATATCGCCTGGCCCTATCGCATCCCCAGCCTGATCGCCGTCACGGGTGCCGTAACATTGACGGCATGGCTCGGGAGCGTGCTTTTCGGTACGATGACGGGCTTGCTGGCGGCGGCCTTTCTCGCTGTCTCAACGCTTATGATGGCGGAAGGGCGGATGGCGACGATCGACACCGTCCTGCTTTTCGATATCCTTCTGGTTCAGGGGGCCCTGCTCAAAACCTATCTGTCCGCGCAACAGGGACGCGTTGCCCCCTTCAAATGGGCTTTATTGTTCTGGCTCGCGCTGGGTTGTGGACTCATGTTGAAGGGGCCGGTCGTCCTCATCCCGTCTTTCGGCACGATTGGCGCTTTATGGCTATGTGAGCGACGGCGGGAATGGTGGCGCGGGCTCCGCTTCAAATATGGTTGGCTCATCGCGTTGGCGGTCGTTCTGCCCTGGTGCATCGCGATCGGGTTTGTCAGTCATGGTGCGTTTTTCCGTGATGCGGTTGGGGTCAATTTTCTCGGCAAGATCGGCCAGGGTCAGCAGGCGCATGGTTTGCCGATGGGCTATCATCTCGCGGTGTTTCTGCTCGCCTTCTGGCCGGGCTCACTTTTCGCCGTGCTGGCATTGCCGAAGATCTGGGCGCGACGTCATGAGATGGCTGTTCGATATTTACTCTGCTGGATCATCCCGCATTGGCTCGTCTTTGAAATCATCGCGACAAAATTACCGCATTACGTTCTTCCTACTTATCCCGCGATCGCCATTCTGGCGTCCGCCGGCATCATGGCATGGGCACCCGCCGTGCCGCGTCACCTCGTCGGGCGTTGGCTGACCCGGCTTTATGGCGCTCTGTGGTTTATCGTCGGGTTGGCTCTGGCGGTATCAGGCGGTGTGCTGATCTGGCGGGACCAGCATTTCGTCCATCCTCTCCTCATTTTCGGCTCCGTGCTTGCCTGCGTGACGTTGGGCGCTTCTGGCGTTGCGTTGCTTCAGGTGCGGCGCCGGGTGGCGGCAATCTGGGCTGTCCTCTCTGCCGTGCTGATCCATCTCGGGTTGTTTCTGATTGTCATCCCGAAATTATCGACCATCCAACTCGCGCCACATGCTGCGGCACTTTTTAAAGCGCACCGGATATGTGGTGATCAGACGACACTTATTTCGCCCTCTTATTCCGAGCCGTCCCTTGCTTTCCTTGTCGGGACGCAGACGAAGCTCTTCGGTGTCGGTGCGGCGGCGACCTACATGGCGTGGCGTCCTCAATGCACACTCGTCCTCATTGACCTTAAGGCAGATGGTCGTTTCAAAGCCGTTCTGGGAGATCAGCAGGAAGATCTTGAATTATTGGGGCGGGTCAGCGGTTTAAATTATTCCAACGGGCATAAACTCGACCTTGGACTCTGGCGGCTTAAAGCCGCGCCGTGATTCTCACCTAAAATTTTAATTCAGCTCCCGATGCAAAGACGTGTTTACTCCAGGCCCTGCAAAGAAGGGCTACCTGACTAAAGGTCACTCATCCGATTTTGCCGCTGTTCAGGGATGAAAATGCACGTCGTACCGCGCATGATTTTGTTTGTCGGGGTCGCGCTTCGGTTTGGCTTTCCCATCTCATCGGCTTTCGCGGCGCCGGAAGTCGCGCTTGAAAAAATGACCTGGCCGGAAATCGCCCGCGCCATTCAGAATGGCGACAGGACGGTGATCATTCCGATCGGCGGCACGGAGCAGAGCGGGCCTTTCATAGCGGTCGGCAAGCATAATGTCCGCGCCGCGGCGCTCGCTTTACGGATCGCGCGGGGGCTGGGCCATTGCCTGGTCGCGCCCGTCATCACTTACGTGCCGGAAGGCGACACATCGTCCCGCACACCTCGTATGCGCTTTCCCGGGACGATCTCCATCCCGCCCCAAATTTTCGAAGGGATGCTCGTTGGTGCGGCTGAAAGCCTGCGTGCGCAGGGCTTCAAACGTATCGCTATCATCTCCGACCATGGTAGTTACCGCGCCTTTGTCGCGCGTGTGACGCGGCAACTCAATCATCATTGGCAAGGGGCAGCCCGCATAATCGACGTGACGCCCTATTACGATGTCCTGCAAAGCCGGTTCGTCCCATGGTTGCGGGAGAGGGGGTTCGCGCAGGATATCGGCCAACATGCGGATTTGATGGATGCGTCTCTTATGCTGGCGGTTGACCTTGTGATGGTTCGGCTTGCGCTGATGAAGAAGTCTTTAAAGTCAGGGAAAGAAGACGGTGTGTATGGAGGTGATCCCCGGCCCAGCACCGCTGCGCTCGGCGCGGTTGGCACTTCCTTTCAGGTCGACACGGCCATTGCCCGACTGCGTCGAGATAACAAATAATTGAGAGGATCATTCATGAGCTTACTGCATTTGAGATTCTTCTTTTCAATGGCGGTTGCCGCAGGGTCACCCTTCATCCTTTCCACCCCTTCCCCCGCGCAGCCAGATTACGGGTCAGCAAAACCCTTCGCTGTCACGCCTGAAAAAACGCCTATCCCGAGTGCGGCGCCGTCGCCTTCGGAGGAGGTGAAAACGATCCCGGGTATGCCGCCTGTTGTAAACCCGAAAAATATATATAGCGAAACGACGGGCCCCGAAAAATTATCACCCATTGTGGCGCATGATCTCAAACGGGTTTACGTCCCCAATCTGAGAGGAAATTCGGTTTCAGTTATCGATCAGGCGAGCTTCAAAGTCGTCGACAGCTTCAAAGTGGGCCGCAGCCCGCAACATGTCGTGCCATCCTGGGACCTCCGCCATTTATGGGTGACGAATAATGCGGAAGGCCATGAGGATGGCAGCCTCACGCCGATTAACCCAGTGACGGGTCGTCCCGGCCCCTCTCTGCCCGTGGATGATCCCTACAATATGTATTTCACCCCGGACGGTAAATTCGCGATTACCGTCGCGGAGGCGCATCGTCGACTGGATTTCCGCGAGCCGCTTTCCATGGCGCTGATTGGCTCGGTAGCGACACCGGAATGCTCCGGTGTCAATCATGCCGGATTTTCCGGTGATGGGCGTTACGCTATTTTCACCTGTGAATTTGGCGGGTATCTCGTCAAAGTGGATACCGTCAATCGTAAGGTGCTCAGCTATCTCAAATTATCAAAAGGGGGTATGCCGCAGGATATCCAGACAGCGCCGGATGGTCACCGCTTTTACGTCGCGGACATGATGGCTGACGGTGTCTTCATCCTGAATGGCGACATGTTCAAGGAGACGGGGTTTATCCCGACCGGTGTCGGGACCCACGGCGAATATATCAGCCGAGACAGCAAATTACTTTATGTCGCCAATCGCGGCTCCCACAAAATTCATGGACCTAAAAACGGTCCGGGCAGTGTCTCCGTCATTGATCTCGCGACCGATAAAGTCATCAAGAACTGGCCGATCCCTGGCGGGGGCAGTCCAGATATGGGGAATGTCTCGGCGGATGGCCGTTACCTCTGGCTTTCCGGGCGTTTCGATGATGTGGTTTACGCCATCGACACGCGAACCGGCGCCGTCCGCAAAATCCCGGTGGGGTTGGAGCCCCACGGCCTGACCGTCTGGCCGCAACCGGGGCGTTATTCCCTGGGCCATACCGGCATTTTACGGTGAGCTCTCAAGTGGCACGGGCGGGTGACACCTTGCCGAGCCACTTTAAGTGAGTGGAAAGCCGAGCGCCTGGAGCACGTCGTGCAGCTCCTTACGTTTATTGACATAAGCGTGATCCGTCGCCTGGCGGGCAGCGTGCGCCGTCCACCGACGAGGCGGGAGATTTTGCTCCTGCTGGAAAGCGCTGACGCGCGCGTCGTAAGCGTCGATCAGCCCCGCCTCTGCCTGATGAACGTATTTTTCATGATGGAGCACGACGCTTTGCGGCAGGCGCGGCTTGATGCTGGCCGGATGGGCCGGGTTGGGCCAGCCGACACACATGCCGAAAGCGACGAAGCTCCGGGGTGGCAGTGCGAGGGCCTCTGCAACTTCCTTCACGTGGCTACGGATACCGCCGATATAAGTGATGCCCAGCCCGGCAACCTCAAACGCAATGGCGGCATTCTGCGCAGCGAGCGCGGCATCCACAACGGAAACGAGGAAGAAATCGAGATAATCGAGCACGATGTCCGGCCTGTCTTCCCGCTGCGCCGCGCGTTCAAGACGAGAGAGGTCCGCTACCCATGCGAGGAAAACAGGCGCCTTGCGCACGTGATCCTGATTGCCGGATAATTGCGCCATAAGATCGCGCATCGCCGGATCTTGAATGGCAATGACCGACCATGCCTGCATATTGGACGAGGTCGAGGCCGAGGAAGCTGCGGCAATCGCCCATTCCAGCACGCCTTCAGGCAGGGCGTCCGGCAGGAAGGCACGCACGGAGCGATGCGCCAGCATTGTTTCAAGAGCATAAGAGAGTTTTGATGCGGCCTCAGGCCGCGGGGGCATATTGTCTTCTCGGTAGCGCTCTGCCCAGAGAGATTCCAGTTTTTGTGGCATTGGGTAACTCTTAATCACACATCGTATGAAATCAGGGCGTTCAGGTCCGTATCGATTTTCTCACGGCCTTTAAGGCCAGTCAGCTCAATCAGGACGGAAGCACCAATCACCTCGGCCCCAACTTTCCTCAAGAGGGCGATGGAGGCTGCCAGCGTGCCGCCTGTCGCAAGCAGATCATCCAGCACGACCACACGTTGCCCGGGGATAATGGCATCTTCCTGGATGTGGAGCTCGTCAGCGCCATATTCCAGCCCGTACTGAAGCGAGATGGTTTTACCGGGAAGTTTGCCAGGCTTGCGCAACATGATGAAGCCGCAGCCCAGTCGCTGCGCAAGCGGCGCTGCTGTGAGGAAACCGCGACTCTCGATTCCGGCGAGGATATCCGGTTTGAAAGCGGCAACGGCACGCGCCATGCGGGCTATCGCGATCTGCCACGCATCGGCATGGCGGATCAGCGTCGAGATATCATAGAAAAGAATGCCTGGTTTCGGGAAGTCCGGCACGCCACGAATGAAATCTTTGAGGTTGATCTCCGGCTGGGGGTCGGCGTAGGCAGTATCCGTCATAAACGCGCTTTCAGAAGTCGAAAAAACGGGGCCTTATCCTGATGGTTTCCCCTCGATTTGTAAATGTCACACCGGTTTTTTCTGGGCGCGGGCAAGGGCGGCCAGCATCGTCGCTGCGCGAAAGGGCTTGCCCAGTCGAATAATGGCATCTCCCGCATCGAGGTTGCCCCCCTCGGTGAAGTCGCCCGAAACCAATATCGCAGGCAAAGCCGAGAAGTTCTGGCGCATGCGGTCGATGAGGGCCAATCCGTCCGTCTGACCCTTAAGATGCAGGTCGGTCATAAGCAGACCGGGCCCGATATGCTCGCAGCTTTTCAGGGCGTCTTCAGCATTGGTGCATTGATGTACCTCGTAGCCATTCCGCGTCAGGAGAGTCTTGACCACAAGAGCGATAGAAGCGTCATCCTCAACAAGCAGGACAATGATCGGACCCATTATCGCTTCAATCCACGCTGAGAATGTCAGGTGACGGGAGGGTTCGTGGTTTTCGCGCCGCGACGAGGCCCATCAGAATGGCGGCGATAAACATCAGCGCCACCATCGGGAGGGGTGATGCCGCCGGCAATGACCCGATCAGGAAGGAGACCGCCGCGCCGAACACATATTGAATCGTACCTGCCAGCGCGGAGGCGCTTCCCGCATGTTGATGATGGTTTTTAAGGACCTGCACAATGGTGTTGGGCGTGATGATCCCCGTCATGGACAGCGCCGTGATCAGGAGGGTGATGAAAGGTGGTAACGTCGTCGCGCGCAGAGTGCCCGCTTTTTCAGGGTAACGCACCGCGATCATCGCTACGATGAGCAAGAGCAATGTGCTGCATATTGTGACAGAGAGTGCCCAACCGAAAAGGCGCGTGCTGCGCACTTTCCCCACCAGCACGCTGTTGATCTGGGAGGCGCCGATCATACATACGGCGCAGATGCCGAAAATCATGCCGTAATGCGCGGGGGAAAACCGGTAAAGATGCTGAAAGATGCCTGGTGCAGCCGTCAGATAAGCGAAAAACATGAAACCACTTAAACCATAAATCAAACTACTGCGTGAAAAGAGAGGTTCGCGGATGATGGCATGAAAGCGCTGCCACAAAGCCAGAATATGCACATTTTTGCGCCGCTCCAATGGCAGTGTTTCCGGAAAAAGAAAAATCAGGATCACAGATGAGAGAACACCATATCCGGCGGATAGCCAGAAAACCGCGCGCCAGCTGACCCACTCCAGCGCGAATCCACCCAGCATCGGCGCAAGCACTGGCACAGTCCCCTGGATAAGGATGAGGCGGGACATTAATCGTGAGGCTGCGTCACCTGTTGCGAAATCACGCACGGCGGCGCTTGGGACGACGATGCAAGATGATGCGGCGAGCGCGGCAAAAAACCGTGCGACCGCGAGAAGCGTCATCGTTGTCGCCCAGGCACAAGCCACGCTGCTGAGCGTATAAGCAACCATCCCCCCCAGAACATGGCGGCCCGCCGCCCAAATCTGTCGGAGAGCGGTCCCATGATGATCTGGCCAATAGCCAGCCCGACCATCCAGGTGGATAAAGTCAGCCCGGCACTTCCTGATGGGACGTGGAGGGAATGCTCAATCGCCGGGAAGGCGGGCAGATATATATATCCGTCGAGATGGGTCCGATAGCACAGATCATCCCGAGAAGGAATGCCACGCGTTCATAGATACGATGTCGATGCGCAATATCTTCCAGTTGCTGACCTCTCCGGATCGAAGAGAAGCGCGCACCTGCAGCATTGCGTGCGCTTGTAAGTAACATGGAACGCTCCGAAAGACTTAGAAAACGGCGCTTGATCTATTTTTATGGTCGGAAAGGTAACGAAAGAAAGCGGTTGGAACTTGGGTAGCATTGATATGAGTCGAATAAGACGCGATCAGCTGAACGCCTGATGCAAGAGGAGCCTGCCCCGCCAGCGCCGAATGGCCCTGGCGGGGCAGGTAGAGCCACGCTCTCTTAAGATAAAGTCCATCCTGGCTGGGTGGTTCAATTCAAAATTTTTCCTGACGGTGGCGCATGATGAGAATGCCGAGCATCATGGACAGGGCGAAAAGAAGCACCTCGACCGTAATCTGACTGCCCCGCCCGAGGTGGGAGCCGCTTCCGATCAGGACGAAAACGAGGTTCTGCGGGAGGGAGCCGAGTAATGTTCCGGCAATGAAGGCGGAGACACCGATGTCGTAATATCCGGCACCCAGGGCGACGAGCAGGGCGGACCCGACCGGCATGAGGCGAAGCATCAAAATGGCGCAGAAGGGTGCATTCCTGGCAACATGCCCGAAGGACTCCATTTTTTTTTGCCATAAGCGTGTTGGCGGGGTTGCCTGCCCGTCACGATTCCGTCTCTGCCGCATGATTCTTGCGAGGTAAAAATCGATGAGATTACCGAGTAAGGTGGCCGCCATGGCAAGGCTCAAACCCATCACAACCCCGAAAATCAGTCCCGCCACGGCGCATAATGCCTGACGTGGCATCCCAAACGCCGCATAAAAAATGCCGAGAAGACAGAAAATGACGGGTGCCCATGGGGAATGCTGCCACGAAGCGACCACGCGCGTAAAATTGGCGGCGACGGGGACATAACGTGCAACGGTCATAATACCGGCCAGGACAATGACAATGAGACAGGCGCGAAGCAGCTTCCCCATGCCGCCACGTTTGAGGGGAGTCTGCTCCATGCGCCGTTATTCTCCGTGATTTTAGAAGGCTGCTTTCAGGAGCCACAAGGTAAAGGGCTCGATTTCCGCCTTCTTCTATCAAGCTTGCCGAAAGTTTCAAACGAGTCGTCTTCAACCGAGACGGTTCAATCGTCTTTCTGTGCGCGTTTCAGGACGTCAATCACGCCCTCACCATGGAGAAATAACCGCCGTTCCGCCTCGCGCCGCCGGGTTAACTCACGCAATGTGATGCCGCCAGCATGGATCCAGAGGAGGAATTGATTGGCAGCGCTCTGGTAATCGCTCTCATTCAATTTCCGCAGAAGCGTCGAACTGGAGAAAGCATTTTCCCCGACATTATAGATGAAAGATGTGAGCGCCGCATATTGCGCCGGGCTGAGAGCCACGCGCGTCATCGCCTCGATTTTCTGCTCAATATCGATGATCATTCTCGTGAGCATAAGATCGGCCTGCACCTGCGTGATGGCCGGGCTGTCCTCCCGCACGGGCGCGCCATCGGACAAGCATTGATGGGGGGGTTAAATTACAGCTTTCGAAATGCGCAATGAGTCTGAAAGCAAGCGTTGTCATATCATCCATTGTTTTTTTCTTTATGATGAAGGCTGAAATATCTGGACCTGCCGCGCGCGCTGTTCACTTCAAAGGCCGGAAGAATAAGCAAATCGAAACGTCAGATGGCGACGCCGCGTCAGAAATGAAATTTCGGGAGAGGGAATGAAAAAGACTGCGCCCCCGCAAGCGGGGTAAAATCGTCATCTTCAGGACCAAATTCTTAATTATAAAGCATCCATCTCCTTCATTCAATTGCGCGATGGGCCGTCTTAGGAGGGTCTCTCCCGAGAGAATGGAGCGCAAAGCGTCGCCATCCCGGACGCTTCTTCAGCTCTTCGATGTCTCAGATGGGGTTTAGGGCCATTTTTTAAGGCGCGAGCCAATCGGCTGATCGCAGCGCAATCAATCCGCCAATAGGGGCCGCATCGGAGAAATTGTGAGGAACAGTGACTGCGTCCGCGTCGCGAGTGCAGGGGGGCCTTATGGGCGCGACAACTTCCAAACAAGAGAGGCTGGTGCCGGGTGAGGGATTTGAACCCCCGGCCTTCGGTTTACAAAACCGCTGCACTACCACTGTGCTAACCCGGCATCAGCAGGCCCTTTTGCGGTTAAACGGGATAATTCGTCAAGCGTAAAATCGGTTGAGACCGTTAAGAATGCCCGAGTTGATGGGAGGGCACGATTGACCCCTCACGCATCAGGGCGGCGTCATACGCGCTCAACGACCTTGTCCCGGCGCAACGCGGCACCGGCAAGGTAAAGGCTGCCACAAATCAGAACGCGCCCCGTTGCACCACTGAGCTTTTTTAAAGCGCCGAGGATATCCGGGCCGGGGATGGCGACATGGCCAGAGGCCGCGACGATATCCGCCACGGAAATCGCATCATATTGATCCGGCTCCATTACTGCATGGACGGAGGTCGCGTAAGGGAGTAGGGGGCAGATGAACCCTTCAATATCCTTGCTGCTTTTCATGCCGATCAAAAGGTGAAGCGGGCGATCCTGCCATTTTTGCAATGTCGGCAAAAGGGCGTGACCGGCATGGGGATTATGCCCCCCGTCAAGCCAGATTTCCCAATCGGGTGGCACGTGATTAAGGATCGACCCACTTAATTTCTGTAACCTTCCGGGCCATTGCGTCTGCGTTATGGCCGTCCAGTCCGCATTTTGTATTCTGTCGATGGCAGCGCTGCGCAAGGCGGCGATGGCGAGCGCGGCATTGCCATATTGGTGCTGCCCGACCAGGCCAGGTGCGGGGAGGGTGAGGTCGCCATAACGGTCCGAATAAACCATCCCGCCATCGGGAAGGACGCGATAGGTGACTTCCCGCCCGATCATCCATAAGGGCGCGTTCAGCTTTAAGGCTTCGGCTTCAATGACCGAAGTCACCGCCGTGTCCTGCGACGCGCTGATGACCGGACAATGAGGTTTGATGATCCCCGCTTTCTCCCGCGCGATCTCGGTGATGTTGTCCCCGAGGAAAGATTGATGATCCAGCCCAATCGGGGTGATGACGCTCGCAAGGGGGGCGGACACGACATTCGTCGCGTCGAATCGCCCGCCGAGACCTACTTCAATAATGGCGAGGTCCGCCGGCTGCCGGGCGAAAAGAAGAAACCCCGCGGCCGTCAAAATTTCGAAAACCGTAATGGGCGCGTTCCCATTGATGGCTTCCACTTCTTCCAGCGTTGCGACAAGCTCATCCTCCTGCACCAGTTCCCCTGCCAGGCGAAATCGCTCTGTGACAGAGACGAGGTGCGGACTGGTCATGACATGGACGCGCCATTGATGGGCTTCCGCAATGGTGCGGATGAAGACGCATGTGCTGCCCTTCCCGTTTGTCCCTGCCACATGGATCACAGGGGGGAGAGCACGCTCCGGATTTCCCAATCCGTGGAGCAGCGTCGTCAGGCGGTCCAGCGACAGGTCAATATATTTCGGGTAGGCCGCCTGGACGCGCGCAAGGATTTTGCCGACCGAACCCGAATATTCGCTGACCAGCCTGGCAGGCTGGCCTTGCGTCGGGTTTGACGGCGTCATGATCGGCGTTTCAGTCATGAGCGATGGCGCGGCCCGGGGAAGCGCTTACGCCGCGCCGGTATCTTGGCGTTGCATCATGAGGCCGATGATGCGGTCGAGCGTCTCTTTCAACGCATCACGCGGCGTAACGATATCCACCATGCCATGATCACGCAGATACTCGGATCTCTGGAACCCTTCCGGCAGTTTTTCCCGCACCGTATCCTGAATGACACGCGGCCCGGTAAAAGCGATCAGGGCCTGTGGCTCCGCAATATGCACATCACCCAGCATGGCGAAGGAGGCGGAGACGCCACCGGTCGTCGGGTTCGTCAGCACCACGATATAAGGCAGTCCGGCATCTTTAAGCATCTGGATGCCGATCGTCGTGCGCGGCATCTGCATGAGGGATAACACCCCCTCCTGCATACGCGCACCGCCGGAGGCCGTGTAGATAATCAAAGCCGCTTTTTGCAGAATGGCGAGTTTGCAGGCGGCGATAAAAGCTTCACCCAGCGCGGAGCCCATTGTGCCGGCCATGAACTCATAGGCCATGACGGCGACAACCGCCGGATGCCCCCCGACCTGCCCATGCGCGACCACCAGCGACTCATCCAGATGCGTTTTCATGCGCGCATCTTTGAGCCTGTCCGTGTAGCGCTTCTGATCCTTGAAGCCGAGCGGATCAACCGCGACCCTCGGGAGTTCAATGCGCGTATAGGCGCCCTCATCAAATGTCCATTTGAGACGATCCTTGGCAGCCGCCTTACCATGATGGCCGCAATGGGGACATACTTTCAGGAACCGGTCAAAATCCTTGACCAGAATCATCTGAGAGCAAGACTCGCACGTCGTCCACAAATTTTCCGGGACATCCCTCTGCAGAAGTCCCCTGATTTTAGGACGGACATATTCGGTAAGCCAGCTCATCTTCCCTCATTATCGTGTCAATGCAATGTCGCTTCCCTGAAGGGAAAAGCGCGACCTTTTCGTGATGATGCGGATCAGGCATCAGCGCCCATCATATCGTTTCTACCCGGCAAAAGCCATATCGGTCTCCCGTCATCCACGCGGGGCGTTCCGTCAGGCTGCCGCCGCAACACTTCAGATGACAAAATCCGTATCCGGGAAGCTTTGATCCATGGAAAGGGCCGGGTCGCTGGTATTTGGCTTGCCGACCGGTCGCGCAGGATTGCCCACGACTGTGACATGGGGTGCAACATCATTCAAAACGACGGAACTTGCCCCGATTTTAGCACCTTCCCCTACCGAGATATTGCCGATCACCTTCGCGCCCGCGCCGATCAGGACACCGCGCGCGATTTTGGGATGCCGATTGCCGGACGTCTTACCCGTGCCGCCAAGCGTGACATTCTGGAAGATGGAGACATCATCCGCAATGACGGCTGTCTCACCAATGACGATGCCCGTGCCGTGGTCAAAAATGACGCGCCGCCCGATGGTGGCCGCCGGGTGAATATCGATGCCGAAACGCTCTGAAACGAGGCTTTGTAAATGTTGTGCCAGGTGCTTGCGGTCATGCTGCCAAAGCCAGTTTGCCACGCGGTAAGCCTGAAGCGCGTGATAGCCTTTGAAAAAGAGGAAGGGCGTCACATAATCCGTACATGCGGGGTCACGCTCATAGACGGCCAGCATATCCGCGGCGGCATCCTCGGCAATGCGCGGTGTGTCTTTGAGGCAGGCCATGATCAGGGACGATAATGCGGGCACGGAAAGGGCGCGGTCTGATAGTTTTGTGCCCAAAAGAGCCGCCAGCGCCGCATCGAAGCTTCGATGTTCCGTGATCCCTGTCGTGAAAACGCCTTGAATCAGCGGGTCGCAGCAGACAGCGCTTTGGCGCAGCATGTCCTGCCAGATTTTATCGAGGTCCAGCGCGTTCATAATAATCCCATTGTTCGTCGGATGAAACGTGCACGTAAGGGGGCTGCTTTCTCAAAGCCCCGCATTCCGACGCGGCGTAAAATCTGCATGACGGGGTGGCGGGTGGCGAAAACCCTCTCCATGATATCGCAGGTGAGCAGCATCGCCATATTATCGGGGCGCGTCAGACGCTGATAGAGTTTCAACACATCATCACGGCCCGGATCCTGCCCCTTCTCAAAAGCGTTTACCAAAACTTCAGATAAGATCTTGATATCGCGAAAGCCCATATTCAAGCCCTGGCCCGCAATCGGATGCAGTCCATGGGCCGCATCGCCAATCAGCGCGAGGCGATGAGACACATATTTCTGGGCGTATTGCGCGGAAAGCGGGTAAAGCCAGCGCCGTCCGACAGGTGTCGCGGCACCGACATGCTCATCCAGACGCGCATTGATTTCGCGCTTGAAAGTCTCATCGGGGAGAGCATGAAGATAATGCGCGCGCGCGGCCGGTGCGGCCCAGACGATGGCGGAGCGGTGCAGAGCGGCGTCCGTACCGATCAGGGGCAGTCGCGCAAAAGGACCATCGGGCAGAAAGCGCTCCAGAGCGGTGCCATTATGCGCATTCTCATGCGCGATAATCGTGACAATGCCATTTTGTTTATAGGCCAGATGCGTCAACGGGATGCCCGCCTGCTTCCGTAGCGGACTTTGACGCCCCTCTGCCGCGATAACGAGTTGCGCCCGATATTGCGCACCGGAGGCGAGCGCAATCATGGCGCCATCATTTTTAAAAGTGAAACGCGCCTGGTCTGGCGCGGCGATGATGAGGTTCGGGCCTGCATGATGACGGAGGGTGGCATGAAGGGCGCGTCGCAAATCCATCGCCTCGACCATCCAGCCAAAACCCTGCAACCCGGCCTCATTATCAGGCAGGCCCTGCGCGCTGAAGGTGAGTGATCGTGCGCCGATGCGCGTGAGGATGCGCGCGACATTTGGAGGCGGCCCGGATTCATGCCGCCCGTCAATGACGGAAATTTCCTTTATGGGCTGCACGCCGTTCGGGAGGTGCGACCAGACAGCTGATTGCGCCAGAACCCGCCGTGACCCTTCCGAAAGCGCATAAGCCCGACCATCCAGATGGGGGCCGATTGCCGCTTCAAGCGGGGAACGTTCAATAATAAGGACGCGTAGCCCGGCCCGGGCCAGAACGCACGCCAGGGTTGCGCCAACCGGGCCGGCGCCATTGATGCAAATATTGACAGTCTTCATCATCCTGCTTTCTCAACACGCCCTGCATGGCGCATTCAGCGTCAGAGGCGTCCATAAATCAAACCTTTAATGCAAGAAGAGGCTTGCCTTGCGCGTCGCCAAACTGGCACGAATTGGAAACGATCTGTGATGCGGGATTCGTAGCCCGTAAAAAAACGTTGCGAAGGACGAACATCATGAAGCTGATCACGGCCATCATCAAGCCATTCAAGCTCGATGACGTGCGCAATGCACTCATTCCACTCGGCGTGCAGGGTTTGACGGTTACGGAAGTCAAAGGTTTCGGGCGGCAGAAAGGACAGGCAGAGATCTATCGCGGGGCGGAATATCAGATCAGCTTTCTTCCCAAACTGAAGATTGAAATCGCCGTTGCGGATGAAATCGTTGATGACGTCGTGAAAGCCATCCAGACCAATGCCAGCACCGGGAAGATCGGTGATGGGAAGATTTTTATTTCCTCACTTGATGAGGTCGTCCGCATCCGGACGGGAGAAGAAGGGGTAAGCGCATTATGACACGATCCCGCCTGTTGACCCTTGCGGGCTGTTTAATGGTTCTGCCGGGCCATCTCTTTGCGGCAGATGCGGCAGGTACGCCGCATATCGATACGGGTGACGCCGCCTGGATGCTGACGAGCACGGCGCTCGTCCTGCTCATGACCATTCCCGGTGTCAGCCTTTTTTATGCCGGGATGGTCCGCAAGAAAAACGTGCTGGCGACGGCGATCCAGTCTTTTACGATCTGCTGCATCGCGAGTGTCGTCTGGATGGTGCTGGGCTATAGTTTCGCCTTCGGCACCGGCACGCCCTATTTCGGAGATTTCTCGCGTGCGATGTTGCGCGGCATCGCGGATCACTTCACGCAAGGGCAGGATGCCGCTTTGGTGTTGGGGCGGCGGCGCAATCTCGGCCTTGATGATTTCTCACCCTATAATCTGACTTACGCGATCATCGGCGCGTCTCTGCTCTGGATCGGCTGGTTCGGCTTCAATGCCGGTTCCGCAGGTGGGGCGAATGGTCGCGCGGGGATGGCCATGCTGACAACCCAGGTTGCTTCCGCCGCCGGGGCGTTGGTATGGATGATCGTCGAGTGGTTCCATGCTAGAAAACCGACCGCTTTGGGCATTATTTCCGGGGCGGTTGCCGGACTGGTGGCCATCACCCCGGCGGCTGGCTTCGTCCTGCCGGGGGCGGCTCTGGTGATCGGGTTCGTGGCCGGGATCGCCTGCTTCTGGAGTGCCGCCATCCTTAAACCACGCCTGGGTTACGATGATAGTCTCGATGCTTTCGGGGTGCATGGAATGGGCGGCATTGTCGGTGCGCTCTTCTGACAGGTGTCTTCGCCTACGGGCCTCTATCGGCGACGGAGGCCAATCCTGCAGGGGTCACGGGCTCTCTGATGCAGTTGGGACGTCAGGCTGAGGCGTGCGGGGTGACGATCATCTGGTGCGTCGTGGTAACCTATCTCATCCTCAAACTGATCGATTTCACCATCGGGCTGCGTGTCTCTCAGGGTGCGGAACTTGAAGGACTGGATATGGTTCTACATGGAGAGCGGATCAACTGATCCGCATAGCCACGTCTCCGGAGGGATGGTTTGATGGATGGGAAAAATTTTTCAGGCGCTTTTCTGGCGGCTGCATTGATGGTCATGGGCATGTCGGGGACGGCGGCCCATGCCATGACGGCGAAGGAATGTTACAAATCCTTCCGCGCTGAACGAAAGGCGGGTGACCTCAAGGGCATGGAATATAAGGATTTCAAAGCGGCGCGTTGCAGTGACGCAACCCCCGCGGCGACATCATCTACCCCCGCTCAAGCAGCGATGCCGACCACGACGGCAAAGGCCCCCGCTGCGCAGACACCGGCACCCACCACGTCGACGCCGCCAATCGGCCCGACGACCAGCCGTCGCGGGGAGTGCCGTTTTCCCGTCGGCCGTGGCGTCGCAATATTCCAATCTTAAACCCGGCCACGCGCGTATGCAGACCTGCCTTGACCAATATAAAGCGAATAAAGCGAGCAACGGAAATGGCGGTTTGCGCTGGATCCAGAAGGGCGGCGGCTATTACTCGGAATGCAATAAACGCCTGAAGCAGCAATCTCCGGTAAGACTGTGCCCGGCAGGCTCGCCCGCTGGGGCAGGAAGCGCTTGAAAGAAACGCTGAGGCGGCCTTGATCGGGCCGCCTTTTCTTACCCTTCATTTGCGCACATCTATCGTATGAAGACGGAGGATGTCTGAAAAGACACCCAGACATCATGTCGGGAGATGAAATCGGCACCCAGCAGCATGTCGGCATCGTCATCAATATCCGACACTGTGATGACCGGTGCTTTCAACGTCAGGGCGGGTTGCTCCGCCGCTGTCGCATCGCTGGCAAATGACAGCGTATTGAAACGGTGCCAGTAATAGCGGCGCGCATTGAGATCGACACCGCTCGTGATACCGCCACGATCTTTTGCAAGCATCTGATTGCTGACACCCACATGATTGGCGAATCGTCGCGACAAGGTGATGGAACGCGCACCACTATCGATCAGCGCGTTACCCATGACGCCATCAAGGATGAACACGACATAAAGGCGCAGGCCCCGCCGATGTGCCTTAAGTTTGATCCAGCGCGACCCATTGGGGAACCCTGCCGACCCGAGAGGGGGGACAAGATCGCAACCACCGGCCACGGGCACATAATGCCAAAGGCGGAGACGGTGGTGAGGGGCATCGAATTCCACAGCGAGACCCTGCATCATATCCGCGCCAATGAGCCCGGAAAGCCCGTCAAGCGATTTGGGTAGATTAGGGAGAATGCCGAGTGGGAAAGACCACGCACCGAAATCAAGTTTGCCGAGGCGAAAGTCGGACGCAATGCGGTTGCGCACGATCTCGCTGCGCCCGTCCGGACCGTGAATGACGGTGCGGCGATGAGGATCGACCGGTAGATGCAAAGCATCGGCGGCTTTCGGGGTGATCAGACTCCCTTCAGAGCCGGTATCGATAATCATGTCCCGCTTCTGAGACCCGATTTCGATGGGGATATGCAGAAATAACGCATCATTGCTGAGGGGGAGTGAACTCAGCAATGTTACCGCGCAGCCTGTCCACGCATCAGCCCGAGGTATGGTCAGGGAGGTGACGAGGAGGGCCCAGATGATGGGCTTGAGAAGGCGCATCATGGCTTGTTCGCCCGGGGATGAGCGGACCAGACGCGCAGGAGATGCGCCTCATCCGTCTTCGTATAGGTCTGGGTTGTTGAGAGGCTGGCATGGCCCAGTAATTCCTGGATCGCCCTCAAATCCGCACCGCTTTCCATCATATGCGTGGCGAAAGAGTGCCGCAAAGCATGTGGCGTCGCAGAGGCCGGAAGCCCCTTGGCCTGACGCCAAAGGTGCATGGTGCGCCGAGCGGTCGCGGGGTCAAGCCGGCCCCCTTTCTGCCCGATAAAAAGCGGGGCGTCCGGTTCCGCCGCCGGGCGTTGCCGCCGCCACGCCGCCAGTCTTTCCTGCACAATCGGGATCAAGGGCACGAGGCGCTGCTTATTCCCTTTGCCCGTGATGCGCAGCGGCCCGCCAGGTGCCGCGTCGACATCACCGATGGAAAGGGCCAGGGCTTCCCCGATGCGCAGGCCGGCACCGTAAAGCAAGGTGTATAAAGCGATATCGCGTGCGACAAACGCGTTGGATGCGGTGAAGCTCGCAATTTCCTCAGCGGCTTCCCGCGCGACAGGGCGGGCCAGGGGACGCGGCAGGGGCTTGCGCGTCTTGGGTAATTTGAAGGCGGTCACTTGCGCGTTCTGGATATCATAGCGCAGGGACAGAAAGCGGTAAAATGCACGCAAGGCCGAGATATGTCGGCTCCGACTGCGCGCCGCACCGTCTGCAAGGCGCTGACTCAACTCAGCTTCACGCGTTTGATGGGCGAGGAGTGCACGCATATCGCTTGCGGCGAGATGGGCGAGATGCGTCTCGTTGATTTTCTCCCCGAGATGCGCTTCAAAAAAAGCAAGGGATGTGGCGACGTCCTGATGATAGGCACGGATCGTATGCGGGCTGGTGCGCTTCTCATTTTCCAGCCAGGCCAACCAGGCGCTGACGAGGGTTTCTGCACTGTGAGCCATGAAGTGACCTTGTTGAACAGCTTCTGAAAAATTGATCGTGACGCGCCGTCATCCTAGCTGAAATATCAGCGCGGCGTCCGTTTAAAATTTCAGTGCCGTGACAAGGCTCCCCGCGCCACGCTGGAAGAGGGCCGATAGGATGGTGGCAGGAAATTCTTCAAAATCCATCGGGGACGTGGCAGGATCATATGATGCTTCTGACCGCCGCCACTTGATAAATATGTCCATGCCGGAAGAGGGTATGCGACAGCTGGATAAGAGGCCGCAATCCATGCATCGCGTTTCGTCCGTCCCGTCCCCGATGCGAGAAAAAACCGCGTGACGCATGACGAGAACCTTGCGGATGCGGCGCACGCCCGGTCGCCCCTCCCGGCAGCGTCCTTCCGCGTCGATGTCCTTCTGCCACGGCGGCTGCAATCGGCTCTGACTTATACGACTCCCGATCCTGACCTGGTGCCAGGTGATTTCGTCGCTGTGCCATTGGGGAAGAGGGAGGAAATCGGTTGCGTGTGGGATAAAGCCGAGGTGGTTGCGGCGCACCTCCCCGCTGATCTCGCCTTTCCACCGCCGAAACCTGTTGACCCGAGCCGTTTGAGGCCGGTCTTTCGCCGTGTTGACGCGCCCGGCCTGCCGGAAACGCTGCGTTGCTTTGTTGATTGGGTGTCCGCCTATACACTCGCGCCCCAAGGCATGGTTCTCGCCATGGCAATGCGCGGATGGACGCCGGCGCCACCGAAAGCCGTCAGGCTCTGGCGTCTGGCATCGCCCAGTCACCCGCCGAAACTCACCGCTGCGCGGCAGAAAGTGCTGGATGCCGCCGCAGCGAAGCCGATGAGCATCAAGGACCTTGCCGAGAAAGCCGCCGTCAGCCCCGCCGTCATCTCGGCCTGCATAAAGCTCAATTTGTTGGAGGCCGCGCCCTCTGAACCCGCTTTCAGTGATGACGCGGATGATGTCCCCCAGCCTCCCACCCTTTCCGCATCTCAGGAGACGATCGCGCGGGCATTGCGGGATGCCGTCCAAAAGCAGCAATTTGAGGCCATCCTGCTGGAAGGGGTCACTGGCTCCGGCAAGACGGAGGTTTATCTTGAAGCCGTGCAGGAATGCCTTACGCTCAAGCGGCAATCCCTCGTTCTCCTGCCGGAAATCGCACTTTCCACGCAATGGATCTCACGTTTCACCCGACGCTTCGGCTTCGCACCGTTTGTCTGGCATTCCTCCATGGGGGATGGGCATCGCCGTCGCGTCTGGCAGCATGTGCGCAGCGGTGCGCCCTGCGTGGTTGTCGGGGCGCGCTCGGCACTTTTTCTTCCATTCACTGATCTCGGCGTGGTGATTGTCGATGAGGAGCATGAGCCGGCTCTCAAGCAGGAGGAAGGCGTGATTTATCATGGTCGGGACATGGCCGTGCTGCGCGCGCGACAGGCCGCAGTGCCCGTCATGCTTGTCTCCGCGACGCCGAGCCTTGAGACCCTCGCCAACGTGCAGGCAGGTCGATATCGCCACCTCGTCCTGCCGGATCGCCATGCTGGCGCTGCATTGCCGGACGTGCGCGCGCTGGATATGCGCCTTGCACCGCCATCACGCGGCCAGTTCCTCTCCCCCACGCTTCTCTCCGCCTGTCGTGAGACGTTGGCGCGTGGGGAGCAGGCCATGTTGTTTCTCAATCGACGCGGCTATGCGCCTCTCACTTTATGTCGGCAATGTAGTCACCGGATTGAATGTCCGAAATGCACGGCCTGGCTAGTGGAGCATCGCGCGCAACGCCGCATGGTGTGCCACCATTGTGAATATACGATGCCAATACCATCGCAGTGCCCGTCCTGCGCGGCGACGGAAAGCCTCGTGCCGGTCGGGCCCGGGATAGAGCGCGTGACGGAGGAAGTGCAGCGCGAATTGGCCGGGGTGCGCGTCCTTGTCATGTCCTCAGACAGTTTGGTCTCGGCGGAGGCGGCGCGCATCGCCGTGACGCAGATCGCGCAGCAGGAAGTTGACCTCATTATCGGGACGCAGCTCGTCGCGAAAGGGTGGCATTTCCCGCACCTCACCCTCGTGGGGGTAGTGGATGCGGATCTCGGACTTAATGGCGGGGACCTTCGCGCGGCGGAGCGTACGGTGCAGTTATTACAGCAGGTCGGCGGGCGCGCCGGGCGGGAGGCGCGACCGGGCACCGTGCTGTTACAGACTTACCTACCGAACCATCCTGCAATGAAGGCGCTTGTCTCGCAGAATTTCCATCATTTCATGGCGCAGGAGGCGGCGAATCGTAGCCCCGGTTTCTGGCCGCCTTTCGGACGTCTCGCCGCTCTCATCGTCAGTGCCGGGACGCCGGAATCCGCGGATGCTCTGGCACGCACCTTGTCGGATGCGGCCCCGAAAGGCGAGGGACTCGAAGTGCTCGGCCCCGCCCCCGCTCCATTGACAAAGTTGCGCGGAAGGCACCGTCGACGTCTCCTATTACGGACGCGTAAGGGGATCGCCGTGCAGCCTTTGCTGCGTCTATGGCTGCAAAAACTGCGCCTTAAAAGTGATCAGAAAATCGTGGTGGATATCGACCCGGTTTCGTTTTTCTGACGCGACTATGTTTTCTTACGGAAGGCCCGCGCGGCCAGCCCGACGACGGAGATCATTGTCAGCGTACTCTGGGCATGTCCCCGGAAACGTCGTGGGCCGACCGTGCTGAGAAAAGTGAGCGCACCGATCACCAGCTCGCCATTCATCTTGATCGGCAATAGCGCTTTATGTTGCCTGATGGCCGAGATCGCCTCTCGATTATCGCGTGACGCTGGCATTTTTGGTGGCGTCACCGTGCGGTGCCTGAACATGACTAAAATCCTTATCGCTCCATGCGATCGAAACTCGAAATATCTTGCCGGGTTTGCCTCACAAAGGTGGGAGATATAGCCCGAAAACGGCCCTGATGGTCCGTCAGGATAAAGGGCGGGTTTGCCGATCGGGAAAAATCACGGAGGTCGCCGGTCGCGACCCCAGCTTCAACCCGCCAAACCCGGAAAAAACCGCTTCCTGAAAGGCAAAACGCCATGATGATGCGCGAGGTGGAACAGGTGCGCGGGTATTTCGTCAGCAAAAATGGCGAGCGTGTTTATTTCATGTGATGCATTCATGAAGACGTTGCTTCATGCTGTCGCCAGCGTCTTTAGCTTGTCACAATGCGCGCGGGTGGGATGAAAATCCGTGGGCGTCGGTCAATGGTTCACCCTGTTTTGAGGCAGGGTCCAGTATTTCAGCTTTCTGATGTGCCTTGAGGGCGGCATGACGGTTCCCCCTTTGCGATTCAACCAAGGAAAGTAGACGCCATGAGACGGAGTCCTTCGGGTCAAGCTGCAAGGCCATGCCGAGATCGGCAATCGCCCCAGGTTCATCCCGACCCTGATGCCGAATCATCGCACGGAAACGCCATAAAACAGCCTGGTCAGGTTGTAGCGTGAGGGCACTGCTCAGATCATGCTCCGCTTCCTAGGGGCGGTTCTGTTTTTGAAGCGCCCGACCATGTCGCACAAGGATGTAAACAGCCGGGGTTAATTTTCCCAATCTGACGGCATGAAGCTGGGCCAGAAGCGTGCGGGCTTCACTTTCCGAACGTGACTGCTTCAAGACTTGTTCAAGTTTTTCAAGGGTGGCGGGGCCTTGTTTGCCGGTCTTCGGTGTCACATGCGAGTCGGATGCGCTTTTGCCCGGATTCTTTGCGGTAGCGGCGGTTTGGAAGGCGCATAAAGTGAGCGCAGCCAGAAAAACAAAACGAGCAAGCCTGGCCTGCCCATCCGTCGACGTCCTGTAGGAACAAGGTGCGGTCAGAAACTGACGCGCCAAGATTTAACCCTGGCGGGCTTTCATACGCGGGTTTTTCTTATTAATCACGTAAACGCGGCCACGGCGACGCACGACGCGGCAATCCTTGTCGCGGATTTTGGCGGATTTGAGACTGTTACGAATCTTCATTTGTTTCACTTCCCAGGGCATGCTTGACGAACGGGCGTGCGCCCGTGAAAGGCGCTCTCAGATAACGAGGTGACGCCGTGAAGTCAACTATATATGACGCGTCACGATCGGGATAAGAGGATCACCCTGTCACAAGCACACGGTGAGTGGTCATCACCGGTGAGACACGCTATCCTCTTTATATGAAGTTGCGTGTGCTCACCGCTCTGGCGGTATCGATTGGCGGATTGGCAATGCCTGCCAGCGCTGCGGATGACCCACCCTCAAAAGCGCTGACCGTCATTTTGTCGCCTATTCTCGATATCCTCAAGGTCAAACCGGACTCTGCCAGTGACGCTTGTATTGCGACGCTGAAGGAGCTCCGCCTGACACAGAAAGCGCTCAGCAGCGGCCGTTATGATGACAACCCGTCCGATTTTGCCATCGCCCATGACGTGCTGGAATCGGATTTCGAAAATGCGATCCAGATTTGTGGCGCCGACGCACAGCGCCTTTGTCGCGATGAGACCCCGATTAACAAAACGCTCGGCGCAATATGCGAAAATTTCGCGCGCCGCCACCCGGCGTAAGATATCACGTCGCGCCGCAACCTGACTTTTTACTCGGATGATGCTTTTGCCGTCCGGGAGGCGAAGCTCGCATCTTGAGAGCTGTGACCCGGGTCATAGGTGATGGCCTCAGTCAAGGGGTGCCAGCGATGAGCTGCCAGCACATCATCTGTTAAAAGTTTTTAGGCCTGCCGGTTCATTACCATTCGCGTGTACGAGGACGATACTGCCATCACGGATCGACTGTCCCTTGGCGAGCCAGGCATTCGCGCCTAGGGGGATGACGCCCAGTTCCCGCGTGCGGGTCACGACATAGGGGCCTGACACGAGACCCGGATAGCGGAAGAAGATGGAGGGCGTCTGATTATCCGCGATCAACAGCTTTTCAACTTCAAGGATCTCTGAATCCACATCCGTGCCGGGGATCAGAAGGAAGTTTCGTTCAAGTGGCGCGTCACGCAGATAGCGATGCAGATAGGCGTGATTAACCCAGGTGACATTGAGCTTCCCGGCGGCGATGGCTTTTTTGAGCCAGCTATATTTCTCCCCATGACGCACAATCCACAGGCCGCTGACATCGATGGTCATCGGTAGATGGTGCTTGGTCCCGAAGGCGATCAGCCTTTCATAAAAATCCTTATTGAAAGCATGTGATGAAGGACACATGTCGATCGTGAGATAAGCGACATGTGGCGCTGGATGGAATGCATGGGTCAGGCTCTGATTCTGGATTGGAAATGGCGGCGCCGTTGTCCGCGCAAGGGCCCGGGCATAATTGGACGTCCTGAGCACATCATCTTGATTTTTCGCGATTTCAAAATTGGAGGCGGGTTGTACCGAGGTTTTCAAAGTCTGCGGGTCAACCAGCAAGTAGCTTGAAACACCTGTTTTCTCGAAACGTCGGATGGCGACATATCGATGGTGATTTGTATCAATCACGACCTGTTTGATGGGTTTATAATCCGAAATTTCCCGTGTTTGGGCGCAGACTGTTGACGCCAGACTGACCCATAAGCCCAGCCCGAGGCAACGCATCGCGTTGCGCAGCGCCGTCATGGGGCGGGTCACGCGGGGAGATCGCTTTCGCAATAAAGCGGCCACCTCGCACATGCCGCGTCGAGATGCGTCCTGAATTCTGCCTTGCACATCATACGGCATCATCGCCTCCTCCTCCTGATTGTAGCGGGCCTGACGCGCCGCCCCTCTCCACGCGAGAAGGCGCGTCGCCATGCGTTAAAAACTGTCGAGATTTTTCAGAATATCGACACGACCATGGAGAAAGATGTGCGGCACCTTGTCAAGTTAACCCCGTTTCAGGAGGGCTTTCTGTCCGATAATGCCCATATGGCAAAGCTGTAGATCATCGCGATATCCTTCAGCCGACGATAGCGCCCTGAAGCGCCGCCATGTCCGGCCTCCATGTTGATTTTGCACAAAAAGGGGCCGCCTTGGGCGATCGCGCGCAGTTTTGCGATCCATTTCGCGGGCTCCCAATAAGTCACGCGGGGGTCGGTCAATCCGCCTGTGGCGAGGATGGGCGGATAAAGGCGTGGCGCGATATTATCGTAAGGCGAGTATCCGGCGATGCGGTCATAAGCTGCCTCATCGTCGAGGGGGTTACCCCATTCAGGCCATTCAGGGGGTGTAAGCGGCAAATGCGCGTCCGACATGGTGTTGAGCATATCGACAAACGGAACCTGCGCCGCAATGCCGCCAAACAGGTCCGGCGCCATATTGGTGACAGCACCCATCAACAGCCCGCCCGCTGAAGCACCCTGCGCTACAATGCGCCCCTGCCGGACGAAATTCTTATCAATGAGGTGTCGGGCACAGGTTATGAAATCGGTGAAGCTGTTGGTCTTCTTTTCGCCGCGCCCGTCCAGAAACCACGACCAGCCTTTCTCCGACCCGCCACGAACATGTGCGACAGCGTAAAACCAGCCGCGATCGGCGAGGCTTAAGGCTGAAATGGAGAATTCCGCATCCATCGGTATGCCGTAAGAGCCATATCCATAGAGCAGCAAAGGGGCCGTGCCATCCCGCGCTGTATTCTTGCGGGATAAGATTGTGATCGGAATGCGCGCGCCATCCACTGCTGTCGCGAAAAGTCTCTCGACACGATAATCCGCCGCCTGATGGCCGGATGGTACGTCGCGACGTTTGCGGAAGTTCTTCCGGCCGGACGCTACCTCATAATCAAACCATTCCGGCGGTGTTGTCGGAGAGGCGTAGACGTAGCGCAGAAGGCTTTTATCATATTCCAGAAAGCCGAGCGGCGTCAGGTCGAAAGCGGCTTCTTCCGGCTTGATGGCGGTGCTCTGCGCGCGTATGTCCCCGGCGGTGTCACGCGGGATAAAACGAATATCGACATTGCCATCGACGCGCTCCGCCCAGGCGAGGTGGGTGTTGCACGCGCTGACACTCATCACGAAATGCCCGGCCTTCATCGGCAGAAACGGTTTCCAGTCTTCCCACGCGGCCGCATCATCTGAAGCCTGCATGATTTTGAAATCGATGGCATCCTCATTTGTCACGATCATGAAGCGATCATGCCAGTGCGTCAGGTGATACCGGACTCCTGTCCGTGCCGGACGGAAGATGCGCGGCGTTTCAGTCGGGGTGCACGCGTCGATCAGACGGGTTTCGTTCGTGTCATGGTTACCCCGGCCCAGCATGATCCATTTGCGGGATAATGTTTCCTGCAAAGTGAGGAAATAGCCCGGATTGGTCTCCTCAAATATCAGCGTGTCGTCACCACCCGTGATGGGGCGACGAAAGACTTTGCGAGGCCGACCATGCTGATCCCGCCAGATCCAGAAGATCCATGCACTATCGGGTGAGACGACAAAGCGCCCTGTCGAATCGGTGATTTCCTGCCCGATGATTTCGCCGTTCGCCACATCTTTAAGGACGATGCGGTAAATTTCAGACCCTTGCGTGTCAACCGCGTAAATGAAATAGCGATGATCCGGCGAATGCGAAGTTTCCGACAGCGCGAAATAAGCATATTGACCCGCCTCACGATTAGCATCGAGAAGGATCTCCTCTCGACCGCTTTCGATGTGACGGCGAAAAAAAATCGAATATTCACTGCCTTCCCGAAATCGCGATGCATATTCCCATGCGCCGTCAGGCCAGGGGACGCTTTCTTCCGCGCCGGGCGTGCGACCCATCATTTCCTCAAAAAGCCGTTCTCGCTCCGGCGCCATATCGGCGAGGATGGCATCGGCGCAGGCGTTCTCGGCCATCAGATGCTTTGCAATGTCTTCACGGAGGATTTCCGGCTGTTGCAAGACTTCCTGCCAGTTTTCATCCTTCATCCAGGCGTAGGGATCTGTGCGGGACCGGCCGAGTTGTGTCGTCTCGACGGGGACGCTTCGAGGTGCCGGTGGCTGCATGGGTCTTTCTCCGACGAGTCATGAAAATATGTTGGCCAGACTAACATTTTTTCCCCTTTCGGTGAATGTCGCGTCGCCACCATTGATGGCCCGTCTCCCGCTGAATGATATTTTGTTTGACAATAAACCCGTCCATTGGGAAGGTGTTAGAATTTGGTAATGCGCTGCCTCCATTTCAAGGATGCGCATCATTGTTGAGTCGGGCAGACAAGGAGTTATAAAATGTTATTTCATCATTTCAGATTTTCGTGTGCCGCCGTATCTTGCGCGGCAATCGGCGCGCTTGTCGCGGCGAGTGGCGCCAATGCCCAGACGGTCGTGCAAGGTAACCCATCGGCCGTGCCGGGTATGCAGTCCAACGTTGTGCCTTCAGGCTCGGTGCCTGTCATGCGCCAACAGGGCGCTGCCGTGGTACCCGGCAAAATGCAGGCGGTGGGGGGCAAAAACCTCTCCAACACGGTTCTGACCGCCAAAAGCCCCGGCGTGCTCGGTAGTGACGGCTTGCCGGATATTACATCTGCCGGACCGGGCAACGTTGCCGGTCTGCTCGCTTATTGCGTGCAGAATAAAATCGGCTCTCGCGGCATGACGCGCGTTGTCGGACACTCACTTGCGAAACGCGGTGATGTGCAGAGTGACCAGTTTTACTCACTGGGTGGGCGGGGGCTGCTACAAACCGCGTCTGCGGAGACATTTGACGTTTCGACCCTCAGCAAGTCAAGCCGCGTCAAACTCTGCACGGATCTGGCCATCCGTGGGAAAGGGTTCGGCACAGATCGCGCCAAGGCGATGGCTAAGTAAGTTGCTTATATAAAATCGGGCCCGGCCGCTATCTGCCCCGGGTCAGATGATCAAATATTGCGCGTGCCCAGGGCAACAATGCGCAGGACACCTTCCTTCGACGTTAAAACAGCCAGTTTTTCCAACCGCGACAAAGTATAAAGTGCGGTGTCGATGTCCGGTGCCTCCTGAAGCTTCAGCATCCCGACCAGAAGATGCGGGTCAATCGGCTCACCGGCCTGACGAGGCGGCGGCAACATGTGCAAATGCGCGTTCAGCAGCGCGCTGTCCTGCGCTAGTGCATGGAAAGCTTCGGCAAAATATGAATTGCGGCTCTTCTCCATCCGCGTGCGTCGGTTTGCGTCATAAGTTTCGAGCAATAGCAGCACCTCGGGTGGTGCCGACTCTTCCGGGATTAATAAAAGGTGGAGCCGACGCAGAAAAAGCCCGATGGCCCGGCTGGATGTCGCTGCCGCCAGCGGTATGGCCAGAGCCAATCCAATCAGCACCGGCGTCATCCAGAGGAAAAGCGAATAAGAGACGGACCACGCCGCGACCGCCAGCAGAAAGCCGAAGAGAGAGTAAATCCAGTAACTCCGAATCACCTCGCGCATACTGACGCGCCCATCCTCTCTGTTTTGGGCGTTCCAGCCGGAATCTCGGGCATTAAGGATCGAGACAACGGCAGAGGTGTGGATCAGCATGGCGATGGGCGCGATCAGGCCACTAATGATCGTCTCAAACATGACGGAGACGGGCATAAGCAAGGCACCGCCACAACCTTTGAGAGTTGTGCCGTCCCGGTAAGTGGCCAGTAGCGCCATGAATTTCGGTGCGAGCAGGACGATCATGGTGCCGAAAAACACATACATGGCCTGTATCGGGTCAACTTGCGGCCAATGCGGGTAAAGCATCTTTGTATCGCCGAAATATTCAGGCCGGTAGAAATGCGATTGCAGCGAAATCAGAATGCCGAAAAGCAGAAATAGCAGCCATAAAGGCGCGGTGATGTAGGAGCCAATCCCGATCAGAAGATGCATTCGACTGACCCAATGTAGGCCCTTCGCGCGTAAAATCCTGCCATGTTGCAGATTGCCCTGGCACCAGCGACGGTCCCGGATGGCGACATCGGTCAGGGAAGGCGGGCTTTCCTCATAGGAGCCGAAAAGACCGGGCACCATATGAATGGCCCAGCCCCCACGCCGCATCAAGGCGGCTTCGATAAAATCATGACTCAGAATGCCGCCACCAAAGGGCTTACGGCCCGGAAGGTGCGGCAAACCAGCCTGCTCGGCAAAGGCTCGCGTGCGGATGACGGCGTTATGGCCCCAATAATTCCCCTCCGCTCCATGCCACCAGGCAATGCCATGCGCGATGAGCGGGCCGTAAACACGTCCCGCAAATTGCTGCATACGCGCAAAAAGCGTCCGCCCGCCGACGATGACGGGCAGGGTCTGGATGAGGGCGACATTCTCATGATGTTCCATCGCAGAGACGATGCGGGCGATGAGCCCCCCATCCATGACGGAATCCGCATCCAGCGTCAGCATTTGGGGATAGGCCGCGCCGTGTCGTTTGACCCAATCCTCCAAATTTCCCGATTTTCGGTCAATATTCTGCACGCGGCGGCGGTAAAAGATCCGGCCCTCCCCATGAACGTCCCTGACGAGGTCGAGATAGGCCTTTTCCTCCCGCACCCAAATATCAGGGTCTGTCGTGTCGGAGAGGATGAAGAAGTCGAAAGCGTCAATATGGCCTGTCCGCACAAGGCTTTCATGAATGGCGCGCAACCCTGTCAGGACGCGTTCCGGGCTCTCATTGTACGTGGGCATCAGGATTGCGGTGCGCGTCATCAACGTCGGGAAGGAGCCATCCCGCGTGATGCCCAACCCAAGCCCGCCAGCGCGCCAAAGTGACACGAACCCCGCGCAACTCGACGTGAAAGAAAAGGAAATCCACGCGCCGAGAACGACGAACAGCGCCAGCACAATAACGCCGAGCGCCGAAACACCGACGGAATTGAGCACGAGATTCATCTCGTAAGCGCCGAACAGCGTCAGGATGATCGCCCCGCCGATGACAAAAGCGCGACGCGCCCAGATATTTGCGGGCGAGGTGACGGGCGTGGCGCGTCGGCCGTGACGATCAGGCGCTGAGAAAAGACTCTGCCGCTTCATGTCCAGGGGCGCCGGGGGCGGCATGAATTCCCGGACAGGTGACTTGGAGGTTACGGCGTCCAACGATAAATCCATTTTTCCGAGACGGGACCCTGATCATTTGCGAGCTGGCATTGCAGCTCGGCAATTTTTGCATCTTTAGGGTAAAACTCAAACATTGTGCGCCAACCTTTAATGTTGGGATTTGACTCGACCACAACATTTTTGACGCTTCCCGCGGAAGTCTCCCAAATCAGGTGGAAACTGGCATTGTCCGGGAGGTTTTCAAAGGGCTTCCCCGTAAAGTCCACGACGATGTACCGCGCATCAGGGTGGTCCGTCACTTCACCGATGCGTGTGGCGCCGATGCGCGCCATATCGGTCGGCCATGGCGTGTCCCAACCCCAATACATGCGATAAGTGTAGCTATATTCATTTCCCAATTTCATCGGCTCAGCCGGGCGCCAGAAGGAAACGACATTATCATTGACCTCATTCGGTGTCGGGATCTCGACCAGGTCAACGGCACCCTCACCCCAGTTACCGACCGGCTCAATCCAAAGGGAGGGACGTTTTTCATAGAACAGGGCGAGATCTTCAAAATCACGAAAAGCCCGACGGCGCTGCATCAGCCCGAATCCCTGCGGGTTGACGTCATGAAAAGCTGAAAATTGCAGGTCGATCGGGTTGTTCAGGGGCCTGAAAAGCTGCTGTCGCTCGCCCGTCCACATCTGAAGCGCCTCACTATCATGCGCGCCCGGACGCCAGTCATCGACATGGTGCCGGTTATTACTGTCAAAATAGAACATGCCGGTCAGCGTCGCGATCCCGCCTTTGTTGATATTCTCCCGCGGGAAAAAACTCGTCTGAACGTCAAAGACGGTCGTATCGCCCGGTTTGATCGTGAAGTGGAAGGCGCCCACGACGGAGGGGCTGTCCATCAACGCATGGATGACGACGCTTTTGACACCAGGTTGCGGCTTTTCAAGCCAGAATTCCCGGAAGAGCGCGAATTCCTCCCCCTTCGGGTCACCGGTACCATTGGCGAAACCACGTGCGGAAAGGCCGTAATTCTGCCCTTTGGCCACAGCCCGGAAATAGGATGCGCCGAGAAATACCGCGCATTCCTCCTTCATATCATCCTTATTGAGCGGGCACCGAAGGCGCAGGCCGGAAAATCCGAGATCATCCGTCACGCGCAATTGCTGGTCCTGATATTTGAACATGTCAGGGTCATAGGCGATGGGGTGCGTCTCACCGTCAATCACCTCATTCATGAGGATCTTCGGACGGTAGAGGAACCCACGCGGGAAAAATTCCACATCGAAATAGAGATCATCCTCCGCCCAAAGGGCGCGCTCTGATCTGAACTCAATGCCTCGAAACTGGTCGAAATTGAGGTTATTGATCTGTGTCGGCAGGGTCTGGGCCGGCGCGGCATAGGCGGAACGCGCAAGTTTGCGCGCCTTTTCCCGCACGGTATTGGCGTCGAAACGGGTCGTGGCAGCCGGATCTTTTGCGAAAGCTTTTTTCAGTCCGGTCAGGTTCAGTACGGATGCGCCTGCACCTAATTTCAGGATGTCGCGTCTAAACACGATTTTCATCTCCCTTGCTCGTATCGCTTTCGCGCTACTTATTCGCGTTGTGACACCGCCCCTGTCGGCGCGCACCGCCCCGTGATCCATGGATGCGCGCATGGCGCAAGCCTGCCTGGCTGGCAGACTCTCATAATATGTCGGCTTTACAGCAAAGATAGTGCGGTACGGAAACCCTTTTTGCGCAGGACTTCACGATAAAACACGAGTTTATCGAAAAAGATCTGGTCACCCACATCGCGCCACCCGTCAAATGCACTCAGTTCAAACACGTCGGAGAAAATGTTACTGCGAATGCGTGCCCAGTCACCTTCCGTCAGGCTCGGCTCAAAGAGTTGGTAGCTCTTCCCGTTTTCACCCTTGCCTTTCAGCGCTTCCAACCAGCTTGCAGCGCCGAAAGCGAGGATATCGACCGGCAGATTCTTCCGCAGGCGACGGCGCATTGTTTCCGTCCAGAACGCCTGGATCTTCGACGCGCCATCTCCGCCGACACGCACAGTCTGATCACCCATCGCGCTGTTCGAGAAACGCTCCAGCGCCGTCTCCTTATAAGCCTCCGGATCGACATTGGCGGGTGCCTCAATGTCGGTCAGCACATACTCATTGAGGAAACGTGTCACCACATCGCGCAGCGCGTCATCGGCGAGGGCTTCATCAATCGTCTCATATCCGCTGAGGAGCCCCATAAAGGCCAGAAAAATGTGCGATGCATTGAGGATGCGGAGTTTCAGATTTTCATGGGGGTGACGTCGTCAACCAATTGTGCGCCAACCGCCTCGAAACGGGGGCGACCCGTCGCGAATCGGTCCTCCACCACCCATTGGGTGAAGCTCTCCGCGATCAACGGCATGTCATCTTCAAGGTCACTCGCTTTATTAAGGCGCTGCTTGGTAGCATCATCCATGCTGGGCGTGATGCGGTCCACCATCGCATTGGGCAAAGTCACATGCTCAGCAATCCAGCGGGCGAGGCCGGCATCCCGCGTTTCGGCAAAACTGAGAATGGCCTTTCGGGTGACATCATCATTATGACGCAGATTGTCACATGAGAGCACGGTAACACCCTTTCCGCCCGTGTCCCGGCGGCGGGCCAGCCCCTCAACAACATAGCCGAAAAAGCTTTTAGGATGATGCGGGTCCGCGAGGTCCTGCCTGATCGCGGGCGCATCAAGTCGGAAGAGCCCGGTCATCTCATCGATATTATAGCCACCCTCCGTGATGGTCATGGATATGATACGTGTTGAAGGTGCCGCGAGGGCGGCTAGCACTTCATCTGGCTTTTCCGGCGCGTGCAGATAGGCGCGCACATGGCGCCGATGATGCGACAGGTTCCGTGCCGTCCGGGGCGGCTTCTGTCAGGGTATAAAGGCCGCTTTGCGCGTTGAATCCATGCGCTTTGCTGGCGCCGGAGGTCAGGCCGACACCGATAATGCCCCAGTCATGTGCGCCGGTTTTACCCATAACGTCATCGATATAGACGGCCAGATGAGCACGGAAAAAATTGCCAACACCAAAATGCACGATGCCCGGTGTGACGTCGGACGGATCATAAGCAGGCCCTGCAACGTTTTAAGGGAGGTGGCGCAATGTCTCGCGACTGATCATCATGGCCCCTGACATCAAATGTTTTTTTCGTGCAACTTCAAATCGCAGGTCTGCGTGCGTCGCGTCATGCCATCCATGCGGTACGTCTGCCGAAATTATTTCAAACCCCCCGACAAATGCCCCGCCAGAGCGGCAGCGCACAAAAAAGCGCTATCCGGCTGAAAGGCATACCGGAAGTGTAACCTGATTCTGAGGACGATCAACCTCGCGGCCTTTCCGGCCCACAGCGTTTCGTTTCAGCGTTGCATCAAATGGCGGAGATCGTCAGCCGTTTTATCGCTGGAACTCATGAGGACATCGGCCGCCTGACGCAGATCTTCCCGCAGGAAGGAAAAAACGAAATGCATTTCCGGCAGGGCATCCGGGCCGAGGAGCGGCAGATGGCTGAGAACTTCATTGCGTCGGGGTCGCTCGAGCATTTCGCCGCCTTTCCCCGCTGAAAGCAATTCGCACCGCCGCGCCAAAGCGCGATAAGCGTGGCTCAAGCCATGACGCAGCTCGCCGCGCATGTCATTCATCCCGCTGCGCCTCTTACCGATATTGATGGCGCGCGCCACCAACATGGTATCGCTCCGCATTCGGCGCATCAAAGCAGGCAGGACGCTCAATATGGGGTGGCGGCGCTCCAGCATGTCCAGATTTTCACGGTTGGCCTCCTCCAGACACTCATTCAGCACGAGTTGAAGCTTGGCTGCCTGATCATTCATCGCTTCAAGCCCTGCCCAATCCTGACGATGGGTCAAAGCGGCCTGGAGGAGCGCATCAAGGGCGCGGAACATGCGGGAGGCTGTGGTGAAGGCACGTCGACGGGCGCTGGCATGTAGCACGAGGAAAGAGACAATAATCGAGACCACGACGCCCAGAAAGATGGAGGCCAGTCCCTGTGTCAGCGGCCAGTAAGGGTTGCCATGTGAGGGCATGAGGTAGCTGATCATCAGCGTCACACCCGCAAAGCGCAGGCTGGGCCTTACGGAGGCGATAAAAGCGATCGGCGTGAGGGAGGCGGCGAAGACCAGCCAGTAATGCCCATAAAATAGCCGAAGCGTGACCGCAGCCGTCCCGAATAAAGCACCGATGATGGCGCCGACAATCTGGTCCCGCGCCGTTGTGATCGTCTGGCTGATGGTGGATTGCGCTTAGATTCACGGGAGAGCCTGATGCAATGCAAGCGCCACCCAACTGATGCCGTCTTTCGATTGTATCAGGATGAGGATGATGTTTTTCTTCTGGTCCCGCAGGCGGTCAATCTCATGGGCGAAAGCAGCGGGGGAGTCGATCTCGACTTTCTGCACCTGAAGGATGAAATCGCCAACCGCAATGCCACGTTTTGCTGCCGTGCTGTGCGGCGCGACGGATATCACCATGATGCCGCGCTGCGAATCGGGAATGTCGTGGGACTTCCTCAGATCTTCATCCAACGCCATGATGCCCAGCCCCAGATCGGCCAACGTGATGTTTTTCGGTTTGGCCTCCCACGTGCCGGCGGGCGGCATATCCGGCTTTTCGGGCGATTTGCCGATCGTCACGGTCGCTTCATGGGACTGACCATCCCGCTTATAGTCCAACTTCACACGGCCGCCAGGCTGACGCGCCGCGATGAGGCGGGCGAGTGTCCCGATATTGACGGTCTGACCGTCAATCTCTGTCACAACGTCACCGGTTTTCAGACCCGCTGCGGCCGACGGGCCGCCTTTTTTGATCTCCGCGATCAAGCCGCCTTCCTGTAATTTGAGGTTGAGAGATTTCGCGATTTCAGGCGTGACATCCTGAAGCTGAGCGCCGAGCCACCCGCGCGTTACATGACCATCCTTGATGAGTTGCTGCAGGACCGGGGCAGCACATCATTGGCCGGGATGGCAAAACCGAGGCCGATTGACCCGCCGCCCGTGCTGAAGATCGCGGTATTAATCCCGATAACCTCTCCTGCCATATTAAAGAGGGGACCGCCGGAATTCCCACGATTGATGGCAGCATCCGTCTGGAGATAATCATTATAAAGGCCGTGATGAATATCGCGACTGCGGGAGGATATGATGCCGCTTGTGACGGTTCCGGATAATCCGAAAGGATTGCCGATCGCCACGACCTTGTCGCCCGTGTGGGCGGTATCACTATTACCAAAAGTGACGGCGGGCAGTTTGCCGTCCGGCTTGACGCGCAGAACGGCGAGGTCCGTCCGGTGATCACGTCCGATAATATGCGCGAGGAGGATCGTGCCATCCTGAAGTGTGACGGAAATCTTGTCCGCATTATGGATGACATGCTCATTTGTCACGATAATGCCGTCAGAAGACATGATGAAGCCTGAACCCTGGGCCTACATCTCCCGCGCGCGGGGGGCGTCCGGCGCGGTTTTCTGCTTCATATAATCGTGGAAATACTCATCCAACGGTGAGCCGGGAGCAAATTTTCGGGATTTGCGGGCCTTGATCCGGGCCGCTATCCGGACCTCCCTCATCCGGTGAGGTTTCCGATGTGTCCCCCGGATGGATGGATGCGGAGGCAGAGACATTCATGACCTGGGGCAGGAGGCGGTCTGCGAGGGTGGCGAGACTGCCATTCTCGGGGTCACCTGGCTGTTCGGGCGCTGGTTTTTCAGGCGCCTCGGCGGAAGCCGGTTGGGCCGTCATCAGAGTCAGGCAGGACAGGAGCGAGATCGTGATGCCGTATTGCGCTTTCATGCGGGGAGGGTAACGCAAAATCTCATTCCATGTCAGTCATCTTGACGCGCTGACGCGTTATCACGGCCGGAAATCTCGGCACGGCTTTTCCCCTCCATCAAGGCTGCCTCATATTTATGATGATCAAGCCAGACAGCCAATCCATATACGCAGAGGGACCCGACGAGGTTCGACGCAAGCTGGAGCGGCCAGTGCGTGCCGAATGTTGCCATGCCGAGGCGGATGATCAGATCAAGCACTGTGCCAAGGAAGAAAACCTCCAGAGAGTGCCGTCCCATCACGGCGAGGATCTGCCCCAGGGAGGAAGATGCAAATCGTGTGCACCAGTTGGAACTCTGCACCAGAATGAAAATCGCGAGAACATCCATGATTCGCAGGGGCCCCAGGCTTGATTTATCGGCAAGGGCCCGGAGGTGAAACAGCCGGAGATCCGGCAAATGATAGAGTTTATAGGGGAAGCACTCAATGATCCCGATAATGAGCACCGCGATGCAAAGACCGCGGAAGCGCCCCGAAACGGTTAGATTGCCGCCCCGTCGGTGCACCATGACGGCGAGCAGCACACCGATGGCGAAAATGAATTGCCAGGCGAACGGGTCAAAATACCATCCATCGGAATCAATGACGTTGGGGAGGTTGATCGCAGGGTCCAGATTGACAAGCGCCCAGAGGGCGAAGCTTCCTGCCAGCAAAAGATAGGGAGACCGCCGCAACAGCCAGAACATCATCGGGAAACTGAGCAGGAACAATATATAGATGGGCAGAATATTGACCATGTCAGGCAGGGCCTGGAGGGTCACGACGGCCAGAAGCCAATCAAATCCGTGGCTGAGTTCCGGCTCCAGAAAATCGATCGGCACATCCCACTCAAGGCGCCAGAGACGGGTCAGGGCGATATAGAAAAACAGCAGGATGAGTTGGAAGAGATAAAGCCGCAAGCAGCGCGTCACGATACGATGAATGGCGACTCGCCACCCCCCGGCGGGAGGTGGGCGCATAGTCAGCCGCCCGTAAGCGAGGTAGGAGGCGTAACCTGCCAGCAGGACAAAAATATCCGCCGCATCGGCAAAGCCGAAATTGCGCATGGTCAGGCAGTTCAGCCAGTCGGAATAAACGTGGTCTGTCAACATCATCAACAGGGCAAGGCCACGAAGCGCATCGACGCGATAGTCGCGGCGTTTGCGTTTATCAATCCGATTGGCGTCGGAACTCATTTGCACCCTTGTCTCATCGTGGCTTAAAGAGAAGGCGCGCGTCCATGGTTTAAACCGCGCGGCGCGCAACCTGGCGAAATCTTGATTTTCTGACCCAGGGCGGTATAGCGGGCAACCATGCTGTTGAAAAGTGATGCAAGCCATGACGTCAGATAAATCCTCTTTCACTCAGGAAATTCTCCCGCAGGTGAGATCGGTCATCGATGAGATGTGCCAGGCGCTTGGGGTTGGTGAGCTCTTGCAATTATCCGCCATTGCGTCGGCACGCCTCGATGATGGCCATGTTTTTGTCACCTGGCAGACAGCGCGTGAGGCCGCGCCATGCATCGGCGCCATCGTGCAACGTATCGAAGCCGCGCTTGAGAAGGCTCTGGGCGTGACGAAGGCCACGATCATCCTGACGACGCACCGTCCGGAAGGTGCTGCGCAGGGCGGGCGGGCGCCGCGTCAGGGCGGTGGACACCGGCCTTTCGCCCTGGCGGACGGTTCTGCGAAAAATCAGGATGATGAGGAAGGCGCGGCCGTCATTGCGCGTCTTGGCGCGGTCATCGCGGTGGCTTCTGGCAAGGGTGGGGTCGGTAAATCAACGACCGCCATCAATATCGCCGTCGGTCTCGCGCAGAAAGGTTTGCGGGTAGGGATGCTTGATGCCGATATTTACGGCCCTTCCCTGCCTCGCATGTTGGGCCATCGGGGCAGGCCGGAAATTCGTGACGGCAAAATTATCCCGATCGATGCCTGGGGGGTTAAGGCGATCTCGATCGGCTTTATGGTGGATGAGGAACAGGCCGTGATCTGGCGAGGGCCGATGGTCATGGGCGCGATCAATCAGTTCATCAATGATGTTGCGTGGCCCGATCTGGATGTAACGGTGATTGACATGCCGCCGGGGACGGGGGATGCGCAATTATCGATCGCGCAGAAACTGCCATTGGCAGGCGCTGTCATCGTTTCGACGCCGCAGGACATCGCTTTGCTCGATGCGCGCAGAGGCGTCACGATGTTTCAGAAACTCCGCGTGCCGATCCTCGGCCTTGTGGAGAATATGTCTTATTTCTGTTGCCCGCATTGTCATCATCGCACCGAGCTTTTCAGTCACGGTGGCGCGCGCGAGGCAGCGGCGGAAAGTCACCTTCCTTTCCTCGGGGAAATACCGCTCCTCGGGGAGATCCGCCAGAGTGGTGACGCGGGTGAACCGATCATCATGGCCGCGCCGGACGGGGAAGCGGCTTTGCGTTATAAAGAAGTGGCGGAGGCTGTTCTGCAACAGATCAACGCGCATTCAAGCCGTGACGGTGTCTGACGCGCAGTTCGATTTCTGACATGCCGCAATGGTGTCGGCGGGTGCGAAATCCCGCCTCACCGATGTGGTGCTTCGCCTTGATCGAGCTGCGCGGAAATAGGGGTGCGCTGAAAAATATCAGGCCCAGCGCATCAGGAGCAGATGAGGCGACGTCGGGAGGCGCTTGGGTCTGACGCCGGTGAAAAGAACCATCCCATCAGGTAAAAATGCCGCCATCGACGCTAATGCTGACCCCTCACGCATGTGATGATTCGTTGAGGGCGCCGAAATTCAGCAAAAAGCTGCGGATCAAGGTAAAGCAAACACCATTATATCGCGCACATTCGCGTCGATACAAGCCGATGCAGCCTGTCGCACGTGATTATGGTTTAACGCCGCAACATCTTCCCGCGATGTTTGGACTTAAGTCCCGAGTGGGTGTCGTCAGATCACGCTTGGGAAAGTTACGTCAGACACATTTCTTACCACTGTCGAATGGTTGACAAATCATGCCAAGTAGGTTACGTGAATTTGGTAGCCGCCGGTCGATCGGCCGCGCGGTCCCCTTTGACATAATCCCCGATAACGCGTGCCTTAATCTCTGTGCAAAGCAGATGTCATCCGGGCCGCCGATTATCACCGTCAATTGGCCATTCCGATCATGGCGCGACCCGCTGCTATGCTCCGTCTTCCATCAGCCCATTAAGGCGCATCCATGCATCTTGCTGAACTTAAAAAGAAATCACCAGCCGACCTTTTAGCCGATGCTGAAGAACTTCAGATCGAGAACGCCTCGTCCATGCGAAAGCAGGACATTATCTTCGCCATTCTGAAGACTCTGGCGGATAATGATCAGGCAATTTTTGGTGAAGGGACGCTCGAAATTCTTCCCGACGGTTTCGGGTTTCTGCGATCTCCCGAGGCAAATTACCTCCCGGGCCCTGATGATATCTATATCTCCCCCGCCCAGGTGCGACGTTACGGTCTGCGCGGCGGGGACACGGTTGAGGGTCAGATTCGCGCACCACGAGATGGTGAGCGTTATTTCTCGCTCATCAAGGTCAATGCGATCAATTTTGAAAGTCCTGACTCCGTCCGTCAGCGGATCAACTTCGATAATCTGACGCCGCTTTTCCCGACCCAGCCCCTTAAAATGGAGTCTGAGCATGTCGGTGCGATAGAAACTAACGGCAACGGAAATGGCAAGGGCAAGAAGGACCAGCGCGACTTTACCTCGCGTGTGATTGACCTTGTCTCACCGATCGGTAAAGGCCAGCGCGCGCTTATCGTCGCGCCGCCTCGCACGGGTAAGACAGTGATGCTGCAAAGCATCGCGGCGTCCATCTCCGCCAATCATCCGGAAGTGTTCCTCATCGTTCTTCTGATCGATGAGCGTCCAGAGGAAGTGACGGATATGGCCCGCTCCGTGCGGGGTGAAGTTGTTTCCTCCACTTTTGATGAGCCCGCGACGCGACACGTGCAGGTTACGGAAATGGTGCTTGAGAAAGCCAAGCGCCTTGTTGAACATAAGCGCGACGTTGTCATTCTGCTCGATTCCATCACCCGTTTGGCGCGTGCCTACAATACGGTCGTGCCCTCATCGGGTAAGGTGCTGACAGGTGGTGTCGACGCCAACGCCCTTCAGCGGCCCAAACGTTTCTTCGGCGCCGCCCGTAATGTTGAGGAAGGCGGGTCCCTGACCATCATCGCGACCGCTTTGATCGATACGGGAAGCCGCATGGATGAGGTCATTTTTGAGGAATTCAAGGGCACGGGTAACTCCGAGCTTATCCTTGATCGCAAACTGGCCGATAAGCGCACCTTCCCGGCGATTGACATCACCAAGTCAGGCACACGTAAGGAAGAGCTGCTTGTGGATCGCTCTGCATTGTCGAAAATGTGGGTGCTGCGGCGTGTCCTCGCCCCGATGGGCACAATGGACGCTATGGAATTCCTGCTCGACAAACTCAAATATAGTAAAAATAATGGTGACTTCTTTGAGGCGATGAATAACTGATCTTTTTCATCCAAGAGGTCTTTTGAAGGCCAAATAAAACGGGGCGCTGCGGCGCCCCGTTTTTTTATCCGCCGCCCATTGCCCGGGAGGTGTGTCAATCATCAATCGCACGCCGGGGGAGGAGGGCCGGGACGAGGATGAGAGTCGCCAATAAGGTGCATCCAAGTGAAAGCAGCAGCAGGATACCCATACTGGCCGTGCCCGGATGTTGCGACGCGGCGAGTGAGCCGAACGCCGTCCCGGTCGTCAGGGCTGAGAAGAGCACAGCGCGCGCTGTCGGGGAGGCAAGCGGGAATTTGACGCCTTCCCGCCAGTTCATGACAAAATAAATATTGAATGAAACACCGACGCCCAGCAACAGCGGCAAGGCGATGATATTGGCATAATTTAGCGTGATCGGCACGGAGACAACAATGATGACCGTCAGAAGCGCGGAGAGGAGCAACGGCGCTAAAACGAGCGCGACATCCAGGAGGCGCCGCAATATCACGAAGAGGATCAGCGCAATCATGATGATGGCGTAAATGGCAGCATCGGTGAAAGCGTGAATCATTGTCTGGGCACTGCCCACGACTTCGACGGCCGTGCCTGCGACATCCTTATTGACGCGCTGCATGTCCTCAACAAAGCGATAAAGGGCTTCGTTAGAGGTAATGCGTGATTTGGGTTGGATGGTCAGAAGCGCCTTCCCGTCCGGTGTCACGTAATTTTCAGCCAATGATTTGGGCAAACTGTCGAGTGTCACCTCATCCGTTTGCAGGGAGGATTGCAGCGTCTGAAGCTGCTCTGGCAAAAACCGCGTGAGCGCGTCGTTCGTCTCAAGGAGTGTTGTGTCGGGCGCTGTCGCAAGTCGGGTAAGCGCTTTCTGGATGCGCAGAAGCGGGTCGTCATCAGGGCGCTTCTCCTTCAGGACGATTGATAGGTTTTCCGCCGCCTGTCGTGCGGCTTCCCGCAGATCCGCCGCGCTTGGAGGGGATAGGGGCGTTACGCCGACAAGGGTGGGTAACATAATGGCAGCCGTGTCGCGAATCATGGCGAGCTTCTGACCCTGCTGCGTGGGGATGAACATCCCCAGCCATATCACGGAATCCACTGTGGGAAGCGCGTCGAACACCTTGACCCATTCTCCCGCAATTTTCAGATTCGGGGCGACGAGCGCGCCTGAATAAAGGGAAGAGCGTGGGTCGTCTTGAAGCGCATGAAGGGCGCGCATCCCTTCCGTATGGGGGTTTTTCGTATGGAGTGGGTCCGCATCAAAATAAAGGCGCGGCAACAGCACGATGCCGATCACAGCGAGGATCGCAAAGCCGGAGATCACCGATTTACGGTAACGCCGCAGGAAGCGGTCGCAACCCGCCATATTCTGAAACCCGGTCTCTGTCACGCCGGAGCGGGCGCGACACAAGGCGAGCAATGCGGGTAAAATCGTCATCGTGCATAAAAAGGCAATCAACATGCCAATGCCCGCGATCAATCCCAATTGCGCGACACCGACGAAATTTGTGGGCACAAAAGCCAGAAACCCGGCTGCGGTCGCTAGAGCCGCCACTAATATCTGATGCCCTGTCTCAAACCCCGTTGCCCCGAGCGCGGTGACGAGTACGTTGCCCTCTGTGCCGGCGACTTCCTGCGCGCGAAAGCGCACGGAAAACTGAATCGCGAAATCCACGGCGATCCCGACAAATAATATCGCAAAAGCGGCGGAAATCAGATTGAGGCGCTCTACAGCGATGGCGGCGAAACCGGTTGTTATCAGCAGTCCGTAAATCAACGTGATGAGGATCGGAATAATGACGCGCGGTGAGCGCACCGCGAAAAACAGCCAGCACGCCACGAGGATGAGGGAGGTGATCAGCCCGATACCCATACCTTGCGCGACCGTCGCAAATTCCTCATCACTGAGCTGTACCGGGCCGGTGATCATGACGGAAACATCACCGGACTTGACGAAGGGCAGTTTCGCAACCGCCTCATGGATGGCGTCGCTGGCTTCACCCCCTGGCTGTAAATTATTATATTTCAGCACAGGTTTGGTGACGACAAATTGATATTGCCCGGTCATGTCCGCCGTCCCCGGCGTCAATAAACGTTGCCAGGACAGGCTCGCGGGACGTCCCTCCGCCGCGCGTTGCAGGGCTGTGGCAAAGCCGTTCAGTTGCGGCGTCATGCTGCCGGGCAAGGTTTCACCATGCGCCAGGCCCTCGCCGATCATGCCGAGCGCGTTGAAAAGGCCGCGGGCTGCCGGGTCCGCGGCGAGGGTCCCCATAAAAGGCTGGGCGGCGACAATATTATTGAGAAGGGATTCCAGCGCGGGTGGTTCAAGGAAGAGCAACCCATGCTGGCGGAGATAAGGGTCATCATCCGGCAGCCGGACGAAGCGGAATTTATCATGCTGGGCCGAGAGAATTTGCGCGAGGGCCCGTGCGGTTGCCTGACCTTCCTCCGGGATGCGGGCTTTAATGACGGCGACCATCAGATCGTCATTGCCCGGGAAGAGCCGGTTGATTGTGTCATTGTGCTGTCGCCAGGGCAACGACCGGGCGAACATCTCATCCGTATCCGTCGTGACACCAAGCTTTTTGACGGTGACAAACAGGCTGCCAGCCAGCAGGATCACGGCGCAGAGCAAGACGATAAGGGCGCGGCGCGCGCTGAATGAAACGAGCTGTCGAAGCATGGCGGCAAACATGGACGGAAATTCCTATCTCTTATGCGCCGCGCGAGGCGATGTGCGGCGGTGGAACAATATGGCAAGCCTGTCGCGTCAACCTATCCTGGAGGAACGCGCGATACGGGCCCGCTACGTCAACGCATGACATCGCGTTGCCACGCGATATCACATGAGCTTTGAATAAACGTCAAATCAGAGCATTATGCCGAAAGCGAAGTTCTCCCGCCCTCGCACGGCGTGTCGATCACGTATTTTCCGATTGTTGGCGGAGGAAGGCGATCGTCTCCAGACAGGCTGCCGCTGCTTCCCGTCCTTTATTATGGATGTCGTCGCGTGACCGGGAGACGGCCTGGTCATTATGATAGGTTGTTAGGACACCGAAGGAGATGGGCTTTCCAGTGGCGAGTTGCGCGTTCATGATCCCGATCGTGGTGCCGAGGCTGATGAACTCGAAATGCGCCGTATCGCCTTTAATGACGCATCCGAGGCAGATCACTCCATCATATTGCGCCTGACGTGCAAGGGCCTGCGCCATGATCGGCAATTCGAACGCCCCTGGTGCGTCGTAAATATCGACATTGTGAATATTACGCTCGGCAAGGCATGTCACGGCACCCTCGCGCAGACCACCCGTCACTTCCGTATTGAAGCGGCTCACCAATATTGCGAGGCGCGGGGGCGTTTCGAATGTTAAGTCGGGCGGTTGGGGGATGTGTGTGGCCATGTTTAGTCTCCTCTTGAAAGCTTTGAAGTTCCGTTCATCTCACTTTGCGTGCGACGCGTTCTGACGTCCTTCAATCCTGACGATGTCGCGCCCATATCTCGGTTGAGACATCCCTCAAAAAGCGTTCAGGTGCCGTATCGAGCGCATGCCCCATGCGGGTGCGTTTTGTTGTGAGGTAATCGCGGTTGAACGGGTTAAGCCCGACCATGAGCTGATCAATCCTGGCGACTGAAATGCCCAGCACGGTCAAACCATCACGTTTTGCCGGGTTATTTGTCATCAGGGTAATGTCATGCACGCCGAGTGTCTTCAGGATGGCCGCCGCGATTTCCCAATTTCGTGAATCGACGGGCAGGCCGAGGCGGAGGTTCGCATCCAGCGTATCAACGCCCTCATCCTGCAAGGCATAGGCGCGGATCTTATTGGCAAGGCCGATCCCGCGCCCTTCCTGCCCCCGAAGATAAATCAGCACGCCATGTTCGGCATCCCGGATGCGTGCCAGCGCCTCCCTTAATTGGGGACCGCAATCACATCGGAGGGAGCCGAGCGCATCGCCTGTGACGCATTCAGAGTGGATACGCACCAGGCATCCGGCTTTCTGCAGATCACCTTTGATCAGAGCGAGATGTTCCTGCCCGTCATCGGCGCGGAAGGCTTTGACTTTCAGATCCGTCCCGCCGAAAGCGCTTGGCAGCGCCGCGTCAGCGATTATCGTGACGGGCGACGCTGCTTCCCGCTCGGACGATGATGAACGCGGTGCGGATGCGACGGCATCCCGCCCATTTACCTCACACCAGGCAATGAGGTCAGCAATGGCAATGAGGGGGATATGATGGGTTTCACTGAACTTCTTCAATGAAGGCAGGCGCGCCATTGTGCCATCTTCATCAATGATTTCACAAATAACGGCGGCGGGGTTCAGTCCGGCGAGGCGGGCCAAGTCAATCGCGCCCTCTGTATGTCCGGGTCGGGCAACGCACCCACCGGGATGGGCACGCAGGGGGAAAACATGGCCAGGTGTGCTGATCTCCGCCGGCTTCGTACCCGGCGCGGCGGCAAGCTGAATCGTGCGTGCGCGGTCCGCGGCTGAAATCCCGGTCGTGATACCATTTGTCGCTTCGATACTGACGGTGAAAGCGGTGCCGCGCGGGTCATGCCCGCGACGCGGCATCATGGGGAGGTCGAGATGGCGGATCTGCGCCTCTTCCAATGCAAGGCAGATCAGCCCTCGACCATGGAGTGCCATGAAATTAATCGCCTCCGCATTGGCGAATTCTGCGGCGATGACAAGGTCGCCCTCATTCTCCCGCAAGGCGTCATCCACCATGATGACGGGACGACCCTCCCGAAAAGCCTTCAGTGACGCTGCGAGAGCAGGCGGGAGGGGCACCATCTTCCGGCCCGGCGGGGTGATCGCGCGATTGCTCACGATTTCACCTCATGGCGCGTGAGCGACTCAATATATTTCGCGAGGATATCCACCTCGATATTCAGCGCGTCTCCGACCTGCTTTCCCGAGAGGGCCGTGTGCTGCCAGGTATGAGGGATGATCATCAGGGCCATCTCGGCCGTGTCCTGAGGGCCCTTCCCGACCTGATTGACAGTCAGGCTGATACCATCCAGTGCGATCGAGCCTTTTTCCACCACATAACGGCGCAATGATTCAGGAATGCTGACTCGCAGATCATAGACGTCGCCATTTTGATCCAGTCTGGTGATGTGACCGACCGCATCGACATGCCCTTGCACAATATGGCCGGAAAGACGCGTTGTTGGCGTGCAGGCGCGCTCAAGATTGACTTTATGGCCCTGCATCACCGCTCCAAGCGCTGAGCGTGACAGCGTTTCCGTGCTGACGAAAAACGTCGCCCGACCATCAGGTTGAAACGCTGTTACCGTCAGGCAGACACCATTCACGGCGACGCTTTCACCGAGACTGAGATCGGAAAAGCCCGTCTCAATGGTAAAAATCCGGGCGTCCGGTTTGGGCGTGACAGATAGAATAGAGCCAAGATTTTCGATGATACCGGAAAACATAAATTGTGCCTTTAAGGTGACTGTGCTGGCGCGACTGTTGATGGGGCGAAGAAAGGTGGAAGCAGGGCGGTCGGAGACGCATCAGGAGCGCGAAGATGCACCTCATCCTCCCGGCCTGGCGCGGTGCGGATTGTCAACCACTCGTCCCACAAATTGAGGGACTCGCAGGCCGTTGTGAGGCGGGGGCCGCCCTCAACCAGCGCCCATAAGGCGCCGGCTTTTGCCAGCTGCGCGGGGAGTTCAGTGAGGTCATGGCTCACCCATGTCTCAAAACCATGCTGCTCATAGAACTCACGAATATCCGGCCCGATAACCCCACGCCGATCGCAAATTGCGAGGATACGTCGCCGCATCGGATGATCCGGGACATGCCGCACGGTAAAAAGCGGCTTATCGCTCAGGATCGTCCCGGCGCCGGTGATGATGGCGTCGGTCGCGCGGCGCAGATAATGGGCCAAAGTGAGGGATGACGGGGATGTAAACGTCTTCTGGCCCGGTGGCGGGCGCATGAACCCGACATGGTCAAGGGCCTGTTTGATGGTGATGAAGCACCTGCCCGCCCGCTGCACCTTTGAGAATGGCGCTGACAAGGCGATGGCGCGCGAAGCCTGCGGAGCAAGCGTTGGTTCCTCCCGCGCGAAACGCACATTTATGCCGTTCGGCGCGGCGCGTAACGCGTCGGCACCGCCGCGCGCCAGCGCATTCGGGTCCTCCGCGCCGATCCACACATGGTTGACGGGGCTGGCAAGGAGGGCTTTGGCGCAAGGGGGGGTGTGACCGAAGTGATTACATGGTTCCAGGGTGACAATGGCCGTGTGAATCTTCTCAAATTTGCCACTTGCACGGGCGAGATCCAGAGCTTTCCGCTCCGCATGTGCCTGGCCTGCCTGTTGATGCGCGGCGATGGCGAGGATCTGTCCCTGGCGGTCAAGGAGGGCGCACCCTACCGGGGGGTTGGGTGCCGTTGCCCCCATGAAGCGCGCCGCTTCCGTGATCGCCGCGTCAAATGCGTCGGCAATGGCCCCTAATGCCAATGGCGCGTCATCAGACGAGGCGCCATGCGCTGGCGCGGCCATATTATGTTGTTCGGTCATAATTAAGCCCTTCAAACACAGAAATTTATTCTGCAGGGCGAAAAAACGAAAGGGCAGTCATCCTCAACGCCGGACGCGGCTTCCCCTTGCGTATTCTCTCACATCCGGACTTTAACCGTCGGCTCCGGAATTTGACCGGATCTGCTTGACCCTGGGCGGACCCAGGCGCTGGCGGGCTTGTGCGTGATGCACCTACCGCCGGTTGGGAACTTCACCCCGCCCCGAGAACAAAATTTTGCGCATAACTTCGCATAGCGCGAGATTTTAATTAAGGCTTCGTGCGGGGTTTTACAAGGACCACCCCGCACCCCTTGTTTCACTTTTGTCAATGGGAACAATGACAGGCAGCGGAAACTTATTCATCTGGTGGGGGATCGCACGTATTCGTGGCGGAGAGTTTACCCCTTCTAAAAAGCAAAACTTCGCACAGCGCGAGATTTTGACGACGGGATCCTGCGCCGCCTTGCAAGGACTGCGACGCGCTTCTCACATTTTGCCGATCGGAAAATGACGGGGGACGAGATCGCGATTCCCTGATGGAGGGGCGCTTCCGCGGGGCAGGACTTACGTGCCCCGCCCTTTTCGCATCGGAAAAGATTTTCCGCCTTGTGGGCGGGATAAACTATCGACGCGAACCAGCCCGAACACAGAAGATGCTCTCGGGCCGTGATAAACCCCTGTTTAACAGCCTTCAGCCCTCAAAAAAGGGCGGGGGCCGTAGATCAGGGTTTTGCGGCGTTGGCACCGCTTGAAACAGAATTGCCAACCGCGCTGACATCACGTCCCGCGCCGCCAATCGTATTGCAAGCAGCAAGCGCAAGAATCATGGCCGTCGCAACAAGGCCGCGACCGATATTTGAAGTTGATAGTTTTTGCATGAAGTTTCTCCGTAAATAACCAGACATAAAAAATGTTTTATGATGTCAGGAGTTACTTTTTCAGGTTCAAAAATCTGTGCCCACTGGTCATAATTCGCTTGGCAGGGGCGTCGCGGGGGACGCGGAAATCCGTCAAGCGTCGTCGCACCGTCATATGCCCCCTTGGAGGAACGCAAATTTGGCTAGATCCATGGTGCTTTTCCGGGATGATCTTCGTCTCGCCGACCACCCGGCGCTCAGTAAAGCCTGCAAAGATAAACGCGACATTATCTGCCTCCTCATGCTGGATAAAGGCTCGAAAATCCGTCCGATGGGCGGGGCGGCGCGCTGGTGGCTGCATGATGCGATTGCGTCACTGCGCGCTTCGCTCCGTCAACACCATGGCGACTTGCTGATCGTTGAAGGAGATGCGCGGGAGATCGTGCCGCATCTTGCACGCCATTTTGAAATTTCGGACGTCTATGCGCATTATCGTTACGGCCCGGCGGAGCGCGATATCGATGCGTCCATCGGTAAGGCGCTCGGGCGGGACGATATCGGATTTCATCAATATCACGCGGCGGTTCTCTGCCCGCCTGAAAATATTAAAAATGGCGCGGGGCAGGCTTTCAAGGTGTTTTCAGCCTTTTGGCGCGCCATTGCGGATAAACGCAATCGGGGGAAGGCGCGCTTTCAGTCAGAAATCGCCTGGCGGGACTTCGCCATTTATAATCTGCTCCATAGCCCCGATATGACGACGGCAAATCTGCCCCCCAATTCAATCACATGGCGTGGCGGCATGAGCCGAAAATGATCCGCCTCTGGCAGAAGGGCCAGACGGGCATACCCATTATCGATGCGGGCATGCGCCAATTATGGCAGACAGGCTGGATGCATAATCGCGTGCGGATGATTGTCGGCTCCTTCTCACCAAACATCTGCTGACAAAATGGCAGGAGGGGGAGACGTGGTTCTGGGATACGCTAGTCGATGCGGACGCGGCCTCAAATGCGATGAATTGGCAATGGGTTGCAGGTTCAGGGATCGACGCGGCGCCTTATTTCCGCATCCTCAACCCGGCCCTTCAGGGCGAAAAATTTGACGGTCAGGGTGATTATGTCCGCCATTTAGTGCCTGAGATCGCAAAACTTCCGAATGCGTACGTCCAGCATCCCTGGGATGCGCCGGAAGATGTCCTCAAGGAAGCGCAGATCACATTGGGGAAAGATTACTCAAAGCCGTGCATTGACATCAAGGAAGGGCGCGCCCGCGCCATGAAAGCCTTCGAAGATCTGTGACCTCAGGGCGTTGCGCTCTGCACGGTCTGTTTTGCGAAGACGATGACTGTGTGCATCTCTTCGTCCGAAACCAAATCAAGTGGGATCGGCTCTCGGAGGGGAAGGGATGCGTCGAATGATTCGATGACTTCCATATTATCGCGTATCGGGTAGGCATGTGGCCCGATCAGGATCTGATGCCCCTCTGTCAGGCGCATGGGGCCAAGTTCCTCCCCGGCCTCGGAAGCGATGATTATCCTGTCACCATGCATCAAAGTGGCGCAGGCGCGCAGGAAGCCGTCTGTCAGAAGCGAGAAATGTTCCCATTCACTCGGGTGCTCTGCATCCATATGGATGTGGAAATCAGGCGTGCTGCGCATATATCGCGGGTGCGCGCCATCATGCGACAGAAATGTTGCCAGATTACCGGATGAAATCTGCACTTTCATTTTTGGCAGCGGCATGGGCAAGGACACGGCTTTCTCGAGCATCGCCTCAAATCTCTCGGGCATAGGTTCGGCGCGCGCATAAAAATACCCGGAACGCGCCCTAGCGCGGGGTTAATTGTGTTGAGATGATCCCGCAAAAGATCGAGATCAACAAAACGGCCAAAATAATCGAGCAGCCAGTAACGTCGGAGGGAAAAGCCGAGATTCTGCATGATCGTCCCTTTACCATCCGCCTGATAACAGGCGGTTACGTCGGCCCGGCGGGCGGTCCAAACAATATCGGCGATTCAATTCTTGATGTTGCTTTGGATAACGCAAGCCATCTTCCGGCTCAAGCTGGCAGTTTAGCCAAAGCCAGGCATTTCCGCATCAGGCTCGGAAGGGCCTGATCAGGAAGATCCTTTATCGCGCACGCCACCGCATCGGCAATCATCTCCGGCACCAAGAGGGGCGCGAGGCGCGATGATCTCGCGGTCGTCCATGAGGTGACTTCCACTTCGTACACGTCAAGATAAAGGGTCAGATGAGTAAATACATGTTTGACCCGCCCGAGATACATCCATGTTCTGGCGGACGCATTTTTCTGCGGGATGTCAGGCGGCGCGGAAACGGAAACCCAGTCACTCCCGGGAAGTGCCATCATCGCCGCGAGGAGCCCTTTTTCAGGCCGTTTTCGTAGAAGAACAGAAGGGCCCGGTCCGCGGATGATCAATGCCGTGCCATAACTGTCGGGACGTTGCTTTTTAGGTGTTTTAACCGGGTAGGACTCCTCTTTGCCTTCTCGGTGCGCAGCACAGTCTTTTTGCCACGGGCATAACATGCATTTCGGGCGTCGCGGCGTGCAGATCGTCGCGCCCAGATCGAACAAAGCCTGCGCGAAATCAGACGCTCGCGCCTGCGCAGGCGGGTCGTCATTTAATGTCGCGGCAAGGGTGGCAAGGTGCTTCTTCTCGGTGGGGAGCGGTGTGTCGGAGGCGAAGAGCCGCGATGTGACGCGCTCAACATTGCCGTCAACCGGGATGACCGGCACATCAAATGCGATGGACGCGATGGCTCGCGCCGTATAAGGCCCAATGCCCGGCAAGGCTTCCAATGCCGGGACGGTTTGGGGGAAAGCGCTGCGCGCCGCCAGTTCACGCGCGCAAAGATGCAGGTTGCGCGCCCTGCTGTAATAGCCAAGCCCGGCCCAGGCTGCCAGGACATCATGCTGGGGTGCCGCGGCCAAAGCTTGAACCGAAGGGAAACGCGCGATAAACCTCAGAAAATAAACATGTACCGTTACCACCGTCGTTTGCTGCAGCATAATTTCGCTCAGCCAGACGTGATAGGGGTCCGGCTTCTGCCCCGGTAGGGCGCGCCACGGCATGATGCGACGGTGATGATCATACCAGAGCAGCAGTGAGACAGCAGAGAAGGTCACACGAGCGATATGAAGAAATCCGACACAGCGCGCAAGTCCGGGACGACCCGTCCCGGGTCAACACAGCCGGAAAAAGAGGCACGGCGCTTTTTCGGGATGAGAGCGCTTGGCGCTTTGATCGACCCTGTCGCCCGCCCTGCCCTGAAACGCCGACCCAGCCTTGCCGTGCAGATTATCCTCGATTGGCCGCATATTGTTGGGCCCGCTCTGGCGCGTATGTCAACGCCGCGTAAATTGTCGGGCGGCACATTGACAATCGCCTGTGCCGGGCCTGCCGCGGTCGAGATGCAATATCTGATTCCCCAACTTCTGGAGCGCATCAACAGCATGGCGGGTAGGGCGCCTGCGGGCGAGGGTCGTCAGTCCCCGCTGCGATTCAGGGATCAATCCACGTTCGTGACCCGGGTGCGAATCATTCATGATGCGGTACTGGAGGAGGTGTCTGAACGCCCCGCACGCAAACCGGCTGAGCCGGTCATGATAGAAGAAGGTCGCCGTCAGCCGATCCATGATGTGTTGCAACGATTAGGGGGACTTATCTCCGCTCGGGAACGTGATAAATCGCCTTCCTGAAACCGCGTCTACCCGCGCAACCCGGCTTGATAATGAGGGCCGCTTCATGCAACAGCGTGCCGGTCATCATAAATTTGAGTCGGGTCATTCCCCGCCTGTATCCAGGCAGATCACTGATGCCTGTCGACGCAACGTGAAAGGATTATAACAGGATGAATGCAGAACCTATCGACATTCTTGTCCTCGCGCCGCAATTTGCACATGCCCAAGCGCCCCGAATGCATGAATATATCCTGCATGATTACGATTCAATCGCGGCTTTAGGTGCGTCAGCGCGCAAGATAAGGGGACTTATCACAGATGGTACGCGCGGTGCCCCACGCGATCTTCTTGAGGCCCTGCCAAATCTGGAAATCATCAGCGTCTGCGGCGTGGGCTATGATCGGATTGATCTGGAAACATGTCGCCGCCGACAGATCAAAGTCACGACGGCGCGTGGGGTCCTTTCGGCCGATGTTGCAGATATGGCGTTTGCCCTGACATTGGGCGTGTTACGTCGCACTGTCGCGGCTGATCGCTTCGTCCGCGCGGGCGATTGGAGTGCGACGCATCATTTCCCACTTTCCACGTCGCTGAAAGGCAAGCGCATGGGCATTGTCGGGATGGGCGATATCGGCATTGAAATTGCGCGGCGCGCGCAGGCTTTCGGGATGGAAGTTGGCTACCATAACCGGCGCGTCAAAGAGGAAAGCCCTTTATCTTACCACCCCAACCTGATCACGATTGCCCGCTGGTCCGACGTGCTTGTCCTCTGCCTGCCCGGCGGGGACGCAACGAGGCAAGTGGTCAATAAGGACGTGCTGGATGCGCTCGGACCTGACGGGTTTCTCATCAATGTCGCGCGCGGCTCCGTGATTGATGAGCCCGCCCTGATCTCGGCGCTTCAGGAGAAGCGGATCAAAGGGGCAGGGCTGGATGTCTTCGCCGATGAGCCGCATGTGCCGCCTGCTTTAACGTCATGCGACAATGTCGTGCTGCAACCCCACATCGCCTCCGCCACGCAGGAGACTCGGACTGAGATGGCGGCGCTCGTTTTCCGGAATCTCGACGCACAATTCGCCGCGCGCCCGTTGCTGACGCCGCTTGCCTTCTGACTTGACGGAACGCGTGGCCGTGTCGCGCCGTGTCATATTTTGTGATTCGCGCGTTTTACCGTCCCGCAACGGTTCGGCGATCGCGATTGCGACAGTGTTTGACCGGTTCAAAAGCGTTTCGGCGCGTTGGTTAAGGGTGGGAAAGCCACTTATTTCGATATAATTCTCGTTTTTCCCTTGACGATATCGCGATTTTCGCGGTCGTGCTCTTCGTTTGCCGTTAAAACAGGCTTAGTATTTCGGTCTGATGCGTTACGGAGATATGGCGGTATGAGCACGCGGGGGAAGATCATCACATTCGGCGAGATCTTCGTCGAAATTGTCGCGGACACGGTGGGTGTCGGCTTCCAGGAAACGATGGGTTTGCGTGGGCCATTTCCTTCCGGTGCCCCCGCGATTTTCATTGATCAGGTTGCGCATCTCAACGTGCCGTGCGGCATCATCTCCTGCGTTGGGGACGATGATTTCGAGCGATTGAACATCGCACGACTGGAGCGCGACGGTGTTGATGTCTCCGCCATCGCTTTTTCCTCCAATTTAACGACAGGCAGTGCTTTTGTCCGTTATCGTCCCGATGGATCACGGGATTTCGTCTATAATATTCGTGGCGGTGCCTGTTCGGAAACGCGACTGACAGCGGCAGCGCATCACCTGCTTGATCAGATCGCGCATTTTCACCTCATGGGCTCATCACTCTTCTCCCCCATCATGATTGAGGAAGCGATGATTGCCGTGCAAAAAGTGCGGGAAAAGGCGGCAAGGTTTCTTTCGACCCGAACATACGCAAGGAGATGCTGTGCGCCCCCGGTATGCGCGGCGCTATGCTGAATATCCTGAAATACTGTGATCTTTTCCTACCCAGCGGCAATGAGCTGGTGGCCCTTACCGATGCTACGGATGAGGAAGGCGCCATTGAGGAAATCTTCCGCCTTGGCGTGTCGGAGGTTATTCTCAAAAAAGGAAGTGAGGGCTGCCTATTCTTCAGCCGCGACTATCGTATCGCCGTCCCGGTCTTCCCCGTCGCGGAAATTGACCCGACGGGTGCCGGCGACTGTTTCGGCGCGACTTATGTCGCCTGCCGTTATCTTGGCAAGTCGGTCGAAGCGAGCCTCCGTTATGCTTCCGCCAGCGGTGCCCTGGCCGTGTCCGTGCTTGGACCGATGGAAGGGCGCGCTGATTTCGCGGCGCTGGACGCTTTCATTGAAAAAAACAGGAGTAAGGGTGTGACTTACAATCCTCTCATCAATCTTCGCGCATCCTATGATGCCGGTAAGGCTCAGGGTATCGTTTCCGTGTGTTCCGCGCATCCGATCGTGATTGAAGCGGCCCTGACCCGCGCAGCGCGTCTCCGGACGATCGCGTTGATCGAGGCGGCCTGCAACCAGGTGAATCAGGATGGTGGTTATACGGGCATGACACCGGCCGATTTTCGGCGCTATGTCCTCAATATTGCCGACCGCGTGGGGGCTGTCGCATGAGCGCGTTATTTTGGGTGGGGATCATCTCGGTCCCAATCCGTGGAAAAATCTGCCGCCCCATGAGGCCATGCAGAAAGCCTGCGACATGATTGCGGCTTACGCTGAGGCCGGTTTCGTCAAACTCCATCTTGATGCCAGTATGGGTTGCGCGGGTGAGGCCGACCATTTGCCGGATCAAATCGTTGCTGAACGGGCTGTCATGATGGCGGCGCGTACCGAG